>NZ_JAIOKW010000011.1:0-169633 GCF_020093335.1 Pseudomonas fluorescens group sp. | reverse complement strand
CCCCAGCCCTGCCCCGCCACCGCCCAACGCGCCTTGGCTGCCGGCGGTGTTGCCCACGGTGGTGCTGGTGGAATTGCCGGCCAGGCGACCCAGGTACCACTGCACCCCAAGGTCCAGTTCGCCGGTGAGTTTGACCTCGAGGATGCGCGTCTCGATCTGCACTTGCAGCGGCGGGTTGTCGAGGCGTTTGATCGCCGATTCGATCTCTTTCCACTGCACCGGACGGGTGCGTACCAGCAGTTGGTTACTGCTTTTCTGCGCGGTGATACGCGTGCCGGCGTCGAGGCTTTTGGTTGGGGCGTCTTCGGTGGCGCCCTGTTCGGCGTCGTCCTGCTCGGCGTCGGGCGCTTGCTCCTCATCCTCAGCGGCAGGCTGGTTGTTGTTGAGGGTGTTACTCAGGCCACCCGGCGTGCTGCCGGAGGTGCTGTTGGTGCCGGGCGAAGACAAGGTCGCGGTGCGCAGGCCGGGGGCGACTTTGGCCGGGGTGTCGTCCTTGATTGCGCCCGTGCCGTAGATCTGCCGCAGGTACTTGGCCAGGTCGGTGGCTTTCATGTTGCGCACGTCGTAGACGTACATCTGCGGCTCGTTGCCGCCGCCTTCGTCGATGGTGTGGATCCAGTCACCGACTTCGCTGAGGTACTGCGGCTGCGACGAGATCGCCACCACCGAGTTGGTCCGCTCGATCGGCAAAAACCGCACCATGCCCGCCAGGGGCATGCCGCTGTCGGGGCCGAACATTTTTTGCAGCTCGGGCATCAGCTCGGCCACCGAGGCGCGCTGCAGGCCGAACACACCCACCGACATGCCTTTGAGCCAGTCCACATCGAAGGTGTCGATGGTGTCCTGGTAGTTGGCCAGTTCCTCGGGGGTGCCGGCCAGGCTCAGCACATTACGCGCCGGGTCCACCAGCAGGAAGGCGTTTTCGCGGGCGAACGGCTTGAGCAGCTTCTGCATCTCGGTGGCCGAGATATAGCGCAGCGGAAACAGGCGCGCCGACAAACCGCTGGAGGGCTGCGACACGCGCATCTCCGGCACCAGCTTGCCCGCTACCGCCTGGTTGGCCGGCAGGATGACATAACGGTTGCCCTGCTTGATCATCGCGTTGTCGGTCCACGACAACAGGGTCTCCAGAATCGACAGGGCCTGCTGCTTGTTCACCGGTTTAGAGGTGGAAAAGCTCACGTTGCCCTTCACGCCCTGGGCGATGCTGTAGTTCTCGTGAAGCAGGTCGCCCATCACGCTGTTGATCACCGCTTCGATCGGCTGGTCGGCGAAGTTGAACACGATGTCGCCAGCGCCCTCCTCCTTCCCCGCCGGCGCCGCGGATGGCGCACGCACGAACTGTTGGTTGCCGCGAATCAATTGGCGTTGCGGCGGCGTCTTGGCCTGGGGTTGGCCGCTGTCGACCGGCGCCTGTTCGCTGGCCGGGTCCACGGGCGGACGTTGCGAACCGGTGCCCTGCATCGCCTCATGCAACAGGGCCTCGTCCGGGTCGAGATGCTCAGGGAATGTCCCGCAGCCACCGAGGGAAACGGCGGTAGCGAGGCACAACACGGTGGTGCGCAAGGCGCCAGGGAATGTATCGATCAAGGGGTGGACTCGTGAGGAAGGGTAATCGGGGGTGTGGTGGACGGCGGCGGCAAACGCAAGGCGCGCAGGCTCAGGGTTTGTGTGCGGCCGTCCAGCGCAAAGCGGGCATCGCGGGGTGTGAGGTGTTCCAGGCGCCAGCCGTTGGGCAGGGTCTGGCCCTGGCGGACTTTGAGCGGCGGGCCGTCGGCGCGTTTGAGCAGGGCCACGCGCAGGTCGCCATCCAGCACGATGCCGGTCAGCGTCAGGCTCGACAGGCTGGAAACTGCCGCCTGGCCCACCGCGCGGTCGGGGCTGCGGTCGGGACTGAACAGCGGCGCTTGCCAGGTGCCGGCCAGGCTTTCCAGGGTCGCGTTCGGCGCCACCAGTGCCTTGGCGGCCGCAGTGGCGCGCGCATCGGGTTCGGGCGCCGGCAGCCATTGCGGCGCATCGCCGATGCTGCTGAGGATGCCGACCATCAGCAGGCCCAACAGCCCGGCCACACTGAGCAGCAGCCATTCCAGGGGACGCAATGCATTGATCATCGCTGCACCTGCCGGGCCGTGGCCGGTTGCAGGTAGCCGCGCACCAACAGGTGCACCACCAGTTGCCCGGCACCACCGCTGGCCGGTGCGTTCGGCGGGCGGCGGATGCTCATCTCATCGACAAACAGAAACGGCCGCTGGTACTCCAGTTCATGCAGGATCGCGGTCAGGGGTTCGATGGCGCAATTGAGGGTCAGGCTGACTTTGACTTGGCGATAGGGCTCGGCATCGTCCTGCTCCGGGGTGATGGGCATGCGCTGCGTCAGACTGCAACCGCCGCCCAGGCTGGCGCGGCTGTTGATCAGGTCGGCGATGCGTTGCATCAGGTCGGCTGCCACGGCGCTGGGGTCGTCGCCGGGCAATAAGCTGGTGCTGCTGGCCGGGTCCTGGCGCGCCTGCTCCAGCTGTTGGCGCAGGCTATCGCCTTGGCGCAACAGGCCGGCGTAGCGTTGCTGCTGTTCACGTAACTGTTCGGCCTGCTCGCCCATGCTGCGCAAGGGGCCGGCGAACCAGCTGTCGATCAACAGCCAGTAACCGGAGCCAAGCACCAGGGCCAGGACGATCAACGCCGCACCACGGCGTTCACGGGGTGTCAGTGGTCGGCGCATCGGCGGCCTCCTGGTGCAGGTGGGCGCGCAAGGAAAACTGATCCTTGCCGGTTTGCGCATCGGGTTGGATCACCCCTTCGAACTGGGCATTTTCCAGGCTGTGGCAGCCCTTGATCCGAGTGATCAGCGCGCTGGCCTTGGCGCTTTGCCCGGAGAAGGACACGTCGGCGCCGTCGTTGACTTCCAATTGGTCGAGCCAGGTGTCGGACGGCAGGCAGGCGGTCAGCTCGTTGAGCAGCGCCGCCAACGGCGGTTGCGCGGCCTTGCGGCGGATCAGGTACTGGGCGGCGCCACGGGTATTGAGCAGTTGCTGGCGCAGGGCCTGGACCTCGGCGACCTGGGCTTTCTGTTCGCGCACGCTCTGCTGCATGGCATCGAGCACGCGCTGACGGTCATTGAGCCACAGCAGCATCGCGGCAATCAGCAAGGCGCCGCACAGCCATGGCAAGCTGCGTTGCAGGCCCTTGCCCTGGGGGCGCTGGCGGGGGCGCAACGGTGCCGGCAGCAAGTCGATGCCCATTGGCGCGCCCGTCGCATCCGCCACATCCACGGCATGGGGCTGCAAGCCGAGGGCGGCGCAGTCATTGAGGATCTGGTCGAGGCGCTCACGCAGGATCGCCACCAGCGTGACGTGCAAGTGCGTCGGCGTACGGCGTTCCTGACGCGCGACAAAGTACAGTTGGGCAGCGTCGAACGGCGTGAAGCGGTCCAGTTCATAGCCGACGACCGTCGACAGGTTACGCGCCGCGGCCGGGGGCAATTGCAGGGTTTGCACCAGCACCGTTTCAGGCGGTAGCACCAGCACGTGGCGCGCTTCGCCGGGGTGCTGTTCGACCGGCACGGTCAGCGGCCAGGCATAGACATGCTCGGGGATATCGGCGAACGACAGCCAGGCCGGCAGGCAGCCGCGCAACTCCTTGAGCCACAGGCGCCAGCCCAGTTGCAGCAGGCTGCCGCGCCAGCGTTGCATGACGGGCTCCAGGTACTTATTCATTCTTGCCAACGTAGGACTCGATAAGGTTGTGCGCTGCCTTGCGCGGGGCTCAATAACACGGTGGCTTGCACCTGGGCGTGGTAACCGCCGGGACGTTTTGCACGGCTGCTGACCACCAGCACTTCGCCGGCATCGGCCCCCACCGCGCTCTGGTGCGGCAGGTTCAGCGCGCGGCGCATCAACGCACTGGCGAAGGCCGGATCGGGTCGGTCCAGGCCGCTCCACAGGCTGATCTCGGGCACCAATTCGCTGTACAGCGCCTGGGTCATGCCCGGCAGTTGACGCACTTCTTCCACTACTCGAAACGGCGCCAGGCCCTGGTTACGGCGCACCTCCAGGGCTTTGGCGAGCTGGTTGGCCTGGCGTTGAGTCGCACCGCAAGCCAAGGCCAGGCGGGCGAAATCGCCGACCTCGGCGCTGTTCAAATACAACTTGCCGCGCTCGCTGCGCAGGCTGACGTGCAGTTGCGCGTCATCAAATACCCGCGAAATTTCACGCCCGTCGGCTATCCATTGCTTGTGCTGCAAGGGGTCGAGCAGACCTTGCATCGCGAGCGCCACGCCCGCCTCGGCAGCCAGCACCGCCTGGGTGTGCTGGCGGTGCCAGGCGGCCTGGCGCGTTTCCAGTTGCACCCAACCGGCCAGACCGCCCAGCAACAGGCTGAGCAAAGCCAGCACCCACAGCACCAGCAACAGGGCAACGCCACGTTGATGCTTGATCATTCGGGCGCCCCGCCCGACAAGTTCAGGCGCAGGGCAACCACCTGGGTCACCCAGGGCACCGGCCCATTCACTCGCGCGTCGATCCGCACCGCGTAAGGCAGGCGCTTGGTCCACGGCCATTCGCTGATCCAGCCGGTGGGTTGGCCTTTGGGCGACAGGCCGCGATAGCTGAATTGCACATCCTCAACGTCTTTCAACAACACCTGCGGCTCACTGCGCGACGCCGGCACGCTCACTTGCGCCTGGGACTCAAACCGTGCGAACGCGACTTGCAGTTCGCGCTGCGATTCCGGCCCCACCAACTGCAGCGTGAAGCGCTGAATCCCGCCACCGAGCACGCCGGGCAAGGTCGCGACAAACTGCATGCGCTGCGGGCTGCCGGCGAAAAAGCCGTCGACCTGGCTGTCGTCCTCGGTCACATCCAGAGGCAGCGCCTCGCTGATCGCGGTGCGCAAAAACTGCTGCGCGGCGCGCATTTCATCCAGGCTGACCGTATAGCGCTGGGCCTTGAGCACCGCCCGATTGGCCCCCAGCAACGCGCCACCGACCAAGGTCAGCAGCACGCCGAGCAGACTCAGCACGATCATCACCTCGAGCAAGGTAAAGCCCTGCTGATGCCGCTTCACAATCCGGCCCCGGCAGCGCGCAGTTTCAACGTGCTGAAGTGCGCCTGGCGCGGGCCTTCGCTGACGCTGAGATCAAGGCGAAACAGCTGCGGCTGACCGATACGGGTGGGCTGCTGGGCGATGCGCAGCTGCCAGTCGATGCCGTCCAGTTCGCCCTGGCGCACGCCGTTGGCCAAGGGCCCCGCGCCTTCCTGGTCCATCACGCTGACGGCGGCATGGGTGAGCCGGTCGCTATGGGCGACTTGCAACAACGAGCGCGCGCTCTGGCCGAACGCGACCAGCAACACGCTGCTGCAGATCGCCATAAGCACCAGCGCCGCAAGCATTTCCAGCAGGGTGAAACCGCCTTGATGCTTCATGGCAGCGCCTTGGACTGCACACTGCCGGTGAGCCAGCCGATGTCGATGCGCCAACGCCGGCTGCCATTCGCCAGCAGCAGGTTGCCACCGGTGGAGCTGCCATCGGCGTAGAACGCCACCGCCGAGCCGGCCTGTTCTGCGGTGTGCAGGGTCACGTGCAGGTCGGCCGGCCAGTGTTTCAACGGGCGGCCCGGAGCCTGGAAGCTTTGCTGACGCAAGTCGAACACGGTGCTTTGGGCGGTGCCGCTGACAATCGCCCGCGCCCGCGTGCTGCGCAGCGCCTCGACTATCTGCCCGACAGCCTGGCGCTCTTTTGCGGCACGCAGGCCTTGTTGCAGGCCAAACCCCACCAACCCGGCCGCGATGCTGATCAAGACGATCACCACCAGCATTTCCAGCAGGGTAAAGCCGCGTTGGAGGTTGGGCATGGTCGCGGGTTATTCCCAGTTGCCCAGGTCGGCGCTGTAGCCTTCGCCGCCGGGTTGGCCGTCCTGACCGTAGAAGATCAGGTCGAACGCACCGTGCTCACCGGGGAAGCGGTAGCCGAAGGCATGGCCGAACGGGTCCTTGAGGTCTGAGGGCTTGGCGTACGGCCCGGCCCAGCCGGCGCTGTTGCCGGGCTTTTCGACCAGTTGCTGCAGGGTCTTGGGCGGCGAGCCGACGTCCAGGCCATAGCTTTCGATCTTCATGCTCAGGCTCGCCAGTTGCGCTTTGCCCGCACCGTACTTGCCCTTGTCCACATTGCCGCCGACCTGGCGTACCACGATGGTCGCGACGATGCCCAGCAGCACGATCACGGCGAGCATTTCCAGCAGGGTAAAACCGCCCTGGCGGCGGGCAGGCTTGAATCGAGTAGGACGCATCAGCTTGTTTCCTTAAGGGTTCATATATTGCTGGTCAGGCTCATCAGCGGCAGCATGATCGCCAGCATGATCACCGCCACCAGCACCGCCATGACCACGGTCAGGGACGGCACCAGCGCGGCGAGCAGGCGGTCGATGCCGCGTTTGGCCTCGACGTCGAACACGTCGGCGACCTTGAGCAGCATGCTGTCGAGTTCGCCGGCCTGTTCGCCGACTTCAATCATTTGCAACGCCAGGTCCGGCAGCAAGGGTTCGCTGCCGAAGGCGCTGGCCAACGTGCCGCCGCCTTTGACGGATTCGGCGGCCTGGGCGACTTGCGCCTGCAGCGCGCGGTTGGTGCACACCTGCCGGGCGATCACCAGCGCTTGCAGCAGCGCCACACCGTTGCTGAGCAAGGTGCCAAGGGTGCGCGCCAGGCGTGCGGCTTCGACCCGCTGCAGCAGCGGCCCAAGAATGCGGATCCCCAATACGCGGCGGTCATAGCGCTCACGGCGCTGGGGATCACGCAGGCGTGCGACCACGGTCCATGCGCCGACAATCAACCCGGCCAACACCGCCAGGCCGTAGGCACCGAGGAATTGGCCAAGGCCCAGAATCACTTCGGTGATCAGCGGAATTGGCACGCCCAGGTCCTTGAAGATCGGCACGAACTGCGGCACCACGTAGGCCAGCAACAGCGCGAGCGAACCGAGCACGCCCACCACCAGGAACGCGGGGTAGATCAGCGCATTGATCACTTCACCGCGGAGCAACTGGCTGCGCTCCAGGTAATCGCTGAGCTGGCGCAGCGTGTCTTCCAGGGCACCGCCCGCCTCGCCGGCGCGGACCATGCTCAAGTACAGCGGGGAGAACTGGTCGCCCTCCTCCTCCAGCGCCTTGGATAACGGCTGGCCGGCCTTGACCTGTTCGCGGATGCGCTCGATCAACGCGCGGGTCTGCGGCTGGCCGGGCTGCTTGAGCAGGATGCCCAGGGAGCGTTCCAGCGGTTGGCCGGCGCCCAATAGCGTGGCCAGTTGCTGGGTGAAACTGACCAGCGCCGCGCCGTTCAGTTGGCCACGGCCGAAGGCCTTGCGCAGCCCCTGGGCGCCCGCCACCTCGATCTGCAACAGCAGCAAACCGCGTTTGTGCAGCGCGGCGACGGCAGCGTCCTGGTCCTTGGCTTCCAGGGTGCCGTTTTGCGCTTGGCCCTGGCTGTCGAGGGCGCGGTATTTGAACAGGCTCACGCGCCCTCTCCACGGGTGACGCGCAGCACTTCTTCAAGGGAGGTAACACCCGCCACGGCCTGGCGCAGGCCCTCTTCATGCAAGGTGCGCAGGCCACCTCGGCGGGCGGCCTGTTCGAGGGTGGCGGCGTCGGCCTGGCGCATTAGCAGGCTGCGCAGTTCGTCGTTCATCACCAGCAGTTCGGTGATCGCGCTGCGGCCGTGGTAGCCACCGCCCGGCGCATCGGCGCGCGGGCGATAAAGCAGGATCGGGCGCTGCTCGGTAAACCGATCCAGGCCATGTTCGGCGATCAACTCAGCGGGGGCTTCGAAGGCTTCGCGGGTGGCCGGGTCGAGGCGCCGCACCAGGCGTTGGGCGAGGATGCCATTGACGGTCGAGGCGATCAGGTAGCTTTCCACGCCCATGTCCAGCAGACGGGTGATACTCGCCGCCGCGCTGTTGGTGTGCAGGGTCGAGAGCACCAGGTGGCCGGTGAGGGAAGACTGGATGGCGATACGGCAGGTTTCCAGGTCGCGGATTTCACCGATCATGATCACGTCCGGGTCCTGGCGCACGATGGAGCGCAGCGCGCCGGCAAAGTCCAGGCCGATGGCCGGCTTGACCTGGATCTGGTTGATGCCTTCGAGCTGGTATTCCACCGGGTCTTCGACGGTGATGATCTTGCGCTCAGCGGTGTTGAGCCGCGACAGCGCAGTGTAGAGCGTGGTGGTCTTGCCCGAGCCGGTGGGCCCGGTGACGAGCAGGATGCCGTGGGGCCGTTCAAGCACTTCCAGGAAAGTTTCCAGGCGCTGGCCGTCGAACCCCAGGCTCTGGAAATCGAACTGCACGGTCTGGCGGTCGAGCAAACGCATGACCACCGACTCGCCAAAACTGGTGGGCACCGTGGACACCCGCAAGTCCAGCTCCTTGCCCTGGATGCGCAGCATGATGCGCCCGTCCTGGGGCAGGCGCCGCTCGGCGATGTCCAGGCGCGCCATGATCTTCACCCGCGAAATCACCGCCGCCGACGAACTGGACGGCGGCGCTTCGGCCTCGTGCAGCACGCCGTCGATGCGGTAGCGCACCTTGAGCTGGTTTTCGAACGGTTCGATATGAATGTCCGAGGCGCGATGTTCCACCGCACGCTGCAGGATCAGGTTGACCAGGCGAATCACTGGCGCTTCGGAGGCCATGTCCTTGAGGTGTTCGATGTCTTCCAGCGCACCGCCCTGCTCGTCGAGGTTTTCGATCAGCGTGCCCATGGCCGAACGGCCCTGGCCGTAGTAGCGCTCGATCAGGGTTTCGACTTCATTGCGCGGGCCCACGGCCAGCCACACCGGCACGCCGCAGGCATAGGCCAGGGCCTGGAACGGGTACACCAGCGATGGGTTGGCGGCCAGCACGCGCAGGCCGCCCTGGCTCCAGCCCACGGGCACCACTTGGTAGTGACGCATGAAGCGCTCGGTCAGTGAGGGCAAGGGGTCCAGCAAGGGTGGCGCGGCATCGGCCAGCAGCAGCGGCGCGCCGAGCAGGTCGGCCCAGGCGCGGGCCAGTTCCACTTCGGAGACAAGTCCCAGGCGGGTCAGCAGGCCGAGCAATTCGGGGTCATCCGACTCTTGGGACAGGCGTCGGGCGCGCTCCAGGTCAACGGTTTTCAAGCCAGCGTGCTGCATCAGCCACGCGCAGACCTGTTCGGTGTGCGGGATGTGCAGTTGGCAGGCATCGAGGGGCGTTGAGGCGCTGGGCATGGGTAAAAATCTGAGGGGCGATGTTCTAAAGGGCTATGGGAAACCCTTGTGGGAGGGGGCTTGCCCCCGATAGCGGTGGACCAGCTGCCGCATGCGCCGGCTGATACACCGCTATCGGGGGCAAGCCCCCTCCCACAGGGGACCGCGTTTCCCCGTCAGTTCGAGGTTTTCGGCGCGGCCTGGCTGCTGTTCAGCGGCCGACCACCCTTGGTGGTTTGCGCCTTTTGCTTTTTGGCGGCTTTGGCGTCGTGGGTTTGAGTCAACACCGTGGAATCTGCCGCACCGGACTTCGCATCAGCGTCGGTGGATTCGGCGGCCATGGCGGCGCCGCTCAATGCAACGGCCAGCGCAAAACCAGCACCCAAAAGGGAAATCTTCATCAACTTTCTCCAGATCAAAAACAGCAGATAGCCCAAGTGGCGCCTTGAACTCAATCAAGACCCTACACCAAAGCGTTGTGTATGACAGCTTGTGTAAACATGGCACTTTAGAACTACCGAGCAATGCCACTAGTTCGCCATGCACGATGATTTTTCTTAAACCAATCGACTGGTAGGTTTAGCCTTAGTTCCTGAACGTAAGAAATTATTTCTTATTTCACGCAAAAATTAGCTTTCGTTTGACTTATAACCGCAAGAATTGCCTTAATTATGCCGTTTTCGCGGTTCAAAATGCCATCTCGTGATATCGCTTAGACACTACTTACAATAACAACTCATATAATTATTACACTTATAAAACTGCGAATTTCGCCAAATAGTTGCAATTAGCCATCGGTTAAAAATTGCGCTCACGGGCAACTATTGCCCAGAAAAAAGTGACGAGCGTGCATTGCAACACGCACTTCTCGGCGCGCCATGTTTACTGAACAGTTGTCGGAGAGACCCATGAATAAACGCAAAATGATCGGTGCGCAGTCGGCATTCGCCCTGCTGGCACTGGCCGTGTCCCAGGTGCACGCGGCCACGAGCCCGGCCCTGGATGAAGGCCGGGTAAGCCGTGCAGAAAAGGCCGCGGATAAGACCCTGGCGAAGATGACCATGGAAGAAAAACTCGCCTACATCGGCGGCACCGGTGGCTGGGACGTCAAGCCACTGACTCAGTACGGCATCCCGCAGATTCACGGCGCCGATGGCGGCGTGGGTGTGCGTTACACCAGCGAGGGCAACGCGCAGGGCGTGGTGTACCCGTCCGGGCCGAACCTGGCCGCCAGTTGGAACCCGCGCCGCGCCATCGACCTCGGCCGTGCCCTGGGCTATGACACCGCCAGCGGTGGTTATCAGTTCGTCACCGGGCCAGGCGTGAACCTGTACCGCATGCCGTACAGCGGCCGTGCGTTCGAGTATTTGTCCGGCGAAGACCCGTTCCTCGGCGCCAGCCTCGGGCCGGCGGTGATCAACGGCATTCAATCGCGCGGTGTGTGGGCCAACGCCAAGCATTTCGCCGCCAACGACCAGGAAAGCAACCGCTTCCACCTCGATGAAATCATCAGCGAACGCGTCCTGCGCGAGATGACCCTGCCGCCGTTCGAGTCCGCGTCGAAGAACAGCAAAGTCGCGATGATGATGTGCGCGTTCCAGAAGGTGAACGGCGAGTTCGCCTGCCAGAACAAACACCTGATGCGCGACATCCTCAAGACCGAATGGGGCTACCCAGGCTTCGTGCAGAGCGACTACAACGCGGTGGTCAACGGGTTGCCGGCGGCGCAGGCCGGTACCGACCTGGACATGATGGGCTACCAGATGAACAGCACCATCCTCAAGCCTTACCTGGACAGCGGCGAGCTGAGCAGCGCGACCATCGATGACAAGGTGCGGCGCATCCTCAAGCAGATCTACCTGTACAAATTCGACAGCAAGGCGCCGTTGACCAGCCACAACATGAACAGCGCCACCAGCAACCGTGTGGCCCTGAACGCCGCCCGTGAAGGCATCGTGCTGCTGAAGAACCAGAACAGCCTGCTGCCGCTGGACGCGAAGAAGGTCAAGCGCATCGCCGTGGTCGGCACCCTGGCCAAGTACGCGCCGCCTACCGGTTTCGGTAGCGCCAACGTGATGGCCGCCAACTACATCAGTGAGCTGAGCGGTCTGCAGCAACTGGCGCCGGGCGCCAAGGTTGAGTTTATCGACGGGCTGTCCCTGGACCCGGCCACTTCGACCTGGACCCATGCCGACAGCAATGGCAACAGCGCCAAAGGCTTGAAGACCGAGTTCTTCAGCAACACCAACTGGTCCGGTGACCCGGCGGCCAGCCGTACCGACACACATGTCGACCTCGACTGGTCCACCGATACCCTGCCGGTGAACGGCGATACCGCCGCCACCTCGATCCGCTACAGCGGCCAGATCACCCCGACCGTCAGCGGCGAGCAGGTGTTCAAGATCCGCGCCGACGGCGCCGTGCGCCTCTACGTCAACGGTAAGAAAGTCCTCGACAACGGCGACGGCAAACCGCTGCCGAACAACAGCATTCCGCCGACCATCCCGGTGTTTGCCAAGGTCAACCTGGAAGCCGGCAAACCCGTCGATATCAAGCTGGAATACTCGCGTCGTAACGGCTACCTCTCGACCATGGGCGGCCTGGTCGGCGTGCAGATGAGCTGGGCTTCGCTGGTGGCACCGCAAGACCTGGCGCAGTACGACGCGGTCCTGGTGGCAGCCGGTAACAGCAATGAATACGAAGGCGAAGGCTTCGACCACAGCTTCGACCTGCCGGAATACCAGAACCTGCTGATCCAGAGCATCGCCAAGGTCAACCCGAACACCGTGGTCACGCTGCACGGCGGTACCGGGCTGAAGATGAGCGACTGGATCGACCAGGTACCGGCCGCGCTGCATGCGTTCTACCCTGGGCAAAACGGCGGCCAGGCCCTGGCGGAGATCCTGCTGGGCAAGGTCAACCCGTCGGCCAAGCTGCCGATCAGTATCGAACGCAACATCGAAGACAACCCGATCTACGCGACCTTCCCGAAATTCGACAACCAGGAAACCCTGGCCGAGATGAGCTACAAGGACGACCTGTTCCTGGGCTATCGCGGCTACGAGAAGAAAGGCATCAAGCCGCTCTATCCGTTCGGTTATGGCTTGTCGTACACCACCTTCGGCTACAGCAACATCAGCGTGACCCCTGGGGTGGCGGTGGCGGGTGCGCCGATCAAGGTGTCGTTCGACCTGTCCAACACCGGCAAGGTCGCGGGCGCCGAAGTGGCCGAGTTGTACGTGGGCCAGAACAACCCGAAAGTCGAGCGCGCCATCAAGGAACTCAAGGGCTACAAGAAGGTGTTCCTGAAACCGGGCGAAAGCAAGCGCGTGACCATCGAACTCAACGATCGCTCGCTGGCCTACTACGACGTGGCGAGCAAGCAGTGGGTGGTGGATGCGGACAGCTTCAACCTGTCGGTGGGCGCGTCGTCCCAGGATATTCGCCTGAACGCCAAGCTGGTCAACCCGTTCCGCCAGGAACTGTCGACCACCACCAGCAACCCGCTGCCGCGCTCGGCGCTCAACTCGACGCTGCGTGAATCGACGGTGAAGACTGGCGGCGTGCTGCATCAAAATGAAGGGGATAGCGGCACCAGCGACGGTGATGGCTATGACATGAGCGATGACAGCAGCCAGGGCAGTGCTGCCGGCAACTGATCCCGACTCAGTCTAGTGTGGGAGGGGCGGTGCGACGATTCGACTGGCTCCCTCCCACATTTTGGGCCGCGTTATTTTTGGATTCTGATGGCCGCTTCGACCCGCGCGATGTAGCTGTCGAACCGCGCCACCAGGTCCACTTGCGCGGGAAAGCGCAACCACTGGATCTGCAGGCCATCCATCATGGCCAGGATTTCTTCCACCAGCCCGGCGATGTCCACATCGCTGCGCACCTCCCCCGCCGCCACCAGGTCGGCAAACTGCCCCTGCAAGCGCCGCTGGATGCCCGCGTAACGTTCCTGGAACCACGCCCAGGCCGGTTGGGTGTCGAGCAGACTTTCGGCATTCAAGATGGTAAACGCCCGCACCACACCTGGCGCGGTCGCGTTCGAACGGTTGATCGCACGCAGGCTGCCAAGCAACCCGGTCAGGGTTTTTTCAGCGCGCACTTCATCGGCAATCCGTTGATTGACCTCGTCGCGGCGTTGCAGCACGCCCATCAATAATGAAATTTTGCTGGGGAAGTGGTGCAGCACACCGGCAACGGAAATACCGACGATGGCCGCCACTTTTGCCACCGAGGCGCCGCTGTAGCCCTCCAGGGAAAACACCTGCAAGGCTGCGTCCAGCAGCTCTTCACGGCGCTTTTCACCTTTTGGGGCGCGACGGGTCTTGGGGACGGGTTCGGTCATAGGAACATCCTTGTGGGCAGGCTTTCACCGTATCCAAATTGCCCCCGAGCCGCAAATAAAGCTCAGGCGCTTTCCCGTTCGATCAAGCGGCACTCCAGCAAGTTCAAGCGCTGTACCTCATCATTCACCGCCAGCACGCCCAGGCTTTCCAGCACCCGCGTCGCGGCCAGCACACCCATCTCCAGCGCAGGCGGCTTGATAGTGCTGAGGCTCGGCAGCAGCATTTCGGCAAATGGATAATCACCAAACCCGAGCACGGCGCAGTCCTGCGGGATCTTCAACCCGGCGCGCTGGCTGGCCAGCAAACCACCGGCGGCCAGGTTGTCATTGGCGAAGAAGATCGCATCGGGCGGGTTGGCGTGGCTCATCAGGGTTTCCATCGCTTGCTTGCCTGCTTCGAACGGGGCGCGGTCGGCGTCCGGGGCGAAGACCCAGGGTTGTACACCCAGTTCGGTCAGGGTCGCGGCGAAGCCGTCACGCCGCTCCAGTGCACTGAAGTCGCCCGCCGCGCTGTTCTGCACGAAGGCAATGCGTCGGTAGCCCTTGCCGTGCAGGTAGTGCGCGGCACTGACACCGACGTCGTAGTGGGAAAAACCGATCTGCAGCGGCGCGCGTTCGGGCACGTAGTCCCAGGTTTCGACCACCGGGATATCCACGTCCGCGATCATCTTTTCAGTGCCTGCGCTGTGGAAGCGGCTGGTCAGCACCAGCGCTGCCGGCGACCAGCCGAGGAACGCGCGCACCGCGCTTTCTTCCTGTTCGGCGCTGAAGTAACTGGACGCCAGCAGCAATTGATAGCCATGGCGACTGAGGGTGTCGCTGAACCCCTGGATAGTATTGGCAAAGATCGGCCCCGAGATGTTCGGGATCACCATCGCCACGATCCGCCCGCGCGCCGAGGCCAAGCCGCCGGCCACCAGGTTGGGCACATACCCCAGCTCGGCGACCACCTGGGCAATGCGCTCGCGACGCTCGGACGAGACGTGCTCCGGCTGGTTGAAATAGCGCGACACGGTGATCGCCGACACCCCGGCCTGGCGGGCCACGGTGTTCAAGGTGACGCGCCCGGCGCCACGGCGCTTGCGCGGTTTATCTTCGCTCACGGGACAATCCTGCTAACAACCAAAAAGAATATAGGAATAATTTTTAAGTCTTTGACGCTCTAAACCCGAGCTACCAATAATGCCGATGTTAGCGCTAACAAAGCGCGCTGTCTGCTACTCGCTCAAGCGAATGCCCACGACAGTTTTCACAGGCGCTGACGGTCGCAAGAACCGCAGCGGACCCGGGCATTCTTTTCGAGCAAACACAGCATGCACAACGTCACAAAACACACTCATTTGTTACTGCTCGCGGGTCTGACCGCCCTCCCCGTGCCCGGCGCCTTTGCCGCTGACGAGCAGGAACCCACGCTCAAATCGGTAACCGTCACCGCCACCCGCCGCGAAGAATCCCTGCAGAAAGTCCCGGTAGCGGTGTCCGTGCTCGACGGCGAACAACTGGAGCGGGACAACCGCAACGGCGTGGCGAGCATCGCCCAGCAGGTGCCGTCGCTGAACTTCCGCACCGGCGCGTCGAACAAGGACACCTCGCTCTTCGTGCGCGGCGTGGGCACCATTTCCACTTCCCCCGGCGTCGAGCCGACGGTGGCCACGGTGATCGACGGCGTGGTCTACGCCCGCCCCGGCCAGGCCACCCTCGACCTGCTGGACCTGGAGCGCATCGAAGTGCTGCGCGGCCCGCAAGGCACGTTGTTCGGCAAGAACGCCTCGGCCGGTGTGCTGAATATCACCAGCAAGGCGCCCACCGCCGAGACCCACGGCTATATCGATCAGTCGTACTACAGCGGCAATGAAAGCCGCACCCGCTTCGGCATCGGCGGCAGCCTGGTACCTGACGTGCTCAAGGGCTCGATCAGTACGTTGTTTGGCAGCTACGACGGCAACGTGGACAACCCGCACAACGGCCAGGAGGTCAACGGCTACAACCACAAAGGCATTCGCGGCAAGCTGGAGTTCACCCCCAACGATGACATGAAGCTGACCCTGATCGCCGACTACATGCAGTCCCACGACGACGCGCCGAATGGCGTGGTCAGCAAGTCCCTGAGCCCGGCGTTCAGCAACGCCCTGAGCCCGGTGCGGGCATCCAGCGACAACCGCGACATCAACACCGATACCCGCAGCCATGTGGAAGACAGCAACAAGGGTGTATCCGCCCAGCTGGACTGGAACCTCGGCGACTACACCCTGACCTCGATCACCGCCTGGCGCGGCTGGGACAACACCCAATACCAGGACGGCGACCGCCTCGGTACCGTGAGCGCTGCCTTCCCTGGCACCGCCGACAAGGGCGAACTGGACTTCAACCAGTACTCCCAGGAACTGCGCCTGGCCTCGCCCAAGGGCGAATTCCTGGAGTACGTCGGCGGCCTGTTCTACATGCACGGCAAGGACGAAGAAACCTACCAGCGCACACTGACCACCACGACACGCACCGACCGTGGCATCGCCGACTACAGCACCACCAACGACAGCTACGCGGTCTTCGGCGAAACCACACTGAACTTCACCTCGCGTTTTCGGGGTATCGCCGGCCTGCGTTACACCCACGATGACCTGAAATACGCTCACCGCCGCGCCTCCACCTCGGCCACGACGGTCAGCGGGATTCAACCGGCCACCTCCAGTTCCGGCTCGGTGGACGAAGACGGCTGGTCCGGCCGCCTCGGCGTGCAGTACGACCTGACTGACAGCGTCACCAGCTACCTCACCTACTCGCGCGGCTACAAAGGCCCGGCCTACAACGTGTTCTTCAACATGCAGCCGCGTGACACCGACGCGCTCAAGCCGGAGACCTCCAATACCTGGGAAGCCGGGATCAAGGCCACCGCCTGGAACAACCGCCTGACCACCAACCTGGCGGTGTTCCACAGCGACTACGACAACTACCAGGCCAACTTCTTCGACACCGTCGCCGGCCAAGTGGTGACCCGCTTGATCAACGCCGGCAGCGTCAGCACCGAAGGCGTCGAGCTGGATTACGCCTTGCAGGCCACCCAGCAACTCAAGCTCTCCGGCGCCCTGGCCTACACCCGTGCGCGCATCGACGAATTCGCCTGCCCCGCGGGTGCCGCCGCGACCTGCAACGTAAATGGCAAGCCGCTGCCCTTCAGCCCGGACTGGAAAAGCTACGTGCGCGCCGACTACACGATCCCGCTGGATAACGGCCTGGACATCGAACTGGGCACCGACTACAGCTGGCAGAGTGAAGTGCAGTACGACATCAGCCAGAATGTCGACACCCAACAAGGTGCCTATGGCATCTGGAACGCCAGCGTGGCCCTGGCCGACTACAGCAGGGGCTGGCGCGTCGCATTCCTGGCCAAGAACCTCGCGGACAAGTCCTACTCGCCGCTGCTGGCCAGCGGCGGCAATTATATCTACCGCGCCGTACCCCGTGACGATGAGCGTTACTTCGGCGTGCAACTGCGCAAGGATTTCTAAGCATGAGCCGTCAACTGAAACTCGGCGCCTTTCTCATGGCCACCGGGCACCACGTCGCCGCCTGGCGCCACCCGGACGTGCCGGCAGATGCCGGGCTGGATTTCGCCCAGTACAAACACCTGGCACGCGTGGCCGAAGCAGCGAAGTTCGATGCGCTGTTCGTGGCCGACAGCATTGCCGCGCCTACGGGTGAGGTCGCCAGCCAGATGGCGCGCTCGGACCATTTCGAACCGCTGACCTTACTGTCGGCGCTCAGCGCAGTGACCGATCACATCGGCCTGATTGCCACGGCGACCACCACCTACAACGAGCCTTACCATGTCGCACGCAAGTTCGCCTCGCTGGATCACCTGTCCGGCGGGCGCGCCGGCTGGAACCTGGTGACCTCGGATGCCGCCGCCGAAGCACAGAATTTTGGCCGCGATGAACACCTCGGCCATGCCGAGCGCTACAGCCGCGCGCGGGAATTTCATCAGGTGGTGACGGGGTTGTGGGACAGCTGGGAGGACGATGCCTTCACGCGGGACAAGGCCAGCGGCACCTACTACGACCCGGCGAAGCTGCACGTGCTGGATCACGTCGGCGAACACTTCCGCGTCAAAGGCCCGCTGAACGTGGCACGCTCGCCCCAGGGCCAGCCGGTGATCGTGCAGGCGGGTTCGTCGGAAACCGGCCGTGAACTGGCGGCGCAAACCGCCGAGGTGGTGTTTACCGCGCAGACGTCGTTGGCGAGTGCCCAGGCGTTTTATGCCGATCTCAAGGCGCGTCTGAGCCGGTATGGGCGCGAACGGGATTCGCTGAAAATCATGCCGGGGGTGTTTGTGGTGGTCGGTCAGACCGAGGCTGAAGCCCAGGCGAAATTCGAGGCGTTCCAGGCGTTGGTTGAGCCGGAAGTCGGCGTGGCTTTGCTGGGGCGCATGCTGGGTAATTTTGACTTGTCGGGCTACCCGCTGGACGGTCCCTTGCCCGCGTTACCGCTGACCGACAGCGGGCAACGCAGCCGCCAGCAACTGCTGAGTGATTTGGCCAACCGTGAGCAACTGACGCTCGCACAATTGGGTCGGCGGATTGCCGGTGGGCGCGGGCATTACAGCCTGATCGGCACGCCCGCACAGATTGCCGATGCGCTGCAAAACTGGTTCGAAAATGGCGCGGCCGATGGTTTCAATATCCTGGTGCCGCACCTGCCGGGCGGGCTGGAAGATGTCGCCCAGTGGGTGGTGCCCGAGCTGCAACGGCGCGGCCTGTTCCGGACTGAATACACCGGTTCCACCTTGCGTGAAAACCTCGGTTTGGCGCGCCCCGAAAACCGCTTTAAAAAGGACGACGCATGAAGATTACGGCCCTGTTGCTGGCCCTGCTGGCCGTCACTCAAACGGCCTTGGCGGCCGACCCCGCCGCACTGCGCATCGGCTACCAGAAAGGCTCTATCGCCCTGGTGCTCGCCAAGGAACATGGCCTGCTGGAAAAGCGCTTCCCGCAGACGCAAGTGAAGTGGATCGAATTCCCCGCCGGCCCACAGATGCTCGAAGCGCTGAATGTGGGTGCGCTGGATGTCGGCGCCACCGGCGACATCCCTCCCCTGTTCGCCCAGGCTGCCGGGGCCGACCTGGTCTACATCGGCGCCGAACCGCCCAAGCCCAGCGCCGAAACCATCCTGGTGCGCAACGACAGCCCGCTGCATTCGGTGGCGGACCTCAAGGGCAAGAAGGTCGCCTTCCAGAAAGGCTCCAGTTCCCACAACCTGATCCTGCGCGCCCTGAACAAAGCCGGCCTGAGCTACACGGACATCCAGCCGGTGTACCTGCCGCCGGCCGATGCGCGTGCGGCATTCGAACAAGGCAGCGTGGATGCCTGGGCCATCTGGGAACCCTATTCGTCCCTGGCCCTGAGCCAGAGCCCCAGCCAGGTGCTGGCCAATGGTGAAGGCCTCGGCTTATCCGGGCCGGTGTATACCGCGCGGCGTGAGTATGCGAAGGCCAACGGTGCGTTCATCCACGACCTTCTCGGAGCACTCACCGCCGCCGAAGCGCTCACGCGCAGCCAGCGTGAAGACAGCTTGAAAGTCCTGACCGACTTCATGGGCCTGCCCGCCGCCGTGGTTGCGCGCTATATGGACAACCGCCCGCCTTCGCCGATTTTGCCGATTGACGACAAGATCATCCAGGCGCAGCAGGCGACGGCGGACCTGTTCTACCAGAACCGGTTGTTACCCAAGGCCATTGATGTGAAGAAAGCCGTATGGAAATCTGAAACCCACTGAGCTCCAAATGTGGGAGGGGGCTTGCTCCCGATAGCGGAGTGTCAGTCACCTCCTGTAATGACTGCCCCCCTGCTATCGGCAGCACCCCCCCCCTCCCAGATCTTTTGATCGCGTCAGGCGTGATGACGGGTGCTTTTCTCTACCACGCACATCGGCGTGCCGGACACCGGCTCATTGATGATCTGCACCTGCACCTCAAACACCCGCCGCATCAACTCGGCGCTGATCACCTCCCCCGGCGCACCGTCAGCCACCAGCTTGCCGCCGTGCATCACCGCCAGGTGGTCGGCATAACGGCACGCCTGGTTGATGTCGTGCAGCACGGTGATCACGGTCTTGCCCTCAGCCGCCAGTTCGCCCATCAGGTCGAGCAGCTCGACCTGATGGCTGATGTCGAGGTAAGTGGTAGGTTCATCGAGCAACACCACCGGCGCGTTCTGCGCCAGCACCATCGCCAGCCAGGCACGTTGGCGCTGGCCGCCGGACAAATCTGCCAGGGCGCGGTCGGCCAGGGTATCCAGTTCCAGGCGTTGCATGGCCTGGGTGACATGGGATTGGTCGTTGCCGCTCAGGCGCCCCCACAATGAGTTGTGCGGGCTGCGACCATACGCGACCAGTTGGCGCACGCTGACACCTTCCGGCACCGGCAATATCTGGGGCAAAAACGCGATCTGCCGCGCCAATTGGCGGGCGGACAGGCCGGCGTAGGCCTGGCCATCCAGGGTCAATTCGCCCTGGGTCGGCGTAAGGATGCGCGCGAACGCCTTGAGCAAGGTGGATTTGCCGCAGCCATTGGGGCCGATCAAGGCAGTGACCTTCCCGGCGGGCGGCGCGAAGGACAACCCTTGCACGATGCGCGTGGCACCGTAGCCGATATCAAGCTGTTGCGCGTGGAGAATACTCATGTCATCAGCCCTTGAACCGTGCCAGCAACCAAAGAAAATACGGCGCGCCAATCACCGCCGTGAGCACCCCGGCGGGGATTTCGCTGGGCGCGATCAACGTACGCCCCAGGGTGTCGGCCAGCACCAGCAGCAGCGCACCGATCAGCATCGCCGCCGGCAGCAGGTACTGGTGATGCCCGCCTACCAGGCGCCGCGCCATGTGCGGTGCGACCAGGCCGATAAAGCCAATCGGCCCGATCACGCCCACGCCCAGGCTGGTCAGCAGCACCGCGCAGGCCATCGCCAGCCAGCGTGTGCGGCTCAGTGCGGTGCCGAGGCTGTGGGCCGCTTCATCGCCCAGCGCAATCAGGTTCAGCGGCTTGGCCAGGCACAGGCCCACAGGGATCAACACCAGGAACGGCAGCACCAGCGCCACGTGGTGCCAATTGCGGCTCCACAGGCTACCGGTCAACGCGAGCAAAGCGGTGTTGATATCCAGCGGGTGGGACAGGATCAGAAACTCGGTGACGCTGGACAACGTCACCGCAATCGCCACCCCGGACAGCGCAAAACGCACGCCGGAAAAACTCACCCCGGTGTTGTACAGCGCCAGCAGCAACGCGCCACCAGCACCGCCCAGGCAGGCCACCAGCGGCAGCCAGGCAATCGGCAAATGCGGCCAACTGATGATCGCCACGGTCAGCGCCAAACCGGCGCCCTGGGTCACACCGAGGATTTCCGGCGAGGCCAGCGGGTTGCGGATCACGCCCTGCACAATCGCCCCGGCCAGGCCGAAGGCCGCACCGGCGAGGATCGCGATCAGGCTGCGCGGCAGGCGGTGGTTCCACACTTCGAAGTCGAGCGCGTCGTGGGCCAGCAGGCGCTCCACCACGGTGCCCGGCGCAAGCCACTGGGTGCCGGCGCTGAGGCTGACCAACGTCGCCAGCAGCAATAGGCCGAGCAGCAGCCAGAGGCGCGAACGTGGGCGGATCATAGGGCGCGCCTGGCAAGAAAGAGGAAGAACGGTGCGCCGATCAGCGCGGTGACCACACCGGCCGGGGTCTCCACCGGAAACGCCACGGCGCGGCTGAGCAGGTCGGCCCCCAGCACAATCACAGCGCCGAATGCCGCGCTCAGCGGGATCAGCCAGCGGTAGTCATTGCCGAGGAACTGGCGAAGGATATTCGGTGCAATCAGCCCGACAAAGCCGATCGGCCCTACCGCGCAGACGCTCGCGCCCACCAGCAGCAAACTGGCGACAAACACCTGCAGGCGCAGGCTGGCGATGCCCACGCCCAGCGAGCGTGCGGCGTCTTCGCCGAGGTTGATCAGGTTCAAGCGCGGCGCACACCAGAGGGCCCACACGCCGCCGATCAAGGTGCACGGCCAGAGCAATTGCACTTGCGCGGCGCCGACATTCGCCAGGGAACCGGCCAGCCAGTTGAGCACGCTTTGCGCCTGGGCTTCGACCAGGATCACCGTAAGCCGGGTCAAGGCCGCGCACAGCGCCGCCACGGCTACGCCGGCCAATACCAAACGCCCCTGGGCGGTGGTCGGCGACCAGGCGCCACCCAGGCTGAACACCGTGACCCAGGCCAGCGCGCCGCCCAGGCAAGTCATCAACAACGCACCGCCGGCGAAGGGCAGCGCGACCAACCCGGTGGAAAACAACGCCAACCCCAACGCCGCCCCCGCCGTCACGCCAAACAGGGACGGCGAAGCCAGGCGGTTACGCGTAATGCCTTGCATCAACGCGCCGGCCAAGCCCAGGCAGGCACCGACCAACGCCGCGCACACCGCACGGGGCACGCGCAATTGGGCGACGATGTAGGCCATATTGCCGCCCACGCTGCCTTGATGGACCAGGCCATTCCACGCATCCGTCGCCGTCAGCGTGAACGGTGACCAGCTGTACAGCGAAAACCAGAACACCCCGGCGCCCAACAGCAGGATGCCCATGGCGGCGAAACTGCGTTGCACGGTTATTGGCTCAATACGGCTTTGCCGCCTTTAAGGATCGCCAACGTGTCTTCGGCGATCTGCTCCGACGCCAGCACGCCACGGTTGCGCGCCCAGCTGTCGCCATCCACTTCGGCGACATGCTGGTTACGCACGGCGCCGAGCACTTGCCACAGCGGCTGCTTGCTCCAGCTGTCAACGATGCTCGGGCGACGGTAATGGCCGACCAGCAACCAGCCCGGGTCGAGGGCAAGCAGTTGCTCCAGGCTGACGAACTCGGTGGGCGCGGCGTTGGCACGTACCGACGGGACTTTCAGGCCAATGGCTTGCAGCACGCTGCCGGCGTAGGAGTCCGGGCCGTGTACGGAGAAGCTGTCTTCCCGCGCCACACCGAACAGCACGCTGGCGCCGGCGGGGATCTGTTGGGCGATGTTTTTCAGGTTTTCACGGTTTTGCGCGATGCGCGCGGTCATCTGCGGGCTTTTGCCCAGGGCCTTGCCGATCAGCTCGGCGGACTTGAGGCTGCCTTCATAATCCTCGCCACGCGACGGCAGCAACAGGGTCGGTGCAATGCTCGACAGGTCGTTGTACAGCGCCTGATGGCGGTTGAGGTCGGCGACGATCAGGTCCGGCTTGAGACGCGCGATTTCCTCGATGCTCGGCTGCGAGCGCAGGCCCACGGACGTCCACTGGCCGATGGCCTGGCGCACACGGGGCAACACACGGTTGGCGTCGCCATCGTCGGCGGCGCCGACGGGGGTCACGTCAACCGCGGCGAGGCTGTCGAGAAACGAGAACTCCAACACCACCACGCGCTTGGGTGCGTCCGGCAGATGCACGGCGTGCTGGCCGTCGTTGAGGTCGATGGGGGCGGCGCTCAGCAGGCTTGAAGAGAACGCCAGGACGCAGGCGGCAAGGGTGGGGATGGAGCGCAGCAATCGCATGACAAGAACCTCGGCGTTAAAACACCCCGGCTAGACAGGCTGGGGAAAACGGCGGGTACTATTCCATATCAGCGCGGCGTGATCAAAAAACATTCTCATTTATACCCGCTCTACCCTGTGGACGCGGGGTTGTTGGGGTGAGTGGCCTGCGTGGTGAACGGGCTTGTTGTGGTGACTGGGCTGTTGTGGTGAGCGGGCTTGTTGTGGTGAGCGGGCTTGCCCCGCGCTGGGTGGCGAAGCCGCCCCAAAACCTGGCGCCGCGTTCTACCTGACACGAAGTGGTGTTCTTGTTGGGGCTGCTGCGCAGCCCAGCGCGGGGCAAGCCCGCTCACCACAACAGCTTGCTCACCCCAGCAACCCTGCTCACCTCAACAAGCTTGCTCACCCCAGCAACCCTGCTCACCTCAACAAGCTTGCTCACCCCAGCAACCCTGCTCACCTCAACAAGCTTGCTCACCCCAGCAAGCCTGCTCACCACAACAGCCCGCTCACCCCTGCAACCACCTTGACCACAGAAGCCAGTCCGCGCAGCAAGCCTCATGCTAGAAGTCGACGGTGGCCGAGAGCAGGTAGGTACGCGGCGTCGACAAGGTCAACCCCGGCTCGCTGTCATCCGAGGCGCCGGCCGAACTCCAGTAGCGTTTATCGGCGACGTTCTCCACGTTCGCCCGCAGGGTGATGTGTTTGTCGTCCACCTTGAACGCATAGCGCGCGCCTACGTCGATACGGTTCCAGGCGTCGATTTCCTTGTCGTTGGACTGATCCAGGTACTGCGAGCTGGAGTAGAGGCCACGGCTGGTCAGGGTCAGCCCTTCCAGGGTCGGTACGTCCCACTCGGCACCCAGGTTGACGTTGTACTTGGGCGTCGCCGGTGCACGGTTGCCGTCATAGGTGCCGTTGGTGGTTTTCCGCAGTTCGCTGTCGATGTACATCACGCCGCCGAGCAGCCGCACGCCCTTGAGCGGTTCGCCGAACACACTCAGCTCCGCCCCGGTGTTCTGGCGCTTGCCGTTGGGGCCGAACAGGTTCGTGGTGCTATTGGTTTCATAGGCAGGCTGCTTGATACGGAACACCGCAGCGGTGACGGCGAAGGCACCGGCGTCGTATTTGGCACCCACTTCCACCTGGCGGCTGATAAATGGCGGGAAGATTTCATCGTCATTATTCGACGTCGACGGCGCGACCTTGCCCTGGCTCAGGCCTTCCATGTAGTTGGCATACAACGACAGCTTGTCGGTGGCCTTGAACAGCAAGCCGCCGGACGGCGAAACTTTCTCTTCATCGTAGCCGGTGAGGCCTTTGACCCCATTGTTCCAGTCATCCACCTTGACTCGCTGCCAGCGCGCGCCGAGGGTCAGCAACAGGCGGTCGTCGAAGAAGCCCAGGGTGTCGGACAGTGCTACGCCGCTGAATTTGTTTTCGGTGTAGACCTTCGCATCCTGGCGCGTTGCCGTGGAGGGCGTCAGCGTTTGCACCGGGTTATAGAGATTGCTGCGCCCGTTCGCATAGCGAGCGCCGCCGTTTTCAAAGTCCATATAGAAGTAGCTGGCGGCCAGGTTGACCTCATGGCTCACCGACCCGGTCTGGAACCAGTTGCGCACGCCGGCGGTGTAGGTGCGCACGTTTTCATCGCGGGTGAAATCCCGTGGCGACACCACGAAATCACCGGCCGCGTTGGTCACCGACACCGCATGGCGCAGGAAGTCGTGGTTACTTTTGCGCGCGCCCACACCGCCGTAGAGCATCACGTTATCGCTGAGGTCGTACTCAGCGTTGACGGTGCCGAAGGTGTCGTTGGTGCTGGCCTTGCTCCAGGACTGCGCATAGTTGCGGCGCACATCGTTGGCACTGGGGACCGGCGCGGCGGCCGCGACCTGCACACGCTCCTGCGGGGCATCGGTGTCACGCTCGGTGTGGCCGATATCGGTGGAAAGGCGCAGGCGCTCGCCACGAAAATCCAGGCCCAGTACGGCCATTTCACGGTCGACGCTCTGGTGGTCCCATTCGGTGTCGCCGGACTGTTTAACGCCGTTGAAGCGGATGCCGAACTTGTTGTCTTCGCCAAAGCGCCGCCCTATATCCACCGCACCGCCCGCCTGGCTATCAGAGGCCCAGTTGCCGGTAAACGAGTTGATGTCTTTGTCGGTGGCGCGCTTGGGCACCACGTTGATCCCGCCGCCCACGCTGCCGCGCGGCGAGATGCCATTGATCAGTTGGGTGGGGCCTTTGAAGATGTCGACACGGTCGGCCATTTCCATATCGATGGTGTAGGTCGGCAACACGCCATAGAGCCCGTTGTAAGCCACATCACTGTTGAACAGGCTGAAGCCGCGAATGGTGAACTGCTCATAGCGCCCGCCCGCCGGGTTGGTGGCGCGTACCGACGGGTCGCTGGCGATCAGGTCGCCAAGGGTGCGCGCTTGCTGGTTCTTCACCGCGTCCTGGGTGTAGGTGGTCATGCTGAACGGGGTTTCCATGAAATCCCGCGTGCCCAGCAGGCCCTGCGAGCCACGCCGCGCCACTTGGCCACCGGCGTAGGTGTCGCCGTCGTACAGGCCGGTGGTGCCGAGAATCGAGGTCGGCGCCAGTTCCAGGCTGCTGCCATCCGGTGCCGGTACCAGCATGTAGGCCTGCTCACCCATGGGTTGCAGTTGCAGCCCTGAGCCTTGCAGCAAGCGGGCAAAGCCCTCCTCCACGCCGAACTCGCCGGACAAACCGCTGCTGCTGCGACCGCTGACCAGGGCCGGGTCCACCGACAGGTTAACCCCCGACAACCCGGCAAAACGCGTCAGCGCCGCACTCAGGCTGCCGGCCGGCACTTGGTAGCTGCGGCGGCTGGCGGTGTCTTCGGCGTAGCTGACGGCGGCGAATAACGGGCTGGCACTGAGGCTCAGCATCAGGCTCAGTTTCAGCAACGGGCGCAAGCGCAAGGGTCGGACTGCGGGCATTGGAGGAAGCTCTCGATAATGTTCACTTACCTGGAATGACAGGCGAAGTGAAAAAAAGGGACAGCTGCCGCCAAACTTTTTCAAAAAAACTTCAACTGATCGGTACTTCCAATCCCACCTTGACCCGATCCAACGCCACCAGCGTCTTGAACCACTTCACGTTGGGGTTCTCGGCAAACAAACGCGCGGCGAGTGCCTGGTACTCCTGCATGCTGGCGACATTGAGCACCAGCACGAAATCCACCTCGCCGGTGACGTAGTAGCACTGCTGCACCTGGGGCACGGAGAAACTGGCTTTGGTTGCCGTCAGCGCGTCGATGCTGGTGCGCTCGACGGAGACCTCGGCCAGGATGGTGATCGGTTTGCCGGCCTTGACCGGATCGACCACCGCCACGTTCGCGCTGATCACTCCGCCCTCCTCCATGCGCTTGATACGGCGTTGCACGGCGGCGGTGGAGAGGTTGACCTTCTCGGCCAGGGCGCGCAGGGGCAAGCCATTGTCACGTTGCACAAGCGCCAGGATCGACCAGTCGAAACCGTCCAGGTCCAGCAGGGAAGCAGCAGGTTTGGCCATCGGGGGGGCGCGCTCGTCAGGGTGAGAAATTTTATCGAAAACAGCCTCGAATCAGAGACCAATGACGACCGGGACCTCAATACTATCGCAACTCCTCTGGCATGCAGAAAGGGAGTGTCTCATGGCGTTGTTGATCCACCTGTCACCGGTGTTGCTGGTGATGTCGATGCTGATGGTGTTGCGTCGCCCACCGGTTCAGGCAGCGATTGCCGGTGCCGCACTGGTGGCGGTGTTATGGCTGTTCGAGGGGTTGCTGCCGAGTGCCGCGATGGCGGCCTTCAAGGACACGGCGGTGTTGTTCGCCAGCACCGCGTTGGTGATTGTGCCGGGGCTGGCATTCGTGATTCTGATCGAGCGCATGGGGGTCAACCAGGCGCTGAGCGAATGGGTACAGGCATTGGGCTTGAAGCGCGCCGAGTTGGTGGTGTTCATCGTGCTGGGGCTGGCGCCGTTACTGGAGGCAATGACTGGGTTCGGCGTTTCATTGATCGCCACGGTGCCGTTGTTGCTGAGTCTGTTCGAACGCCGCATCGCGCTGCGCGTGGCGTTGACCGGCATGGCGATCATGCCGTGGGGCACCCTGGGCCTGGCGACGGTGATCGGCGCGTCACTGGCACATGTGGATGCAGCCGCGCTGGCGTCGACCTCAGCGCTGACAAGTGCGCCGGTCTTCATCGTGCTGGCGGCCCTGGCGTCGTACTGTTGTGGGGTGGGTATCAGCCGCGCCTTGGTGGGATTGGGCCTGCTGTTTCTGGGCGTGCTCTACGCGTCGAGCCGTTGGCTGGGCCCGGAAGTGGCCGGCGTGAGCGCGGGATTGAGCGTGGCCGCTACGACCTTGCTGCTGGCGTTGCATCGACGCCAGGGCGCGACGGCGCTGGCCTGGCCGCGAAAAGCCTGGCCCTACCTGGCGCTGATCATTTGCATCGTGCTGCTCAAGGGCCTCAATGCCCTCACCCACCTGGAAGACGCCTGGGTGGTGCGCGGCCAGCACGTCGCCTGGAAACCGCTGGCGTCTCCCGGCATTGCTTTGCTGCTCGTGCTGGTGTGGGTGCACAGGCGGGGCGGCGGGGCCTTGCTCGGCACGCTCGGCGCACGTGCACGGCGGCCATTGCTGACGATTTTATTCTTCCTGGCCATGTCGCAGATGATGGTCAAGGCCGGCTTTCTCGACGGCCTTGTCCAGGTGCTGATTGGGCTGCCGGATAGCGCCGCAGCGCCGTTGGTGGCGTTACTCGGCGGGTTGTCGGGCTACATGACCGGCTCCAACGTCGGCGGCAACGCGATCTTCATGCCGGCCGTGGCGCTACTGCCCGAGTCGTCACGCGGGCTGTTGGCGGCCGTGCAAAACAGCGCGGCCGGGCATGCCGCGCTGGGTTCGCTGTCGATCGTGATGCTGGTGCTCGGGCTGGCCAAGACCAGCGCCGAGGAAGAAGGCCAGTTGGTGCGCTTCGGCTTCGCCCTGGCCTGCGTGAACACCGCGCTGGTAGCGCTGGCGGGCTGGGTGTTGCTTAGCGTGTACTGACGCGCCTTACCATACCGCAATATGCGAATCCGCCCTTGGCTCGGTGCCGCCGCACAGCACCCCGCTGACCGGGTCGCGCAGGATGATCTGCCCGCGCCCGTAGTCAGTCAGGTCACTGTCGGTCTGCACTTTATGCCCGCGCCGCGCCAGCGCATTGACCAGGTCGCGGGAAGCGCCATGTTCGACGCCGACCTTCATATCGCCCAGCCATTGCCAGCGCGGTGCATCCAAGGCCGCTTGCGGGTTGAGGCCGAAGTCCACCAGGTTCATCACCATCTGCACATGGCCCTGGGGCTGCATATAGCCGCCCATTACGCCGAACGGGCCGAGGGCCTGGCCGTCCTGGGTGAGGAAACCGGGGATGATGGTGTGGAAGGTTTTCTTGCCCGGCGCCAGGCAGTTGGCGTGGGTCGGGTCGAGGCTGAATTCCTGCCCACGGTTCTGCAGTGCGATGCCACTGTCGGGCAGCACCACGCCGGAGCCGAAACCGTGGTAGTTGCTCTGGATGAACGAGACCATATTGCCTTCGGCGTCGGCCGTGGCCAGGTACACCGTGCCGCTGGCGTGAGGGTCGCCGGGCTTGGGTGGCAGGGCCTGTTCGCCGATGTGCGCACGGCGACGGGTGCTGTAGTCATCGCTGAGCAAATCGGCGACGGCCACGCGCATGTGCAACGGGTCGGTGATGTAGTGCAGGCCGTCGCTGTAGGCGAGCTTCATCGCCTCCAACTGGCGATGCCAGGTTTGCTGGCTGTCGCGGTGATCGAAGCTGAAGCCTTCGAGGATTTTCAGCGCCATCAGCGCCACCAGGCCCTGGCCGCTGGGCGGGATTTCCCAGACGTCCACACCTCGGTAGTTGATGTGGATCGGCTCGACCCATTGGGCGCGGTAATCCCTGAGGTCGCTGGCGCGCAGGTAGCCGCCGCTCGCCTTGGAATGGGCGTCGAGGCGCTCGGCCAGCGCGCCGCCATACAGGCTTTCGCAGCGGGTGGCGGCGAGTTCTTCCAGGGTGCGAGCCTGGGCCGGGTTGCGGAAAACTTCACCGGCCCGTGGCGCGCGACCATCAATCAAGAAGGTGTCGAACCAGGCCTCCAGCACCGCGTCACGATGGGGGCTGAATTCGTTCAAGGAGATCTGCCATTGATGGGCAACCACCGGCGACAACGGGAAACCGTCGCGCGCCAGGCTGATGGCCGGTTGCAGCAACTCGGCAAACGGCAACTTACCGAAGCGTTGCGACAGCTCGGCCCAGGCCGAGGGGCAGCCGGGCACGGTGACGGGGGTCCAGCCGTACAGCGGCATCTGGTCATGCCCGGCGGCCTTGACCGCGTCGATACTCAAGGCCGTCGGCGCATGGCCGTTGCCGTTCAAACCGTGCAGCCGGCCCTTGCACCAGACCAGCGCAAACGCGTCGCCGCCGAGGCCGCAGCCGGTGGGCTCCACCACCGTCAGCGCAGCCGCCGTGGCAATGGCGGCGTCGATGGCGTTGCCGCCCTTTTGCATGATTTCGATCCCGGCCTGGGCGGCCAGGGGTTGGGACGCGGCAACCATGCCGCGCCGGGCAAATACACTTTGGCGTTGCGAGGGATAGGGGTACTCGTGAGCGGAGAATTTCAACATGGCAAAGGCTCTTCAACACAAGGGTTTATTAGCGGGCTCATAACACGCGGCTGAGAAACGCCCGGGTACGGGGGTGGCTGGGGTGGCTGAAGATCTGTTCCGGCGGCCCTTGCTCGATCAGTTCGCCCTGATCGAGCACCACCACGCGGTCAGCGACTTCGCGGGCGAAACCCATTTCGTGGGTGACCACCACCATCGTCATACCCTCCTCGGCCAGTTCCTTCATCACTTGCAGGACCTCGCCAACGGTTTCCGGGTCGAGGGCGCTGGTGGGTTCGTCGAACAACATGGCTTGGGGCTTCATCGCCAGGGCGCGGGCAATCGCCACCCGTTGCTGCTGGCCGCCGGAGAGCATCGAGGGGTAATGACTGGCCTTGTCCGCCAGGCCGACCCGCGCCAACAGTCCACGGGCTTGCTCCAACGCTTCGGCACGGGGGGTGCCGAGCACCTGGATTGGCGCTTCGATGATGTTTTCCAACGCGGTCATGTGCGGGAACAGGTTGAAACGCTGGAACACCATGCCGATGTCGCGACGCTGGCGGGCGATGTTGCGCTCCGAATCGCGCACCAGGCTGCCGTCGCTGCGCTCGCGATAGCCCATGGCACGGCCGTTGACGCGGATGCGCCCGCCCTGGATGTCTTCGAGCAGGTTGATGCAGCGGATAAAGGTGGTCTTGCCCGAGCCCGAGGCGCCGATCAGCACCACCACTTCACCGCGCCGTACTTGCAGGGAGATGCCCTTGAGGATCTGCAGCGTGCCGAACGACTTGTGGATATCCAGCGCCTCGATGATCAGTTCTTCACTTTGGTGCGCCATGGTTAACGTCCCCTCAGCAGTTTCAGGGTGCTGCGCCCGAACATGCGGCTGGCTGCCGGTGGTGGCGCAGAAGGCCGGTCAGACTGGCTGAACCGCGTTTCGAGCCAACGTTGGAAAAAGCCCCACAAGGTGGTCAGCGTTAGGAAGTAGAGGGCAACCACCAGGTACAACTCGAACACACGGAAGGTCGCCGAGGTGATCATCTGGGTACTGAGCAGCAACTCCTGCACCCCGATCACGCTGACCAGGGTGGTGTTCTTGAGCATCACATTGAACTCGTTGCCCAGCGGCGGCACGATCACCCGGAACGCCTGGGGCAGCACGATGCGCCGCATCAGCTTGGCGAACCCCATGCCCAGGGAACGGCCGGCTTCATACTGGCCCTTGTCCACCGCGCCGATGCCGGCCCGGATGATCTCGGCCATGTAGGCACCTTCATTCAGGCCCAATGCGATAATCGCCGCCTGGATATTGCCGGGGACGATCAGGCCGAACAGTTCGATGTCCTCGAAGCGGAAAATCCCGCCGGCCGCCAGCGCGGTGTACAGGAACACGATCTGCACCAGCAACGGTGTGCCGCGCATCAGCCATACATAAAAACGCACCGGCAGGTGCAGCAACGGGTTCTTCGACAGGCGCAACAGCGCCGCCGCCAGGCCCAGCGCACAGCCGAGCAGCATCGCCAGCACGCTGATCAGGCACGTCAGCCACAGCCCGGTGAGGTAGACCCCACTGGGCTGCAACAGGTATTGCCAGAACACATCCCAATTGAAATTCATCGTTGTAGAACCTCAGTCGAGTGTGTCGCTGCTGACATGCCATTTGTTGAGCAATTGCACATAGCTGCCGTCGCTGCGCATGTCGCTGATGATCTGCTGCACGGCGGCGGTCAGTTGTGGATCATCCTTGCGTATGCCCAGGCCGGTGAGGATGCGACTGAACGCGGGCACGCCTTCCTGGAACAAGTCCGGGGCCATGGCGGCGTAGTAACCGGCGGTTTCCACGGTGGTGCCGTAGGCGTCGACCTGACTGATGCGCAGGGCCTGGAAGGCGTCGGTGTCGGTGTTGTACACCACCAGTTTCATCGGCGGCTTGCCGGCCTTGGCCAGGCTGTCGTTCTGGGTGTCCAGCAAGGTCTTGATGGTGGAGCCGTTGAGTACCGCGACCTTGTGCCCGGACAGGTCGTCCAATGCCTTGATGCCCTTGGGATTGCCCTTGGGCACCACCACCGACTGGCTGGAATACATGTAGTTGACGATGTCGATCACCTGGCGCCGCTCGGGCTTGTCGAACAGCTGGTCGACGATCATGTCGCACTGCTGGGCGAGCAACGCCGGCACCAGGCCGGAGAACGGAATCACCCGCCACTGCACCTGTTTGTCGCCCAGGCGCTTGGCGATCTCCAGACCCAGGTCGACGGTGAGTCCCCGCGGTTTCTGCGCTTCATCGAAGGACACCAGGGGCGGTGAATCCATCCCCGAGCAGTAGGTGAGTTTGTCGACACTCTTCAGGCGCTCCGGTACCTGGGGCGCAGCGAAGGCCCATTGGCTACAGAGGCCGAGGGAGACAGCCACCAGCAAGGCGCGGCGTTTATGCATGACCAGACACTCCAGTTCGTTGAATAACGGGGGCAGGAATCAACGTCAAAACACGACAGCTTTCTTATTGTTCGTTTTGCAGGAATTGGATCAGCGCCGGCACCGTACCCTCGATGTGTTCGCGCACCACGGCTTCGGCGCGCGCGGCATCACCGGCACGAATCGCGTCGAGGATCACCGCGTGCTCCTCGCGGGCACTGAGGGGTTTTTCGCCGTGTTGCAGCCACAGGCGCATGGGGGCCTCGACCAGCGAGTACAGCGCGCAAATCTGCTTCATCAGGCGCGGGCGGCCGCTGAGGCTGCACAGGTATTCGTGGAAGGCGCGGTGACGGCTGACCCACGCGGCGCCTTCATCGCGGTAGTCGTCCATCGCGTCGAGCATGCGCTCGAGGGCCGCCAGTTGGCGCTCGCCGATACGCCCCACCGCAACGCGCACCGCCAAGCCCTCAAGGGCGCTGCGCATCTCGAACACCTCGTGCAGCTCGTCAATATCCAGCCCGCTGACAATGGCGCCACGGTTGGGCCGCAGGGTCACCAGGCCTTGGGCATCCAGGCGTCGGAAGGCTTCGCGCACCGGCATGCGGCTCATGCCGATCTCACCGGCGATGTCTTCAGCGATCAGCCGATCACCCTTGCGGTAGCGGCCGCTACAAATGGCATCCAGCAGGAAGTTGTAGGCCTCCTCCTCCGCCGTGAGGGGCTGACGTTCAACATAAGCGGGGGCAAATTGCATCGACGGCACCTTTTGAATTTTTGTATCCAATTATCCACGAATACAAAAAAGCAGAATACGTGCCACATTACGCAAAAATCGGCCAAGTGATTGATTTAGATGGAACAGCGCGGAAGTGACGACAGCGGGCTCGCAATGACGCCGTAGGCGTGTGCTACCAAACAGCTCAAAAACTGCCCCGTGGGTGGGCGCACGTAACAGGTGGCGGGCCACGCCGGGGCACCTATCGAAACACCGCCCTTGGCCCGCAGATCCGGAGTCAAGGCAAACCAGCCATTTTCAACCCGGTTCGGCCGAGTAGATGACGGTTTGCGCACTGCTTTCAGCGACGGGCGGGCGTGTGAAGTAGGTGTCACCTTCGTCGGTGAGGATCTCGTAGTCGACTTTGCGGGTGTTGCTTGCGTGCTTGATGATTTTCAGCACGCGTTGGAATTTCACGCTCTGCGTGCCGTTCTGGTTGGGCCCGGTCAGCACGCTGACGCTTTGGAACCAGCCGCTGTGCTGCTTGTTGCCCAGCAGCGCACAGGTCATGGCCTCGAACCGCTCAAGCCGCGTAAACCCCCACAGCGTCTGCTCCTCGACCGCCGCGCCAGGGGTGGCGGCACCGGTAAACACGAAGAGATTGATCGCTGGGTTGTCTTCGCAAAAAAAATCATACGGGACCAGGCCGTCGACCATCTTCCTGCCGGGCACAAAGCCCTTTTTATGCACCTGAAACATTGCCACCTCCGCTCGATCACTGGCGAGCAGTCTAATGAGGGGCGACGTACAGGGCGGTCAAGCCAGTGTAATGTCGTGTAAAGATCGCGCGCTGTGGAGGTTGATCTCCACGGTCAGCCCGCCCCCTGACTCGTTGCGCGCCTCGATATGGCCGCCATGCATCTGCACCGCCCTCGCGGCAATGGCCAGGCCCAGGCCAAAGCCGACAGTGGCATCGCCCACACCGCGTTCGAACGGCTGGAAGATCGTGCGCAGTCGGCCGGGCGCCACCCCTGGCCCATGGTCGCTGATACGCACGCTTAAGCGATTAGCTTCGCGATTGACCTGCGCCGACACCTGCACGGTCGTTCCCGGACGGGTATAGCGTACGGCGTTGCGAATCACGTTTTCAAAACAGCGGTACAGCAACTCGCCGCTGACACAGGCGATAAACGGCGGGCAAGCCTGCAAGTGAACGCGACAGTCCTTGATACCCGCTTCGAATTGCGCATCGTCGACAATCATCGTCAGCAATTCAACGATATCCACGGGTTCGCGCTCGATGCTTTCAGGGCGGCCCTGCAGGCGGGCCAGGGTCAGCAACGCCTCGATCAGCGTGTCCATGCGTTCGGACTCGCGCTCGATGCGCTCGAGCATTTCCAGGCGTGCGGCGTCCTGGCGCAACAGGCCGATGGCCGCTTGCATGCGCGTCAACGGTGAGCGCAGTTCATGGGAGATGTCGTGCAGCAGATGGTGCTGGGCTTGCACCAACACCTTCAACTGGTTGGCCATGCGGTCGCAGTCTTCGGCCAGGTCGACGATTTCATCGCGGCGCTTGCCCATGGAGGGCTTGACCCGGGTTTCGAAGCGCCCCTGGGCCACATCGCTCATCGCCCGGCGCAGGTGCGCCAACGGCCAGGCCAGGTAGTACGCCATGTACCCGCTGAACAGCGCACTCATCAACGTGCCGATGATCAGCGGGACCTGTTGCCAGGGCCTGCCGCCGTCATCACCGGGGGCGTGGCTTGAGCGCAGTGAAAGCGCCAGGCCTTCCTTACTGGTCACCGCGCGTTCAAAGGCCGGCGCCGCAACCGCAGACCCCGCCAGTAACTGGCCGGTGCGATCATAGATGCCGATGGCCTCGTCTGGCGGACGCTCCCATACCGCCAGGAACTGGCCAGCGGCGTCGACACCAAATTGCTCCAACAGCTTTTGCTCACTCGCGAGGATGGCGCCCACATGCGGGTCTCCCGGGCGGAAGCGGCTCAGTTCCAGCACACCGACCCCCACCAGGAACGTCAAGGTGGTTGCCAGCCAGAACGCCAGGAACAGTTTCCAGAACAGCAGGCTGGGCTTGGTCATTCGGCAATCAACAGGTAGCCGAGGCCACGCACGCTCTGGATCCAGGCCTTGGCGTCCGGGCGCGGTCCCAGCTTTTGCCGGATGCTGCTGATATGCACGTCGATACGCCGGTCATAGCGGGTCAGCGGGCAACCCAGGGCATTGAGCGACAGATCCTTTTTGCTCACCACTTGGCCGGCGCTGCGGGCCAGTTCTTCGAGCAGGCTGAACTCGGTGCTGGTCACGCCCAGTTCCGCACCGTTCCACAAGGCCTGGCGCTTGCCGGGCCATAACACCAGCGAGCCGGTCTTGATCACCTCGGTGGTTGGCTGGCCCACCGCCTGCACCCTGCGCATGATGGCTCGCAGGCGCGCCACCAACTCGCCTGGGGAGCTGGGTTTGGGCACGTAGTCATCAGCACCGAGTTCCAGGCCGGTGATGCGGTCGATGTTGTCGCCACGGGCGGTGAGCAACACCACCGGGACTTGGCTGACGGCACGGATACGCCGCAGTACCTCGATGCCCGAACGCTGGGGCAGCATCACATCCAGCACCACGATGCTGTAGCGACCCGACAGCGCCTCAGCCTCACCCGCCTCGCCCGTATGCACGGCCGTGGCCGCGAACCCTTCGCACTCCAGGTACTGGCGCAGCATTTCAGTCAATTCCTGGTCGTCGTCGACTAACAGTACGGAGATCATGACGGGCTCGTCCGAGGGGTGGGCGCGCATTATCAGCCTTGCAGCCGGGATTCGGGCCAACCTTTACCTAACTTGACATTCAGTTAACCGCACCAAACGCCGTGCACTCTTATGCTGGCTCTTCACCGGTCGGCGAGTGAACCAAGCGCGCCGGCGCTGCTTGTCGATGTGTTCTGGAAAAGATCTTGATGAATTTTTCGCGCCTGCTCTGCTCGGTTGCGCTGCTGCTCAATGCCTCACTGGCACTCGCCCAAGGCTTCAAAATCTCGGATATTCGAATCAATGGCCTGCAACGGGTCTCGGCGGGCAGCGTGTTCGGTGCATTGCCGCTGAACGTCGGCGACGAAGCCGATGACCGGCGCCTGGTGGATTCCACTCGGGCGTTGTTCAAGACCGGTTACTTCCAGGACATCCAGTTGAGCCGCGAAGGCGACGTGCTGATTATCAATGTAGTCGAGCGCCCTTCGGTTGCCAGTATCGAGTTCGAGGGCAACAAGGCGATCGCCACCGATGACCTGATGAAAGGCATGAAGCAATCAGGCCTGGCCGAAGGCGAGATATTCCAGCGCGCCACCCTGGAGGGCGTACGCAATGAACTGCAGCGCCAGTACGTGGCCCAGGGTCGCTATTCGGCATCGGTCGACACCGAGGTCGTGCCCCAACCGCGCAACCGCGTGGGCCTGAAGATCAAGATCGACGAAGGCGAAGTGGCATCGATCCAGCACATCAATGTGGTCGGCAATACGGTATTCGCCGACGACGCCTTGCTCGACTCATTCACGCTCAAGACCAGCAACTGGCTGTCCTTTTTCCGGAACGACGATAAATACGCGCGGGAGAAACTCTCCGGCGACCTTGAACGCCTGCGCTCCTTTTACCTGGACCGCGGCTACATCAACATGGATATCACCTCGACGCAGGTCTCCATGACCCCGGACAAAAAGCACGTGTACATCACCGTGAATATCCAGGAAGGCCAGAAATACACGGTGCGCGACGTCAAGTTGAGTGGCGAGCTGAAAGTCCCGCAGGACCAAGTCCAGGCGTTGCTACTGGTGCAAAAGGGCCAAGTGTTTTCGCGCAAATTGATGACCACCACTTCGGACCTGATCACCCGCCGCCTGGGCAACGACGGTTACACGTTCGCCAACGTCAACGGCACGCCGCAGGTGCATGAAGCGGACCACACGGTCGACATCACCTTCAGCGTCGAGCCTGGCAAGCGGGCTTACGTCAACCGCATCAACTTCCGGGGCAATACCAAGACCGACGATCAGGTGCTGCGTCGCGAAATGCGCCAGATGGAGGGCGGCTGGGCCTCGACCTACCTGATCGACCAGTCCAAGGTACGCCTGGAGCGCCTGGGGTACTTCAAGGAAGTGAACGTCGAGACGCCAGCGGTGACCGGGCTGGATGACCAGCTGGATGTGAATTACGCCGTAGAAGAACAAGCGTCCGGCTCGATCACGGCCAGCGTCGGCTTCGCCCAGAGTTCGGGGCTGATCCTCGGCGGGTCGATTACCCAGAACAACTTCCTCGGCACAGGCAACTCCGCCAGCCTGGGGCTGACCCGGTCGTCCTACCAGAGCAAGTACAACATCGGTTTCACCGATCCCTACTTCACTCGTGATGGCGTGAGCCTGGGTTACAACGCGTTCTACAACAAGACCGACTACAACAAATACTACGATGACGGCGTGTCCTATTACGCCATCAACAGTTATGGCCTGGGGGCCAGCCTCGGCTACCCGATCAATGAGACGTCGCGCCTGAGTGTCGGCCTGACCGCCCAACACGACAGTATCGAACCGGGCACCTACAGCGCCGACGAGATCTACGACTTCATCGAGCGCGAAGGCAAACAGTTCACCAACTTCAAAGCCAACCTGGGCTGGTCGGAATCGACCTTGAACAAAGGCGTGCTGGCAACGCGTGGGCACTCGCAAAACCTCAACCTGACGGTGACGGTGCCCGGCAGCGACCTGAGTTTCTACAAGCTCGACTACACGGGACAAACCTTCCTGCCGGTCAGCAACAACACCACCCTGCGCTTGCATACCAAGCTCGGTTACGGCAACGGCTACGGTTCCACCGACGGCTTACCCTTCTATGAAAGCTATACGGCCGGTGGCGAAGGCACGGTGCGCGGTTTTGAAAGCGGCACGCTCGGCCCACGCAGCACCCCGGCGACCGGGACTTATGCCAGCGCCGGCCAGGCCTATTATTCGGACCGGGATACGGAGGCGCTGGGCGGCAATATCCTGATTACCGGCGGCGCGGAGTACTTGTTCCCAGTGCCGTTCATCAAGGACAACAAATCCGTGCGCACTTCGCTGTTCTGGGATGTGGGCTCGGTGTATTCGGACAAGTGCTACCTGAGCACTACCCAAGGCTGCGGCGGTGTGGACCTGAGCCAGATGGCCAGTTCGGTGGGGGTGGGAGTGACCTGGTACAGCCCGCTGGGGCCATTGAGCGTCAACCTGGCTTATCCGATTCGCACACCTGAGAATGCCGACAAGCAGGTCTTCCAGTTTTCCATGGGGCAGACGTTTTAACAGGGCCTGATCGATTTTTTCCACAGTGAGTGGCGACGCACAGTAGGTGTGTGTGCCGCGTCATCTACTGGGACGTTGAACAGACCACGTTCACGGCATCGCGCCTCTCAACCCGTTGAGAGGGCAAATCAACCGGCGTGACATGACGCTCTCAGTCAACTCTGACCGCTGTGTACAAGTAACAGCAACGCTCGGGAATTAAAGTTGAAGTGCCAGGGGAAGCAACCCCAGCTCACAACTCCAATAATAGAGCGACGTCAATGAGACTGACACCATCCTTGCCAGCGTGCCTGGCCCTCAGTTGCGTATCACTTGCCGCCTTTGCTGCCGAGGGCCCTCCACCGCCCTCCGTCAGCCAACCCAGCGGCATCAACCTGGGCGGCACCAGCTTCTACGACGGGTTCGCCGGCCCACCGGGGCTGACGCATCAGACCTATTTGAAGTTCAGTACGTCCAGCAGCATTCGTGACAATGGCGGCAAGGACAACGGCAACTTCGATAACCCGAAGATCAATGTCATTACCCTGATCAACCAGTTCAGCTATTACTCACCGGACACCATCGGCGGCGGCGCGCACCTGGGCTGGAGCCTGTTGGTACCGGTGGTTTCCCTGGACGGCGACTTCGGCGACAACGGCGTCAAACTCAAGGACAACGGGGTCGGCCTGGGTGACGTCACTGTCGGCCCGCAGATCCAGTTCGATCCGCTCGTCAACGCCGAAGGCCGACCGGTGTTCGTGCAACGCGTGGCCTTCGATACGATCCTGCCCACAGGCAAGTACGACAAACACAAGGACTTGAACCCCGGCTCCCATTACTTTTCCTTCAACCCCTACTGGGCCGCGACCTTGATGCCGGCACCACGCTGGGAAGTGAGCTGGCGCCTGAATTACCTGTACAACTTCAAGAACGACGATCCCGCGAGCAGCTCGGCACAGTTCTTTGAAGGGCGCCCCGTGCGCGACACCCAATCAGGGCAGTCGGCCTGGGCCAACTTTACCGCCTCCTACGAGGTGTACCCGAAGGTCTCGGTCGGGATCAACGGGTATTACTTCCGGCAGATTTCCGATGACCAGGTCAACGGCGACCGCCTGAGCAACTCTCGCGAGAAAGTCCTTGGCATTGGCCCCGGCCTGTTCTGGAAGATCACTGAGGACAAGGCGTTCTGGCTCAATACCTATAAAGAAACCGGGGTAGAGAACCGCAGCAAGACCGATTACGCCGTGCAAGTTCGCTACGTCCATAAGTTCTGACTGAGGTGATGTGTGATGAATGCGCTCGACTCCATCGACAGCAAGCAATCACTGGGCGCTATTTGCCTGATGATGGTCATTTCCCTGGGAACGCTGCAGATCCAGCCGATTCTGGGCGGCGCGCTGATTGATCAACTGGGGGTGCCGCTCAATGCCATCGGCGTGATCTTCGCCGCCGAACTGATCGCAATGGCCATCGCCTGCGGCGTATGTGCCCTGCTCATGGCCCGTGTCGACCGCCGCCGCTTTGCACGGGTAGCCTTGTTGATACTGGCCGTCGGCAACCTGGCCAGCACCCAGCTTCACAGCCAGACGTGGCTGGTGATCTTGCGGATCATCTGCGGCGCCAGCGGTGGCGCGGTCATGGCGGTGGTGTATGCGACCGCGGCACTGCGCCGGTCCAAAGATGCAACGTTTGCAGTGATCAATATCGGCAACTTGTTATGGGGCATGCTGCTGGTCACCTCAATGCCTCTGCTGCTGCAGGTATTTGGCGTGCGCGGTGCCTTTGGCCTGCTGGCCATCACCAGCCTGCTTGCCGCATTGGGTTGCGGGAGAATCCCCCGGTACTACCCGGACGCCCAACGCATCGCCCATGGCGCCGCCCGACCGTTCGGGCTGACCTCGCTGCTGCTGATCGCGCTGTTTGCGCTGCTGTTCTTCGGGCATTCCGCCCTGTGGGTGTACCAGGAACGAATCGGTAAAAGCCTGGGCCTGGAACCTCAACAGATCGGGGCTATCCTCGGTGGCAGCATCTTGGCGGGCGCCCTGGGTGCGGGCCTCTCCGGTCTGATCGGACGGCGGCTTGGCCTACTGTTCCCGCAACTGTTGAGCTTCGGTGCTGCATTAGTGGCGACCCTGATCATGGTGTACGGCGACAGTACCGTTGCATTTGCCACCACGGCGTGCCTGATCCATATGGTGTGGTTCTTCAGCTTGCCGTACCTGCTTTCCATGGCCGCCGAACTGGATCCCTCCGGTCGCCTGGCAGGCCTGGGCAACGCCGCGATATTCATCGGGCAAGGGCTTGGCCCCTTTGGCGCCGCGCTGGTAGTCGGCGAGGGGCATTTCCGTGCGGTGGGCTGGCTGGCCGCCTGCGCTTATGGGCTGGCCTTGATTATCTCGTGCCTGGTGGTGGCCCGCTTCCGTCGCGGCGTCAAGCCTCGCGGGCAGGCCCTGTCAGCCCAATCCGCCTGAACGACGTCAAACCAACCGATCAATGAGATAACCCGATGAATACGCCATTCCCCCACACCCCGGAGTTTACCGGGGCGCTGTATGCCCCCAGTCGCGTTGAGGGCGACGTGTATGACCTTGAGATCGAAGGCACCCTTCCCGAAGCGATCCGGGGTGCCTTTTACCAGGTGTCACCCGACCCGCAGTACCCGCCCATGCTCGGCAGCGATATTTTCTTCAATGGCGATGCCTTGGTCAGCGGCTTTTATTTTGCCGACGGCAAGGTTTCGCTGCGCCGCCGCTATGTGCTGACCGATCGCCTGGTCGCCCAGCGTCGCGAAGGGCGTTCGCTCAATGGTGTGTACCGCAATGTCTACACCAACGACCCGCTGGCGGCCAAAAACAACACCACCGCCAACACGTCTGTGATCCCGCACAACAACGTCCTGCTTGCCCTCAAGGAGGACGCCATGCCCTGGGCGCTGGACCCGCTGACCTTGGAGACCCTCGGCGAGTGGAATTTCGACGGGCAGATCGACGCCGCGACGTTCACTGCCCACCCCAAGCTCGACCCCGTCACGGGAAACCTGCTGGCCTTCAGTTACGAAGCCAAAGGCGACGGCACACCCGACATGGACTATTTCGAGATATCGCCGGAGGGGAAGCTGCTGCATGAAATCTGGTTCCAGGCGCCCTACGCCGCGATGGTCCACGACTTCGCGGTCACGGAAAGGTATGTGGTGTTCCCACTGATCCCGTTGACGGTGGACGTCGAGCGCATGAAAAAAGGCGGCCAGCATTTTCAGTGGCAGCCCGAATTGCCCCAGCTATTTGCCGTGGTGCCCCGTGACGGCCATGCGCGCGACGTACGTTGGTTCAAAGGGCCCAAGGACGGCTTCCAGGGCCATACCCTGAATGCGTTCGACGAAGACGGCAAAATCTATGTGGACATGCCGGTCACCGGCGGCAACATCTTCTACTTCTTCCCCCAGGCGGACGGTTTCGTACCGCCGCCAGAGACCCTGGCCGCCAGCCTGATGCGCTGGATATTCGACCTGAACAGTGCGCAGGATGAACTGCAACCCCAGGCGCTGACGGACTATCCCTGCGAGTTTCCACGCTGCGATGATCGCTACATCGGTCGCAAGTATGAACATGGGTTCCTCCTCGCCTTCGATCCAGAACGCCCGTACAACCCGTCGAACGGGCCGATGCCGTTCCAGTTTTTCAACCTGCTGGTTCACCTCAACCTCACGACCGGTGTCACCGATGCCTGGTTTCCCGGCGACAGTGGCTGTTTCCAGGAACCCATTTTCATTCCGCGCTCAGCGCACGCCGCAGAAGGCGATGGCTATGTGGTCTGCCTGCTCAACCTGATTGCCGAAGGCCGCAACGAACTGGTGGTGCTGGACGCCACCGACATGGCCGCCGGCCCTCTCGCACGCATCAAAATCCCGTTCCGCATGCGCATGTCCCTGCACGGCTGCTGGGCACCGCGCTAAATCGCGCCAGCCCACCTCTCCTCCAAGCGACACGCCCGTGGCCATCCACTTGCTGGAAGGGCGCGGGCTGCCCGGTTGCCGGGCTGAATCCGATGATCGAACAGAAAATTAGCATTTATTTCATATTGCAGGATTTATGCATAAATCCCACTTTACAGGATAAATGTGCAGGACTAGATTGACCCCATTGCCGCCATCTCCCGCTTCCTTTTCGAGAGGACATTTCATGAAACTTGCAAGCTTCAGTGTTCACGGTCGCACGACCTACGGTGTGGTCGACGGTGATCAACTGATTGACCTGGAATCGGTCAAACCCACCTTTGGCCCCGACCTCAAGCATGCCATCGCCGCCAATCGCCTGGTGGAACTGACCCCCGCCGTGCTCGCGCCACTACCCCGAGTGCCAGTGGCCGACGTCACCTTCCTGCCGGTGATCGCCAATCCCGGCAAAGTGCTGTGCATCGGCATCAACTACGCCACCCACGTGCGTGAGACCGGGCGTGACATGCCGACCTATCCGATGATTTTCACGCGCTTCGCCGACAGCCAGGTCGCACACCTGCAGCCGATTATCCGTCCGAAGGTGTCGCACAAACTGGATTTCGAAGGCGAGCTCGCAGTGGTCATCAGCAAAACCGCAAGGCACGTCAACGCAGCAGACGCGCTGGACTACGTGGCCGGTTATGCCTGCTACAACGATGGCAGCGTGCGCGACTGGCAGAAGCACACCCTTCAGTTTGTGCCTGGCAAGAATTTCCCTCACACCGGCGGATTCGGCCCCTGGCTGGTGACCCGCGATGAAATCAGCGACCCGCAAAACCTGGAACTGACCACGCGCCTGAACGGCGAAGTGATGCAACACACCCGCACCAGCGACATGATTTTCGACGTGCGCCAGTTGATCGAGTACTGCTCCACGTTTACCGAACTGGCACCCGGCGACGTGATTGTCAGCGGCACCACCGGTGGCGTCGGGGCCTTCCGCGAACCGCCGGTTTGGATGAAGCCCGGCGACACCGTCGAAGTCGAGATATCCGGCATCGGCCTCCTGCGCAACAGCATCGCCGACGAGCAGTGAGTCATGAATTTACTGTCTGAATCAGAACGCCCGTCGGACCTGGATGCCGACAGCAAAGGTTCCAGCCTGGAACGCATGCTGCGGGTGCTGGATCTGTTCACCGAGGCCAGCCCGATCTGGGCGGTGGACGAAATGGGCGCCGCGCTGGGTTACACCCGCTCGACCATCTACCGCTACGTACGCGAACTGGCCGAGGCGAGCCTGTTGTTTCAGGTCGAAGCCGGACGCTATGCACTGGGCGCACGGATCATCACCTGGGACCGTCAGCTGCGCCTGAGCGACCCTCTGGTGCGCGCGGCACAGTCGCTGGAACAGGCTCTGCCACGCTGGAGCGAGCAACAGGTATGGCTGATCTGCCGGCTGTTCAAGGACCAGGTGGTGTGTATCCACCAGCATGGCGAGTTGTTCAGTGAGGTCAGCTACTCCCGGGGTTCGCCCAGGCCGTTATTCCTCGGCGCGACATCGAAAGCGATCCTCGCCAACATGACCTCGCGCCAGCACCGCCAGCTGTTCCTGGAAAACCCGGATGAAGTGCGCGCCAGCCACTTGGGCCAGACCTGGGAACAGTTCCGTCGCGCGCTGCAGCAACTGCGTCGCCAGGGCTATGTCGCCAGTGCGGCGGAAATCGATCCCGGCGTCTACGGCCTGGCGGCACCGATTTTCGACAGCGACGGCAAGGTGCTGGGCAGCATCAGTTGCGTACGCCCGATCGAGGAGCGCGACAACGCCCAGGAAGCGCAACAAGGGGAACAGATGCTGGCCCTCGCGCAGACACTCTCGCAACGCATGGCGGCCCTGACTCACCGCCCCGCGCAGCCGGACTGAAACCTTTGGAAGGGAATAACAATGACAACCCTCAACAGCTTCAGCACTCAAGTCCTGATCATCGGCGCCGGCCCCACCGGACTGACCTTGGCCAACCTGCTTGGCCAGGCCCATGTGGATACCCTGATCATCGACCGCAAAGCCGGCACCGTGACTGAGCCCCGCGCGGTCTCCATCGACGATGAATCCCTGCGCACCATGCAGGCGATCGGGCTGGACGACGCCGTGCTACGGGATGTGGTGCCCGGCTACGGCGTGCATTACTTCACCCGCGCGGGCGGGCGTTGCTTTGGCAAGGTCGAGCCCACCGGCAAGGTGTATGGGTTTCCCAAACGCAATGCCTTTCGCCAGCCGCTGTTCGAACACACGCTGAAGACCGGTCTTGAGCGCTTTGCGAGCGTGACTGCACGCTTCAATCATGAGCTGCTGGAGTTCACCCAAGACGCGCACGGCGTGCGTGCCTTGATCAAGGACGCCGATGGCCAACTGCTCGACGTCAAGGCCAACTACCTGGTCGCCTGCGACGGCGGCCGCAGCCCGGTGCGCAAGCTACTGGGGGTCGAGATGGTCGGGTCGAGCTTCTCCTCGCGCTGGCTGGTGGTCGATACCGACCAGGACGACGACCCGTTCTGGCAGACCCGCGTGTACTGCGATGCCCGGCGCCCGGTGGTGGAAGTGCCCGGCCCGCACCGTACGCGGCGTTTCGAATTCATGCTCCGGCCGGACGAAACCGAGGAGCAAGTGCTCAGCCCGCAAAGCCTGCACACGCTGCTGCGTCCGTTCAAGGGCGATGCCCCGGTGTCGATCGTGCGCAAGACGGTCTACACCTTTCACGCCCGCGTGGCCGAGCGCTGGCAGGTGGGCCGCGTATTGCTCGCCGGCGATGCCGCGCACCTGACCCCGCCCTACGCTGGGCAAGGGATGAACAGTGGCGTTCGCGATGCACACAATCTGGGCTGGAAGTTGATCGGTGTACTCAACGGCAAATTGGCCGCGACCGCCTTGCAGTCCTACGAAAGCGAGCGGCGCGGGCATGCCTGGGCCTTGATCAAGTTGGCGCTGAACCTGGGCGTGGTCATGGCGCCGGCTACCGTGCTGCGTGCTCGCCTGATCAGTGCGGCATTCGCGTTGGTCGGCCTGGTGCCGTCGCTGCGCGACTATTTCCTACAGATGCGCTTCAAGCCAAAACCACGCTTTACCCAAGGCCTGGTGCTGCCCGAAGGCAAGGCCGGAAAGCTGGCCTGTGGGCAAATGTTTCCTCAGCCGCTGCTGACCGATGCCCAAGGCCACGTCCAGTTGCTGGACGCAAGCATCGGTGCCGGCTTTGCCCTGATTCAATATGGCGACCCTGCTCGCCAGCGCCTTGACGAACTGCGCCACGGTCTTTGGGATCACCTGGAGGCCAAGCGCATCCTGATCCTGCCTGCACACTTCCAGGCCCTGCCATCGCTGCCTGGCTGCACCGTACTTCAAGACCATGAGGATGCGCTCAAGGAGCTGCTCGGCGACAGCCACACGTTTGTGCTGCTGCGCCCCGATCGCTATGTCGCCGCCCTCTTCGACCGGACCACCCAGGACCAGGCTGCCGCCGCCTTGCAGGCGCTGTTCGGCATCCCCCCGACAAGCGCCTGCGCGGATCAGCCGGCCATGGCCCCCGTCTACCCCTGAACCTTCAGCCCCAGAGGTGTTTATGCAAACCTTGCAGACTTCTACCCCCGCACGCCTGTGCTACTTACACCTGGCGAGCAAAGCGCCCCACCAGCAAGTTGACTTCTATCGGCGCCTGCTGGACATGGAGGGCCTGGCGCAGGCAGACGGCAGCTGGCTGCTCCAAGGGCCGCAACGGGCCATGCTGATCTCGCCCGCCGATCACAGCGGCCTGCTCGCGGCCGCCTACGACCTGGGCAGCCAAGCGCGCTTGAGCGAACTGCGCACGCACCTGGTGGGCAAGGGTTGTAGCGTCGAAGCGCTCGACTCGCCGCTGCTGGAAGCCGGCGCCTTTCAAATCCGTGACCCCCAGGGCCGGCAGACCGTGTTTGGCGTGTCTCGTGGCGCCGTCACCACCGACCGCAAGGGCATGCCGGGTCGCCTGCAGCATGTGGTGTTCCAGACCACGGAGCTGGAAGCGATGATCGACTTCTACGTCAACACGGTGGGGTTCACGGTCTCGGACAATGTCGTCGATGAGCAGAGCGGCCAGCTCACGACCTGCTTCCTGCGTTCAGACGACGAGCACCACTCGCTGGCGTTTTTCCGCGGTTCGAAAAACGAATGGGATCATCACTGTTACGAAACCAACGAGTGGAATGACATTCGTGACTGGGGCGACCGCTTCGCCAAGGAGCGGATTACGTTGTTCTTTGGCCCGGGTCGCCACGGTCCGGGCAATAACCTGTTCTTCATGGTGGTCGATGCCGATCGCAATCGCCTGGAGTTCTCGGCGGAGCTGGAAATCACCGAAGCCAGCCGCGCGCCAGGCGTCTGGCCCCAAGAGGAATACACCCTCAACTCCTGGGGACGCGCCTGGATCCGCAGCTGAAAAGACACATTCCAAAGGGTCTGCCCTCATCTACCCTCAATCAACGCGGCTACCTGCCCAAGGTAAAACAATGACAATTCCAACCTTCGCGACCTACGCCATCAGCGGCGACCAATACATCAACGGCACCTGGCGCACAGGTCGTTCGGCACGACGCCTCGATGACCGTAACCCGTTCAACGGCGAATGCTTGCTGGAGATGCCCCTGGCCTCGGTGGCCGACCTGGAGGACGCGTACCAGGCTGCCCAGCGCGCACAGATCGACTGGGCAGCACTGCACCCGACACAGCGCGGTGCGCAGCTGGAAAAACTCGCCCAGGTCATCCAGGACCGCAGCGAAGAAATCATTGATTGGCTGATCCGTGAGTCCGGCAGTACCCGTATCAAGGCGGGGATGGAATGGCAGTTCACCCTCAACCTGGTTCGCGAGTGCGCAACGCTGCCAATGCAGGTTGAGGGGCGGATCCTGAGCAGCTACAAGCCTGGCGAGCAGAGCTTCGTGTTTCGCGAGCCGCTGGGAGTGGTCGGTGTCATCAGCCCCTGGAACTTCCCGCTGTACCTGAGCATGCGCTCGGTGGTACCGGCCCTGGCGCTGGGCAATACCGTGGTGCTCAAGCCCGCCAGTGACACGGCGGTCACCGGCGGCCTGCTGATTGCCCATTTGTTCGAAGAGGCCGGGTTCCCCGCAGGTTCACTGAATGTGGTGGTCGGCGCGGGCTCGGAGATTGGCGATGCATTCGTCGAACACCCGATACCCAGCCTGATCTCCTTCACCGGCTCCACCGACGTGGGCCGCAACGTCGGACGCATCGCCACCGGTGGCAAGCACATCAAGCGCGTGGCGCTGGAACTGGGCGGCAACGCACCGCTGGTGGTCTTGGACGATGCGGACATCGAGATCGCGGCGCATGCCGCCGTGGTCGGGCGATTCCTGCATCAGGGTCAGATATGCATGAGCGTCAACCGCGTCATTGTCGATCGTTCGCTGTATGCCGACTTCGCCGCGCTGGTGGTCGAGCGCGTGCGCAACCTCAAGACCGGTGACCCGGCCAAGGCCGATACGGTGATCGGGCCGGTGGTGAACCAGAGCCAGCTCGATGGCCTGCTGGGGAAGATCGACGCTGCCGAGCGTGCCGGCCTCAAGCAACTGTGCGGCGGCCAGGCGCAGGGGCTGGTGCTGCCCGCCCATGTCCTCGGCGATGTAGGCCCCGACCAGGCATTGGCCCGCGATGAAACCTTCGGCCCGTTATTGCCATTGATGATTGCACACAATCAGGCCCACGCCCTGGAATTGGCCAACGCAAGCGAATACGGTCTATCCAGTGCCGTGTTCACCCGGGACATGGCACGCGGCCTCGGTTTTGCGCGTGGCATCGTGGCGGGCATGACCCATATCAACGACATCACCGTCGATGACCAACCCAATGCACCGTTCGGTGGCGAGAAGAACTCTGGCCTCGGGCGGTTTAACGGTCACTATGCCCTGGATGAATTTACCCGGGCACATTGGGTCACCTGGCAAGCCGGGAGCCATCGCTACCCGTTCTGATCGCATGTCAGAATTGGGCAAGGCGCCCTCCTTGCCCCTTCAGCCATAACAAAAAGACAGAAGGCGAAACCTATGAATAACCTAGCCTGTGTGTCCACCGAACAGGTCGTTCGCTCTGACCGGCTGATGAAGTGGAAAGAGTTCATGAGCGACCACCTGGGCCGCACGCCGGAGTATATAAAGCGCCTGGAAGCCACTCACATCGACCCGTTGCACAACGGTAACTTCCAGGGGCGGCTGGAATACGGCGACCTGGGCCAACTGCGTTTCTGCCGCATGACCGCCAGTGCCCATCGCTATTCACGCCACTTGAGCAAAGCGCTCGATGTCGTCGACACGCCGCGTATGTTGATCCTGCAAGTCGCCGGTGTCAGTCACTTCGAGCAAGGCCAGCAAAGCAGTACCGTCGCACCGGACGACATGCTCCTGGTCGATTGTGGCAAGCCCTTCAGCGTCACCAGTACCCAGGGTTGCGAACACTTTATCCTGCTGTTCCAGGGCGCCGCCGGGCAACTGACGCAGACCGGCGACATGCATTTGAGTGGCCGCAACGGGCTGGGGCGCATGCTGATGCACCTGATCAGCGACGCTTACCATCAATACCCCTTGCTAAACAGCCAGTCGGCCGGGCTAATCGGCGACAGCATCGCCGGGTTGCTGAACAATGCCTTGAAGAACAAGCAGGATGAAAAGCAACTGGACCACGACTTCCGTTTCTTCAAACAGAATCGCCTCAAGGCCTATATCGAGCGCCACCTGGCCGACCGCGACCTCAGCATCGAGCGCATCGCCAATGCCGAACAGTGCTCGGTGCGCAGCTTGCACCGGGCCTTTCAGGATGAATTGGGCTGCAGCGTCAGCGAGTATATCTGGCAGCGTCGGTTGTCCCGTTGCGCCGAGGACCTGCGTAACCGCGAACAAACGCATCGCTCACTCACCGAGATTGCCTATGCCTGGGGCTATGGCAGCAGTTCACATTTCAGCCGGCACTTCAAATCGACATTCGGTATGTCACCACGACTGTTCCGGGAAACGGCCAGCGACAACCGCGCCCAATCGTCAGCTTTTTGAGCGCGAAGCCCCTCAATTGCGGCGCAAAGGGATCATCGCCCAGGCCATCGTCAATGCGGTCGTCCAGGCGATAAAGGCCCTGCCGAGAGCCAAGTAGGCAGCGCCCGGACCGGGCCCGGCAAACGGGCCGCCGCCCTGATTCAAGGTCCTCATATACTCAGGAGCTCGGCCACTGGAAAACGATGGGTGGTCTTCATTTCTCGCAGTGACAGGTTCGAGCGGATACTCAATACGCCCGGGAGCTTTCTCAGCACCTTTTCAACGAATCTGCTGTAGCTGTCCAAATCGCTTGCGACGATTTGAAGTAAAAAATCCGCCTCGCCGGTTGTATTGTGACAACTGAGCACCTGCGGCGCCGACGCTATGATTTTCTCAAACTTTTCCGTGGCTTCTTCACTGTGATCACTGCAGGAGATCTGCACGAAAGCCATCACCCCCAGGCCCAGTTTCCTGCGATTCAGGATGGCTTGATACCCCTCGATCACGCCGCACTCCTCCAGGCGTTTCTGTTTACGCCAACACGATGCTTCGCTGAGGGAAAGTTGCTCCGCCAACTTGACATTCGAGAGTCGCCCATCTCGCTGCAGTCGCTCCGAGATTGCAATATCCACCTTATCCAGACGCTCAAGCATGGTTGATCCTTTCAATTATGTGCCGGCTTACGAAGATTAATTTCATTCAGCGCCCACTATCAACTGCAATCTGAAAAGCAATTTCAAGGCATTCGCACATAATGGATCAGCACTGATTCGAGCCGCCCGGCACTGGAAACCCATCCAATACAGCGTCGTGTCTATCCCAAGCAGAGGTGACTTTCATGAAAGCAGTTGTCTATGAAGCCTTTTCCCAACCGCCGCGCCTGATGAACGTCGAAGACCCGACGCCGGAGCGTCACGGTGTGGTCGTACAGGTGCGGGGCACGGGCGTCTGCCGCAGCGACTGGCACGGTTGGAAGGGGCATGATCCGGACATCCAACTGCCGCATGTTCCCGGGCATGAGCTTGCCGGCATCGTGACGGAGGTTGGCAGGGACATCACCCGGTGGAAGGTCGGCGACCGTGTAACGGTGCCCTTTGTCGGCGGATGTGGCGCGTGTCCCGAGTGCAACAGCGGTAACCAGCAAGTCTGCACTACGCAGTTTCAACCGGGCTTCACTCATTGGGGGTCGTTTGCGGAGTACGTCGGTATACACCAGGCCGACTTGAACCTCGTCGCGCTTCCGGAGAGCATGGACTTTGCTACCGCTGCGAGCCTGGGCTGCCGCTTCGCGACTTCATTTCGCGCCGTCGTTGACCAAGGCAACGTCAGCGCCGGACAGTGGGTGGCGGTGCATGGCTGCGGAGGCGTGGGCCTGTCCGCCGTGATGATCGCCCAGGCCCTCGGCGCGAATGTCATCGCCATCGATATTTCGCCGGAAAAACTCGAACTGGCTCGCGCGCTCGGCGCCGTTGCAACCGTGAACGCACACAGCGTTGCGGACGTCACCGAAGCCGTGCTGGACATCACCCAGGGGGGCGCCCACGTATCGCTGGATGCATTGGGCCATCCCACCACGTGCTTCAACTCCATCAACAACCTGCGCCGTCGAGGCAAGCACGTCCAGGTGGGCCTGATGCTCGCCGACCACGCCACGCCGGCGATCCCCATGAGCAAGGTCATCGCGCACGAGCTTGAGATCTATGGCAGCCATGGCATGCAAGCACATCGTTATGACGCCATGATCCAGATGATCACCTCCGGAAAACTGGCGCCGGAAAAACTCGTGGGTAAAACCATCAGCCTGGAGCAGTCCATCGACGCGTTGATGAACATGGATCGCTTCGAGACCGCCGGCGTAACCGTCGTGACCGAGTTCTAGCTCATGCAGGGGGCAACCGCACAACCGGCAGGGTTGGAGTGGGCGCATCGACCAGGCCAGGCGGTTCCTCACGGTGCGGATCAGCCGTTGGCGGAGAAGCAACGTGCTCGGCAAAAACCGGCTGGCCGAGTAGCCCTATCACTTGCGGTGACAGCGAATATTTCATCGCCTAATCTTTAAAGATGTTGGCAGGCGTGCCGATAATCGAAAAAGCGCACCCGGTGGCTGCAGGTTGTTTTTGGCGATGAGTAAGGAACACGAAATGATGTCCTTTCGTATGAGCGCCCTCAAAGCATCCGACGTATCCCTTTGTGTTCTCGTGTGCCTGGCTGGGGTGGCCATCACGACCTTGGTACTGATACTTTTCGTCGGGTCGGAGCAGCGCACTGTCAGCGTTGCGTTCCAACTGGAGGTTGACGAGCGATTCAGTCGCCTGCAGCGACGCTTTACTTTCCAGGACTTGAAGTTGGACACCGTCAGGCGTTTCTTCATCAACGCCGACGATGTCACGGAAAAGGAGTTCATGGGGTTTGTCACGCCTCTCGTCGAAGAGGGTGAAACGTACGGCTGGGTACCGAGGATTCTCGAGCAGGATCTACAAACGTTTCGCGAAAAAGCGCTACTCAATGGTACGAGTGACTTTTCGTATCATGAGATTGATCCCACGACCCAGACCGAAGCCCCCCTCACCAGCCGTCCGGAGCACATGATCTTGCTCTACTTGTGCAAGCGCAATGACGTGAAGATAACACCGGGCATGGATGTGCTCGCCAGCCCGGATCGCGAGGCCTTGTTGAGAAAGGCACGAGAAACACACCGGCTGGTCGTGTCGGCGCCGTTGAAAATGACCAGTGGCCATACCGGGTTTTTCTTTGTCGCGCCTGTTTTCAAGGAGTCCTCGGCGGCCTCACTGAACGATGATGGTTTGCAGGGGTTCATCGTCTCGACGATACGCTTGGCGTCCTTGATGGAACATGGCATTCCGTTACCCAGTCTGCAACGACTGAACGTGACCCTGTCATTGATCGACACGCCGCATCCGAACGACATCTTTTATCAGAGCTTATCGCCGGCCGCCCCTTCGGCGCTTTACGCTCAACGCGTGTTGAAAGTAGCCGACCAGCACTACTCGATGCAGTTTCGGCCAAGCTCGATATTTTTGAGCTCTAACAGTCACGCAGCGCTTGTCAGTCTGATCGTCGCGTTTGGAGCAGGATTGACGCTGCTGATGACGCTCATGGTGTACATGCTGATCACACAGCGTGCGCGCGCGCTCTCTCTGGTTGATGAGCGCACGCAAGACTTGCGCTTGTTGAACATTACCGACCACCTGACGGACGTGTATAACCGCCGGCACTTCGAAGCGTTGATGGAACGCCTGCTCGTTGAGGCTGACGCGCAACACAGCCCCTTATCGCTGATCATGTTCGACGTCGATCACTTCAAACGCATCAACGACCTCAAGGGGCATCAGTGCGTTGATAGCGTACTGAAGTCATTGTGTGTGCGACTACGTTCGGCAATACGCAAAACCGATCTTCTGTGCAGAACGGGTGGGGAGGAGTTTGCATTGATCTGCCCTGGAAGCGACCTGAACGATACGACGTTGTTGGCGGAAAAGCTTCGAGCCCTCGTCAGCGCCCTCCCCTTTGAGGAGGCCGGTCAAGTAACGTGTAGCTTCGGCGTCGCGACGTGGATTCCATCGGAATCATTTGACGCTTTCGTTCGGCGTGCGGACAGCGCCATGTACAGTGCTAAATCAAGTGGTCGTGATCAAGTCCAGCTCGCCGATATATAACCTACCGAACGCAGGGGCGCCGCCCATCCGCGCCGAGGCGTTGATGGGCGGCTGTGGCGGGCAGATCTCATGCCTGAACATGCTGCCGTCACGCGCCGGTCAAAAGTCATCCTTTGCGGTTGCGCCGTTGATCTTGAACGCTCGGCTTTGCAGATAGGCACTTCGAATAAACGTGTATTTATCGCCGGTCATGAGTTTCTCGGCTGTCAGGTATTGAGCCCGTCCGTCGATCACGCCCAGGCCGTACAAGCTATTACGCGTAGGCACGTCGCCGATGTAGCGAACCGGATTGGCGTAGGCGTCGGGCAGGATGGCTGGCGCATCGCGCAGTGTGCTTGGTCCCAGGAGCGGCAGCACCAGGTAAGGCCCGCTGTTGACCCCCCAGTAACCGAGGGTTTGACCGAAATCTTCGTCACTGCGCTGCAGCCCCATGGGGGTCGCGACGTCGATCAACCCCACCAAGCCAATCGTGCTGTTGAGCAAAAAGCGGCTTGTGTCGACGCCAGCACTGTGGAACTTCACCTGGAGGACATCGTTAGCCAGGTTTTTGACCTCCCCCAGGTTGTTGAACACATTATGAATGCTCTCCTGGACAACACCGGGCGTGATGAATTGATAGCCCTGGGCGAGGGGTTTGAGTGCATAGGTATCCAGTGCGTCATTGAATGCGAAGATCGGCCGGTTGATACCTTCCCACGGGGCCGCGTCGGAATTCGCAAGGCACAGCGGTGACATAATGATGAAACAAGCGCAGCCCAGCACCTGCACGCAACCGCTTAAAGTGAACCGAAAAGCACACATGTTGATTCCCCGTTGAATGAACTAGCCGATTTGATCCGCGCAAGCCGTTCCATCGCTGCGGTGATGTGTGCGTGTGCCAGCGCCGTTAATTCCAACCGCCCCCCAGCACTTTGTATAACGTGATGCGGTTACTCTGCTCGGTCAGGCGCAGAGTGATCAGGTCCTGTTGTGCGCTGTAGAGCGAGCGTTGCGCATCCAGGGCTTCGAGGTAGCTTTGCGAGCCGCCCCGATACAAGGCATCCGAGAGTTCGAAGCTTTTACGGCTGGCGTCGGTCAGCGCCTGTTGCGCGGCGATTCGGCGATCCAGGGTGCTGCGCACCGCCAGCGCGTCGGCCACTTCGCGGAATGCGGTCTGCAGGGTTTGCTGATAGGTCTGCACCTGAATCTCACGTTCGACTTTGGCCGAATCCAGGGTTGCGCGGTTACTGCCCCCGTCAAAAATCGGCACGCTGATGCTCGGGGCGAAGGTCCAGGCGCCGCTGCCGGACTTGAACAGGCCGGCCAATGCCGAGCTGGACGAGCCGGCGTTGGCGGTCAGGGTGATGCTCGGGTAAAACGCCGCACGGGCCGCGCCAATATCGATGTTGGCGGACTTGAGCGTATGCTCGGCCGAGAGCACGTCCGGGCGTTGTTGCAACAGGCTGGAGGGCAGGCCTGCCGGAATGTCCACCAGCACTGCCGACGACTCCAGGCGCGTACCCGGCAAGAGGGCCTCGGGCAGATCACTGCCCACCAGCAGGCGCAAGGCATTACGGTCCTGCAGGATCTGGCTCTCATAGGACGCTGCATCGCCCCGTGCCGATTCGACGGTGGTCTGGGCTTGCGCCACCGACAACGCGGAGGAGCCGCCCAAGGTGTAGCTGCGCTGGGTCAGGTCGTAGGTGGCCAACTGGCTGGTCAGGGTTTCCTGGGCCAGCAGCAGCCGTTCGTTGTCGGCGGCCAAGGTCAGCCAGGCGGTGGCAACTTCCGCCACCAGACTGATTTGCGTGCTGCGCCGGGTTTCCGTCAATGCCAGGTAGTCTTCCAGCGCCTCATCGCGGAGGTTGCGAACCCGGCCGAACACGTCCAGTTCATAGCTGCTCAGCCCCAACTGAGCGCTGTAATCGTGCGTGGTGACCGCCGTGCCGGTGTTGGACAACGACCCCGGCGTACGACTATGGGTGCCGCTGACGCTCGCGTCGACAGTGGGAAACAGGTCGGCGCGCTTGATGCGGTACTGCGCCTGGGCCTTTTCCACATTCAGGCTGGCCAGGCGCAGGTCGCGGTTATTGGCCAGCGCCAAGGCCTGCAACTGCGCCAGGCGGCGGTCGGTAAAAAATTGCTGCCAATGGATATCAGCCCCCACTTGCCCTTTGGGCAGTTGGGCCGCCGGCAACCATTGCTCGGAGACGGGGGCCTCAGGGCGCTCATACTGCGGCGCCAGGTTGACGCAGCCAGCCAAGGCCATGGCGGCCAGCAGAGGCCAGTGTGACTTGATCATGCATCACCTGTCGGAGCAGATTGATTAGCGCTGCGCACGCGGCCGAAACGACGGCGGACCAGCACGAAAAACAACGGTACAAAGAAGATCCCCAGCACCGTGGCGCTGAACATGCCGCCCAGTACCCCCGTACCAATGGCCTGGCGCCCGGCTGAGCCTGCACCGGTGCTCAAGGCCAGCGGCAATACGCCGAACATGAAGGCCAGGGAGGTCATCAGGATCGGCCGCAGGCGTTGGCGCACCGCGATCAGCGTCGCGTCGACCACGCTGTTGCCCTGCTCTTGCAAGTGCTTGGCAAACTCAACGATCAGGATCGCGTTTTTCGCGGCCAGGCCCACGGTGGTCAACAGCCCGACCTGGAAATACACATCGTTGCTCAGCCCGGCGACACGGGTCGCCAACACCGCACCGATGACCCCCAGGGGCACGACCAGGATCACCGAAAACGGCACCGACCAACTCTCGTAGAGCGCGGCCAGGCACAGGAATACAAACAACACGGAAATACCATAGAGCAGCGGCGCCTGGGACCCGGACAATCGCAGCTGATAGGACTGCCCGGTCCACTCGTAGCCGATACCCTGGGGCAATTGCCGGACGATGGCCTCCACTGCGTCCATCGCATCGCCGGAGCTGACCCCTGGCGCCGGATCGCCAACGATTTCCAGGGAGGCGTTACCGTTGTAGCGTTCCAGCAGCGGCGAGCCGTAACCCCAGGTGCTGTTGGCAAAGGACGAGAACGGCACCATTTCATTGTTACTGTTGCGCACAAACCAATGATCAAGATCCGCAGCCTGCATGCGCGAGGATGCCTGGCCCTGTACGTAGACCTTTTTCACCCGGCCCTGGTTGAGAAAGTCGTTTACATAAGTGCCGCCTAACGCCGTCGCCAAGGTGGTGTTGATATCGCTGGTACTCAGGCTCAGGGCCCCGGCCTTGCGGTCGTCAATGCTGACCTTGAGCTGCGGTGCATCGTCCAGGCCGTTGCTGCGCACGCCCAGCAAGCGAGGATCTTTCCTGGCCAGCTCAAGGAACTGTTCGCGGGCGGCCACTAACGCATCATGGCCCAGGCCACCGAGGTCCTTGAGTTGCAGGTCGAAGCCCGAGCTCTGGCCCAGGCCGCGCACGGTCGGCGGCTGCATGACGAACGCATCGGCATCGCCGATGCTGGACAGTGCCAGGGTCGCCCGCTGGGCAATGGCGGCTGCACCCTGACCAGAGCCACCGCGTTCGGACCAATCCTTGAGGCGGATAAACGCCCGTGCGGTGTTCTGGCTGTTACCGCCCATGCCCAAGCCGCTGATGCTGATCATCGCTTCGACCTCGGGCTGTTGCAGGATGTAGTCCTCGAACTGCTTGATCACCGCCTGTGTACGGCTATCCGTCGCGCCGACCGGCAACTGGATCTGCGCCAGCAGAATCCCTTGGTCCTCGTCCGGCAGAAATGAAGTGGGCAGGCTGACGTAGCCCACCGCCATGACCCCCAGCACCAGCCCATACAGCAGCAGGCTGCGCGCCCAGCGCCGCAACACCCCGCCCACCCAGCGCTCATAACCGGCGCTGGCACGCTCGAAGGTGCGGTTGAACCAACCGAAGAATCCACGCTGAGCACCATGCCCTTGGCCATTGCGGGCTTTGAGCAACGACGCGCACAGCGCGGGTGTCAGGGTCATCGCCACCAGTACTGAGAGGACCATGGCCGAGACGATGGTCACGGAGAACTGCCGATAGATGATCCCGGTGGAACCACCGAAAAACGCCATGGGGATAAATACCGCACTCAGCACCAGGGTGATCCCCACCAGTGCGCCACTGATTTCACGCATCGATTGACGGGTGGCCGCCACGGGCGACAGCCCCTCGCCCATCAGCCGCTCCACGTTTTCCACCACCACGATGGCATCGTCCACAAGCAAGCCGATCGCCAGGACCATGGCAAACATGGTCAAGGTGTTGATCGAGTAGCCGAACAGCGCCAGCACGCCGAACGTGCCCAGCAGCACCACCGGCACGGTAATCGCCGGGATCAGCGTGGCGCGCAGGCTCTGCAGGAACAGGAACATGATCAACACCACCAGCACGATAGCCTCGCCCAAAGCCTTGACCACCTCTTCGATGGACAAGCTGACAAAGGGCGTGGTGTCGTAGGCGATCACGTTTTTCAGCTGCATTTGCGTCGGGTAGAAGGGCTCCATCTCCTTGAGCTTGGCCTTGACCGCCTTGCCGACGTTCAGTGCGTTGGCGCCGGCGGCCAATTGCACGCCCATCGCCGCCGCGGGCTTGCCATTGAGGGCGGTGCTGATGTCGTAGCTTTCACTGCCCAGTTCCAGGGTCGCGACATCGCCCAGCAGTACCACGGCACCGTCGCTGTTGGACTTGACCACTACCTCGCGAAACGCTTCGACAGTCTGCAGTTTGCTGCGGGCGCTGATCGTAGCGTTCAGTTGCTGCCCCTTGACCGCAGGCAAGCCGCCGAGCTGTCCAGCCGAGACTTCGGTGTTCTGCGCTTCCAGGGCGCTGCTGATGTCCGACGGCATCAACGCATACTTTTCCAGCAAGGCGGGGTCCAGCCAGATGCGCATGGCGTAGCCCGAGCCCAACGTCTGCACATCGCCGACGCCGTCTATCCGGCTGATGGAATCGAGCAAGGTGGTGGAAATGTAGTCACCTATCTGGGTGCCGGTGACGCTGGGGTCATCCGATGCCAGGGCGACAATCATCAAGAAGTCCGAGCCGCCCTTGGTCACGGTCAGGCCTTCGCTTTGTACCGACTGCGGCAGCCTCGACTCGGCCTGTTGCAGCTTGTTCTGCACCTGCATCTGGGCGACGTCCGGGTCGGTGCCGGCAGTAAAGGTCAAACTGATGCTGGCACTGCCTGCCGAACTGCTGGTGGCCGACATATAGGTCAGGTTATCCAGGCCTTTCATCTGCTGTTCGATGACCTGGGTCACCGAGTCTTCAACGGTCTTGGCCGAGGCCCCGGTGTAGGTGGCGGAAATCTTCACCGTGGGTGGCGCGATATCCGGGTATTGCTCCAACGGCAACTGGCTGATGGACAGACTGCCACCGAGCATGATCACGATGGCAATGACCCAAGCGAAAATCGGTCGATCAATAAAAAAGTGCGCCACGCTCAACCCTCCTTCGCGGGGGTGGGAGCTGTGGCGGCCTGAGCATTGGCGTCCTGCACTTGGACGGCGGCGCCGGCACGGACTTTTTGTCCGCCTTCGACAATCAATTGGTCACCCGCCTGCAGGCCTGCCGTGACCCACCACTGGTTCCCCACCGCCCGATCGATGGTCAGCTCACGTTGTTCGACCTTGCCGTCGACCACCAGCAACGCGGTGGTCACGCCACTGGCGCTGCGGTTCACGGCTTTTTGCGGAACCAGAATGGCCTGCTCGTTACGCGCCTGTTCAAGCACCGCGCGCACATACATGCCCGGTAGCAGCAGGTGCTCCGGGTTGGCGAACTCCGCACGCAGGGTGACCGTGCCTGTGCCCTCGTTGACACTGACACCACTGACCTTGAGCCGCCCCGGCTGGTTGTAGGCGCTGCCATCGTCCAGCTTCAGGCTGACCCGTGCCTGGCCATCGCCGTTGGACTGCAACGCGCCGCTGGCCAGGTCACGCTTTAGCTTGAGCAACTCGGTGGTCGATTGGGTCACGTCCACATAGATCGGATCGAGTTGCTGCACGGTGGTCAAAGCACTGTCCTGATTGGCCACCACCAGCGCCCCCGGGGTCACGGTGGAGGTTTCGATGCGCCCGCTGACCGGTGAGACAATACGGGTGTAAGCCAGGTTGATCCGGGCGGTCTGGACTTCGGCCTCGGCGACCTGTACGTCGGCGGCGGCGGTCAGCAAGGTTGCCTGGGCGTCCTCGTTATCTTGCTGGCTGATGGCATTGATCTTTACCAGTTCGGCGTCGCGCCTGGCGGTGGTCTGCGCCGATTTAAGCGTGGCGCGGTACTTGGCCAGGCTCGCCTGGGCCTGTGCCAGCGCGGCGGTATAGGACGCCGCATCCAATTGGTACAAGGCTTGCCCAACCTCGACATCCGCGCCTTCGACAAACAGACGCCGCTGGACGATACCGCCGACCTGCGGACGAATCTGCGCCACCATGAAGGCCTGGGTGCGCCCCGCCAGCTCAGTGGTCAGCACTTGGCTTTGGGGTTTTATGCTGATCACCGAGACTTTGGGCGTGACCGCCTCGGGAGGTGGCTCGCCGCCGGAACAGCCGCCGAGCAGGGCAAGAACGATCAAGGACAGGAAAACCGCGGCGGTTACCAGGTATTTGGCGATTATTTTCGTGGACATAGCGGCCTCTGCGACACGGAATGGCTTGAGTCAGCGCCATCCTGCAAGGCAAATGTGCAGGAAAATTGAAGATTGCCCGGCCGGGTTGAATCTTTCCTTTACCAGGGCCTAAATGGTCCCACCTATTCTTAACGGCCCACCTGCATGAAGTTGAGTATCTCCACCAAACTGTTTATTGCGGTACTGGCCGGTGTGCTGTTGGTCATCCTGAGCATGGGCCTGGCGACGAGCTGGAGTTTTGGACGGGGCTTTCTCGGGTACCTCAATGAACAGGCACTGGACCGCATGGCGCCCGTGCTGCCACGCCTGGCCAGTGCTTATGCGCGTGAGGGCAATTGGGAGTTCCTGCGTAACCAGCCGGATCGCTGGTTTGAAATCATGCGGCCCGAGCTCGGCGAGGATCCGGCGAAGAACGATTTGCGCACACCGTTGGCCTCGGACCTGACGGGGGCCCTGTTCCGGATCGCCCTGCTGGATAACCATAAAAAGCGCGTGAACGGCTACCCGGATATCGGCACCGACGCCCTCTTACGCCCGATTGTGGTGGCCGATGAAACCGTGGGCTGGCTGGCCGTGACGCCGTTCCAGAGCGTGACCGAAGCCGGCGGCGAACGGTTCCAGCAATACCAGTTACGCACCAGCCTGGTCATGGGCGCCTTCTCGCTGCTGCTGGCGATGCTGATTGCCTGGTGGATCGCCCGCACGCTGCTGGAGCCGGTCAAGCGGGTGGCTGCGGCAACACATCGCCTGGCCAGCGGCGACTTCAGCAGCCGGGTGGCGGTGACCTCCAATGACGAAGTGGGTCAATTGGCCCTAGACTTCAACCAGCTCGCCTACACCCTGGAACGCAATGAGCAGATGCGCCGCGAATTCATGGCGGATGTGTCCCACGAACTGCGGACTCCGCTGTCGGTATTGCGCGGCGAGCTGGAGGCCATCGAGGATGGCGTACGCACCCTCGACCAAGGCTCGATGAAGTCCTTGCAGGGCGAAGTGAGCATGCTCAGCAAACTGGTGGATGACCTGTATGACCTGTCCCTGGCGGATGTCGGGGCGCTGACCTATCGCAAGAGCGCCTGCGCGCTGGAGCCGCTGCTGCGCGCCAGTGTGTCGATGTTCGAGGAGCGCATGAACGCGCGCCATCTACGCATCGAACTGGATTTGCCAGCGCCGCCCGTGGAACTCTTGGCCGATGCCGGCCGCTTGCAGCAACTGTTCTCCAATCTGCTGGAAAATGCTGTGCGCTACACCGACCCGAATGGGCTCGTACGCATACGCGCCGTCCTGGATCGCGCTGACGTGTGCATCGACATCCTCGACTCTGGCCCTGGTGTCTCGACCGAGCAACTGCCGCGCCTGTTCGAGCGCTTCTATCGCGGCGAATCATCGCGCAACCGTGCCAGTGGCGGAGCCGGCCTGGGGCTCGCGATCTGCCACAGCATCGCCCTCGCCCACGGCGGCAGCCTCAGCGCGGCTCACTCCCCTCTCGGCGGCCTTTGGCTGAGCCTGCGCCTGCCCAGGAATACCTGACCCATGAGCGAAGAAAGCCCGATCCTGATCGTTGAAGACGAACCGAAACTGGCCGCATTGTTGCAGGATTACTTGGTCGCAGCGGGGTACCCGACCCTGTGCCTGGACAACGGCCTGCAGGTGGTACCGACCGTGCGCGCCCAGCCCCCTCGCCTGATTTTGCTCGACCTGATGCTGCCTGGGCGCGACGGTATGCAAGTGTGCCAGGACCTGCGCGGTTTCAGCGCCGTGCCGATCATCATGATCACCGCCCGCGTCGAAGAAGTGGACCGTCTGCTGGGCCTGGACTTGGGCGCCGACGACTACATCTGCAAGCCCTTCAGCCCCCGCGAGGTGGTTGCCAGGGTCAAGGCCATCCTGCGCCGTGGCCCCCAACTGCTGAGCAGTACCCCAGCGCGACTGCTGATCGACGAAACGCAGTACCGCGCATCACTCGACGGCGTCGCTTTAGACCTGACGCCTTTGGAGCTGCGACTGCTGAGCACTTTTGCACGTTCCGCCGGCCGGGTATTTTCCCGCGACCAACTGCTCGACAAGCTCTACTCCGACCACCGCGTGGTCACCGACCGCACGGTGGACAGTCATATCCGCAACCTGCGGCGCAAGCTGGAGCAGGCGTGTCCAGGGGAAACGCCCATCGAGTCCTTGTATGGGGTGGGCTATCGGTTTCAATTGTCCGGCGCCTGAAAACCCGCTGGGCGCCGGTCGCCGAACAAAACGACATGAGTCTATTGAGCGGCCCTAGGTAGAACGGCCCTCGTTACGATTTTGTTGTTTTTTAACGCCTTTCCCGTTCCTTCGCTCATGTTGGTGGTGAATGAACCAGGCGACCAAAAGTAGACCTGCCACACCAAAAATAGACAACAATAGCTCTATTGCGGGACCTTCGTGTGAAAACATGTTTCGTTCCTCGTCCTGAAGTATCGCGCCTCAAAAACCAGCGCCTCCGAAATTATTCGTAATAATCCATACATTTTCAGAGTAATCGCCAAAACCAGAGGTGACAACCCTAAAAGCCTCATAACCCTTGATCCAGACACGTCACTCGTCGAAAAACCGCAAACGCTCAACATAGGCTGACGTCGTAGACAACCCCTCACCGCTCCACACTGAGCAATGACGGCCAGAGACTGCGCCAGCCGTGAACCGCCGGCACTTTTTCAACTGCGGCATGTCAACTTCACATCAATGCCGAGTGATAGCTCATCATGCACAGCTGGAAGAAAATGTCGTTGACTGAGGGTTTAGAGCGGAGCCTGCCCGGGCATCAGGTAGATTGCATCCTGGTGAATGGCTGGACTGCGACCATACTGGTGCGACAGCCCGACCATGACGCTATGTTCTGCACGACAGGTATCAACCTTGCCACGCTTGCAGATGCCCCAAGCATTCAGAAGCTTGCTGATGAACTTGTGTTTGAGATCGATATGTCGAAGGGAGGGAGAGCGGGCTAGCTCTCCCCTACACATTTATTCTGCGGTACTTGCGAGAAATTCGCCCGCTCTGCGAACAAGCCTCCTCCACTCCCTCTCATTGATGAGGCCGGTGCTCTCCATATCGTCGGCCCTCCTCAGCAATTTGAAATATTTATCCTCAATATCCTGTTCGTCTACCGCATGGGCGTAAATATCTGCCCAGGCTTTTACCGCAGAACGCCGCGCTGATGGTTGCATTTGAGCACCTGATTATGTCCGCGGAAATAGAGCGGTGCCCAGCAAAAATCGTTCATCTGTGCGGCGGTCGATCCGACCAGTGGTGGCATGTAGCCATGGTTGATTCTTATTCCCTGGAGTGCCGGGACATGGAACTCTTCCCGATATCACCACGCCCCAGGCGACGAGCACCTGCAAGTGCGCCGCTTGATGATCAGCATGCGCCAGGCGGTATGCCGTCCTTGTTGAAATCTTTCAGGCGCTCGCGTTCTTTCTCAGTCGAATGCGCCGGGGTTTCTTGCTCGGGCTCGTTGTTCTTTTCTTCAGTCATCAGGATGTCCTCTGGGTGGTAATTATTTCGGCAGCTGCCGGAATCAGCAGTTCAAACCAATACCACTCCACCTTCCACACAGTGCCCGACAAGGACGGCCCGTCCAGTACGTGGCATAGCCCAACCCCCCTTGTTGAACGCCCATAGAAAGCGCCGCCTCAATTGATTAGCGCGCAATCATTTGGCGCACCTATTACCTCAATACATTTTTTTGCATTCTTCGTTTCAAGCGCAGCCCGCAAGCTGCAACTGGAAATCACTGTGCTGCATGTAAAGGCCGCCTTTGTTCGTGATCAACGAAATGACGTGGGAATGCCACGCCACTAAAACCCGGCCCTCGGAGGCCTATATGAAATTAAGATCCTTGAGTATCGCGCGAAGAGCTTTTGTCTGCTTTGGCCTAATTACATGCCTGCTCATGAGCTTGGCAGGCTTCTCTTATCTGCAAATTGATCGGCTACGCGCTGCAGAACAGGGCATCGAGCTAAACTCCCTCCCCAGTATCCAGGTCATTGACGATATCCAAATCGCCCTCCTTCACGCCCGCCTTGAAAGTATTCGCATGCTCTCAAGCACCACCCGCGATGTGCATGATTTCTCGCTGGCAAAGGTCCAAGAAGCAATACAGACACTTCAGTCGAAGACTGATTATTATCGCGCGCACCTGATGTCTGGGGAGCAAGACGAAATCCAGTTCGCAAAAGCCAACGAGGCTATGACTGCCTATATCGACGGCCTCAGAAAAGTCATTGCAATGGATTCATCCGACCATGATCAAGCGGTTATTTTTGCCAATACTGACCAAGCGCAAAGAGCCACTGTCTATCAAGAGCAACTGACACTTCTGCGCGAGCAAAATGCACGCCAGGCCGTGGCGTCTGGTGTGGACGCTACCAACGTATACAACCATAGCGTCCAAGTGTTGGTAGCGGTGCTGATCGTGGCGTTTATCTTAACCATCGTACTGGCTGTTTTGTTCACTAACAGCATCGTCAGCCCCATCAGCTCATCCCTTAAGTTGGCGGAGGATATCGCTGCGGGCGACCTTACCCATGATCTTGAAGTAACAGGTTCAGATGAAGCTTCGCGCTTGATGCATGCACTCAATCTGATGCAGAAAAACTTACGACACACCATTTTAGAAATCTCAGGAGCGTCGTCCCAACTGAGTACCGCTGCCGTTGAAATGACCTCGATTACTGAAAGTGCTGATCGCACACTTCAGCAGCAGAACAGCGAAATAGAGCAAGCCGCCACCGCGGTCACTGAAATGAGTGCCGCGGTCGAAGAGGTTGCCCGGAACGCCAACTCCACCTCTGAAGCCGCAATGCAGTCGAGCATCGCCGCAGACCTCGGCAATCAAAAAGTCACTGAAACATTAACGGCGATGCGCGGGTTGACGGGCTTGGTTGAAGTGTCATCGGATCAGGTGAAAGAACTGGCAGCCCAAGCTCAAGACATTAGCAAAGTCCTAAGTGTGATAAGGGCAATTGCTGAGCAAACCAACCTGCTTGCCTTGAATGCCGCCATTGAAGCGGCTCGTGCAGGAGAACAGGGTCGCGGTTTTGCAGTAGTCGCAGATGAAGTTCGAGCGCTGGCACACCGAACACAAACATCGACGCAAGAAATTGAACAGATGATATCCACGATTCAAACAGGCTCTTCTGCCGCGGTCGAATCAATGCAAAAGAGCACGTCCGAGGTCTATAGCACGCGAGACACTGCAGAACATGCAGGCCAGTCACTGCGCCAAATTATCGATTCGGTGCTTGAAATTAACGACCGTAATATCCAGATTGCAACCGCCTCAGAGGAACAAGCTCACGTGGCGCGGGATGTTGATCGCAGCCTGATAAGCATCCGCGACCTTGCAGTACAGAGCAGTGAAGGCACTCGCCAAACACTGACCGCGAGCAACGAACTTTCTCGCCTGGCCGTCAACTTAAACGACTTGGTTCTTAGATTCAGAACCTAGGAAATCGCTGGAACGCAATTTCAGGTGTGTGCCAGGTTCTCTCTCACGCCAATGCGACGCGCCCCGCTAAACACAGCATAGGTGAAATATGGACAGGCCCGAAATCACCTTGCACGCTGTGCTTAATTCAGATGAGCGATCAGCGTTGGCTGAGATTGAGGCTACCACTAGCATTTTAAAGCTCGTTACACGGATTACGGGCATGCGGTTTGCCGGGATTGCGAAATTCACCGAAGCAGACTGGGTCGTCTGCTCAGCTTACGACCCGCTGCATATGGGGATAGAGACGGGTGATACGCTAGCGCTAGAAATCACGCTTTGCAGCGAGCTCCGGAGAGACCCTAAGGCGCTTTTTATTCCTAAAGTCAGCGAAGACGGCAGGTACTCAAGTCGTGCGGTAGTTAAACGGTATACGATCGAAAGCTATGCCGGCGTCCCTATCTTCCTTCCCGATGGACGACTATTTGGTGCTCTATGCGCCCTGGATTCGCGCTCAATATTATTTGAAGATCCAGATCTGGAGGAGACTTTGGTTTTATTTGCCAGGTTGATCGGATGCGTTTTTTTCACTAATCCGCTGCTGAATTAGACACGTCGCAGCCACTGGCTGAATCCGTGGCATCCATCGGCCTTTCCGCTTCCCCTATCGAGCAGCTTGACCCGTTCATCGGCGATCTGCCGATCACGCACCTGTTGCTCACCGAACTGCCGGACCCTCTGCTGAGGACTCGGCGGGCGGAGTGAAAAAGCAGGCATGAAGAGCGGCGATGAACGCTTGGTGATCCTGGATCAATGTGGCGATGTGCATCATCGATGGCCAGCGCTGACCCTATTGAGGAGGAAGTCGGGATGATCCCCCGCAAAAGTCCCCACGCATGAAAAAGCCGAACGGGTAAGCGTTCGGCTAAGTCGTTGAATAATATGGTCGGGACGGAGTGATTCGAACACTCGACCCCTAGCACCCCATGCTGGGGCTGCATGACACGTAGCCAATTGAAATAACTGAACTATCTACCTTTTCATGACCCGCAAAAAACAGCGATTTCTGTGCTTTTGCAAACGAAAAGACGCGGCCTCCAGAGGAAGTTTTGCGCAGGAGACGGGCATCTCATATCATCTACCTGCTGTGCTAAATTGATGACCCAAGAATTCAGCACGGAGCATTCTGATATGGCAAAGCAAGGTTAAATTGAACGCCGGCGAGACTTTGAAGCATCAGAACTCTCGCTCGAGAGGGTCGATGGCTCAGTAAGACATTACCGAGTGTTCAATTTTGAATTCAGCTGGGGAAATCGTCGGCAAAGTTGTCCACAATGACCATACAGCGATCAATGGTTTTCGGCGGACGCAGCCCATCTATCAGACGGACGTCAACAACAATGTTCTCGTCGACGAACGCTGGTCTGACTGATGGTTAACCCGGCTGCATCCAGGGATCTCTAATCCGGCCCCACCACACAAGCGTTAAAAATCAATTAGTTAGCATTGCTTGCAAGTGCTTCGTCTTGCTCTTAAGGGTTGCTTGGGTTCCGGATGCCAGCTTAATGGCAGCAAATGGAGTCCGCTGGAGCATTGTTGGGACAGATGCACACTGCCAACCCAGATACGCGAGAATGTAGACATGCATTTCGCTACCGAGAACGAGAATCAATAGCAAAATTAAATTCGCACTGTCGTGGCACCTCAAGTAGACTTACCATAATGGTAACTTTAAAAATCATCAGCCGATACTCGAAAGGCGGTGCGCCAGGGCCCGGCGTTTCGAGAAAAATTTCCGGCGGTCCACTCTACCCTCAGCCAGAGGTGCTTGAGCTATTGGCCAAAAAAGCTGTCGAGGTGCGTCCTATCACCCAGGCATGCATTGATGATGTTGGAAATCTCAAGCTATCCAGCAGTCAGTTGAACTTTCTGCTGAAGACAGCGCTCACCACCGGACAGTATCTAAACGCGCAGTGGTGTGGAGCCGGGAAGCCTGGCGTCTGGGCTGCCTGCGACGCCTACAAGCTTGTGTGGAATTCTTCCAATCCTGTGGATGAAGATGAACCTGGAACTCCCCTTTACGTCAAATTCTGCATCGGGAAGACAGGTCTGATTATGCTGCTGATTTCGTGCCACACCTCAGATCACTGGGAGGCTATATGAACATTCAAACCGAAACTTGCCCAATTTGCGGGGAGGGTGGATTGCATGAGACAGCTCATAATAGGCCCGTCGAGATCGACGGTCATAAAGGGTTCGTGTACTCCAGATCATCGGAGTGTGATGTCTGTGGCTGCGTTCAAGCATCACCAACTCAGCTCAGGGACAACCTCCGTGCGATGACTGCCTTTGAGAAAGAGGCTGCCGGGCGACTGACTGGGAAGCAGATGCGTGAAGCTCGTACGAAACTAGGGCTAACTCAAGTTGAAGCGGCCAAAATTTTTGGCGGTGGAAAGAACTCATTCGCCAAGTATGAGGCTGATGATGTTACTCAGTCTGAGGCTATGGATAATCTTGTTAGATTAGCTATAGAGGTACCAGCAGCCAGATACTGGCTTCACTCTAAAGCATCTATGAAGGCCATACTGAACGAAACTGAACAAACATTGGCTCAGCAAACCTATAATCTTATGATCGATATAGTCTCTGGCACTACTTACGTTCGTAGCGCTGAGAGCACTCTGCACAATTTGATACCTACGCTGCCGATTGTTGGAAGAGCGTACAGTCTGAAAAGACATATTAACAGGCAAAGCCACGCTTATGATTCGGGCCCGCTAGTTAATATATGGAATGACGATGTAGCCCAGTTAGATAGCATTACCCAAATGTACGGTAAAGCGGTAAGCATTCATCCGCCAGTATCGACAATGTTTAATGAGGAAGACTATGAACGCCATACCCGAATATAAGGTGCATCCGGAGTTCAGTGACGTATATATTGCTGAAACTAAAGCGTCTTTCGCTGACGGTTATGACCCTATTTTCGACAGCGATCTAGCTTCTTTAAGCTTAAGAAGTCTAGTCTCTGTAAGTAGGTCGCAAACTATAGTTTCGAAAATCGATGGAACCGGACGATTTCGAATTTTTTTCGATTTCGGAGCAAGATGGTCGAAAGTAGATAACGATTCCGAACCAGAGCCAGAGCCAGAGCCTCAGGTAACTGTCGATTCAAATGAAGATGATGCCTTAATTGTCATCGAGTGCGGAATCGTTGCTGAGTTTCTACTATCCAAGCGGTACGAGCAAACCGACTTAGACAACTTTGCCTTATCCGAGGCTGTTAATTATGTAATTCCTTACTGGAAAAACTATCTGATATCTCAATGTGGATTGATGCGACTGCAGGACTTAGTGCTTCCAGATGGAGATAACAAGTGAGCAGCCATCATGATTGGTTTTTCGATCTGATATCGTCACGTCGCTTCATGACACACTTTTGAAGAACGCATGGTGGCCTCGGGTCAGCATCATCTTAGCGCAGTTCGCCAACTTCGACGCTGCCGGCATCGTGAACGCCTCATAGTGTGTTGCCCCGTTGTAGGGTCCGGCGCCTTCCCGTCAATCACTTTGTCGGCGGCTACCCGGCACTGCGCCAGTTCCGCCGTAATTGCCAAAAAAGTCCAGCCGATAAACAGGAAATGACAAAAGTACAGATCTGTACTAATCCCAAAACCGCTCATGCGGTCAATCGAACCATCGCAATCCCCCTCCAAGGCGTCCTGCCGACCGAACACAAACTACCCAAAGAACACCGGCTGCTAAGCTGCTCGCTCCACCAGAGGAACGCCAATGCCCACTCAGACCTGCTCCCTTCCCTGCTCTCTAAGCTGTACGAAAACCAGTTGGCCCTTGAGGCCTCCATCATGGTGCTATCGAACGGGGTCGAGCAGCGTGGCTCAGCCGATGTAGCCGAGAACGTGCGCGGCGCTCTGCACACCATTGATGAGAACGAAGAATTCATCAAGCTCACGCTGGCCGTCCTCATGGCACCTCACTGATTGTCGGGTGAAACTGCAGTTCGTCGTCTCAAGCCTTCTGCTTTATGAAAACTCGAGCACTGCATGCTCATACAGCATTCGAAATGTACACCTCATGAACATCGACGACGACACCTCAGCCTGGCTCGGTTGTCCTACGCCACTCGAAATGTACAAGCATCACTGTGCCCTGCTCGAGGACGAGCTCATCCAGACTGAGGCAATGCCCAGAAAGGCGCGGGCCAATGTAGCTGGCCTGGTGCAGATGAATGACTTGCTCGCCACCGGCAAGGCATCAGCAGAGGCGGCGCTCAGGGAAGCCATCGAGCGAAGTTCAGCCGTGGCCAATGAAGTACCTAACAATGTGAGTTTTCGCCCCATCGATCTGGTTACTGGTCAGTGCGATCACCTGCTGATTCAAAATCAGAGGTTGCTGATGGAACTGAAAGCACTCAAGGCGCCACAGCCCTGACATACGCCTGGCATGCCCGCAGCGCGATCTGTCCTTGGTCATCGGCGTCGGTGATGGCGATAATTCGTTGAGCATGCGCTGGGTCAAGTTGGGCTCGAGGGGCTTCTTGCACCGCCCCTTCCACACCTCATAGTTGTGGGATATGATCACTGCGCGCTCCCGGAAAGCACGCCGTCCGCAATGGCAAAGCTCACGCATCCGGTCCTTTCTCAGATACTCATAACCCTTGGAATGCTTCGATTGCGGACGTCTAGCTAACAACCTCGGAGTTATGCATGAATACGGTCTCATCCCAGCTTGAAGCCAATCGCCGCAATGAGTTCATCGACGAACTCAAGCGATCAATAAAGACCCTGCACAAAGAGTCCGACAGAAGCCTGACACTCACCCAATATCAAAACTCTGCTGCTAAGAGCTTGGGCTACCCAGCCTGGAATCTCTTGGCAGCGGATATTTCCTCTTGTACGCAGCAAAAGTTCTGGAAAGTGCTAGACGCCGCACGATCTAGGGCCCTAGTCAGCGAAGAAGTCGACGATGGTCCCGATTTTTTCGATGATTACTGGTTTGATGCGTCGGGTGATTAATACCGTCAGTCAGCTACACAAAAAAGCCCGGCCCAGCGCCGGGCTTCTTGCTTATGACCATCGAACGGATAGTTTTTTATTAGTTTCCATATCCAGATGGCCACATGTACATTGATGTCATTACGCCGCTTACCGGTGCGATCGGACTCATGCGCAGGGAGCGGCTCAGTGAAATTTTTTGCGCTTGGTACGCTGATCCCTCTATGCGGATTCAGTTATTTGGGTAATAGCGGCGGAAACGAGGTCGCTCTATTTGCGAATATTCTCTTCTTCTCCAGCGCAACAGCGCTGTATTTTTTTCCATCGATATGTGCAATCGGCCATCCCCGGGAGGTCCGTATATCGATATTCAAGCTGAACCTGCTAGCAGGTTGGACCGGCATTGGATGGTTTTTAGCGTTTTATAGGGCTTTAGTCCTTCCTGCTGCGGACGAATAATTTAATGTCGAGCTTCTTGTCTCTGCCCTACCCCGGTCCGCCCATACATTGTGCAGTACTGCAAAGCAATGATCCGGCGTGCTTCACAAGCCTTCTCCACTCATCACTGGTGATGAGATCCGCTCGCTCCATGGCGTCGGCCCGTCTCAGCAACTCGAAGTATTTATCCTCTGCGTCCATTCGACTTCCAGCCAGTACAGAAATCTCGCGCCAGGCTGTCAGGGTCAGTCTTCGCTGTACCTCTTTCATTGGAGCCTCTATCGCGGTTATGGGTCCATTCAGCGTAGTCGCGAAGGCAAGTATCAAGTCGGCCTTTAGACCAATGGTGGCTGTACGCCATGAAAAGCAAAAGTGCGGGCTCAATTACGGGAGGGATCAAATGAAGGGCTTTCTGCTTTTGCGACATCCTTTTCACCCGGCATTTACAGAACAGAGGGTAAGGTCGCCCTACTCCTTTGAAGAATTCCCTTTAGGCCCGCAGATAAGCGGGCCATTTTTTTGCCCGCGGCTATGCTTTCCATTCCCTCTACTGGAGACCAAGCAATGCCATCCCCCGAATACTCTCTCCCTGACACGCTCGAACGCATCTACGAGAACCAACTCGCGCTTGAGGCTGCTCTGATGGAGATGACGCTGCTCGTCGAAAGCCAGGGTAATGCCGAGGTCGGCGATAACGTGCGAGGCGCCCTGCAGACCATTGGCGAGAACGCCGGCCACATCAAGCAGGGCCTAGCACGACTTAAGCAAAGGCCTGGCGCGTAGAGAAAAACCCGGAGGACGTTATGAGCGAGGAATCAGAAATAATTTACGTTGCAGACCTGACGGGAATCCTGGGGCGAACAGAGGCCTCGATCAGAGAGGGAGTTCGCCGGGGCGTACCGTGGCTGCCAAAGGGTTTCAAGATGGACATCAGACATTGCTGGTTGAGAGCAGACGTAATGCAGTTTTTGAGGAACTACAGGGACGGCAGGGTTGAGAACAAGCCTGCAAGATTGGGGAGAAAGAGACAGACGCCACCTACACTGCAGAGCGCCAGCTGAGGCAGGATATGGTACGGCGACAACGCGGCGTAGATAAGCAAAAAAGGTAGGAGACCGAATGATCGATCAATGCGAAATAGTCTACATACCAGATATAGCAAAAATGCTTGGCCGAAGTGAGTCCTCTATCCGATCTGGAATTCAGACAGGAGCTGCCTGGCTTCCTAAAAGCTTCAAAATGGGAAATAGAATTTGCTGGCTTAGATCGGATGTCATGCAGTTTCTAGTCGATTGTCGGGATGGCAATATCCAGACCAAACCTAAAAGGCCCGGAAGGAAGCGTCAGATACCGCCTACCCTGAAAAGCATCGGCCGTTGATCAGGAATATCGGCATGGTCAATTACAAAACGGTGAGGCAGTTCTCCGCCGAGAGCGGTTATACCGAGGCTGCAATCAGGGCCAAAATGTCTGATGGGACTTGGGCTGAAAACCTAGTATGGCGACATGCTCCGGATAGACGTGTACTGATCGACGTGCGCGGGTATGAGGCATGGGTAGAAAGCACGATCGCTCCGATAGTCGTAATTCGCAGATTTCCGAAAGCGGTAGTCGGTCAGAAAGGACAAGCATCTCTAAGCCCTGCGCCTCTCGAATGAAGCATGCCTTTGGCTTAATTAGGCGTCCACTGCAATCGACGCCTAACGATGCTGGACAGGGATTTACGAATCCCCGCAAATCTCCCTACAGGCTTTCTACAGGAAAATCCCTGCCACGGCGTCCTGCCGACGAACACCACTCCCAAATCACCAACACCTCAATTACTGTATGCGCATACAGCATCTGAGTTGACCAACCATGAACGACATCGACGAAGACACCTCCGCGTGGCTTGGCTGCCCTACGCCCCTGGAAATGTACCGCCAGGATTGTCGCCTCTTCGAGAACGAAACCCAGGAACTGAACACCTGACCAATTTAATAACTAATATTTCGCCTTGCCATGCCAATGGTGGTCACGAAATTGTTAATAGATTGCTGCCTTGGCAGAGCATATAACGCAATACGGAACGGCTAAAAAGCTGCACTTTTCCTAACACATCTACCGAGTAAATTACCATGAGTTATCTCGCCAGTAACTCGATTTATAAACATTTCGCTCTCCCTATTAGACGCGATCAATCTACTCTCACTCAAAGCCCGAATTTTCCACTTATCATTATCTTCTACATCAATGATTGATTTATTTTCTAAATCCACATCATACGTATGCGGACAACACCCAAATCTATTATAGGTACAAACAAGTGTAAAATCTGAAGCCGAAACAATCGATGAAAAAAGCAATAAAGTTACAGATAATATACTTTTCATGACAATCCACTCCTTAGAAAAAATCTATATTCTGCAGAAATTATTTTCTTGTCCTACATACAAATAGCGCTTGTGTAACGAAACACGCGTACTCTTTGGACGATCCGCACGGCTTACATTGCTCATAGCCAGAAAATGACTCTCTGTCATATCTCCAGTTGCTACCTATGGAAGAACACTCTTCATGAGCATTATTAACCGCACTTATATGCGCAAGCTTAAGAGCCATATCGCGAGCGTAACAGGAGCCTGATTTACCCTCGACCACTATATTTTTGGACTCAGCTAATGCTAAGCAAGATATGGCGAAAAGCATAATCCCGGATACGACTAATTCAACGGCACGAGGTTTTCGATTAAGTTTCATGCAAAGCCTCTTCTAAGATAAATTAAAAGCCCCCGAGTGTTGACGCGCACTTAGGCTCCCTAAATGCTAGCAGACCGCCATCGTATAGCCACTACCGCCTGAATAATTTTGAGCACTGCCTTCGAACTGCAGTGACGGCACAATGGCAGCTTGAGCGATGAAAGCCTTGCAGTAGAAGGGACCGATGCGCCCCATATACTTTTCCTGCGACTCGCCTGTTCTATGCTCATCGCACCATTAAACGGAGCAATGGATATACCCTTCCGCCGAGTTGCCGATTGTATTCAGGTCTTCCAGCTGTTGATCGAACGGTCATGCCAACACCTTCAGCGCCTTGGCATACAGTGCTTGGCGGTCGGTCTGTCCGTTGAGCCCCCCGTTTATACGGCGGGTGATTTTCACGAACGCACCCTGGTCAGCGAGCGTGTTCAGTCCTTCGGCGGACCAGAACCAGGCCGCCGACATGGCGGCGTGCTGCGGCTGCTCCAGCAGCGTAGGCTGATTGACCAGGTCAAGGCCCAGCGCATCCCCGCACTCGGCGTAGTTCGCCCGGCCGGTGATCTGGAGTAGTCCACGCCCACGGTACTTTGATCCATCGCCCTTGAGCGTGTTGCCCAGGTCGGCGCGGCCTTCGTAGCCGGCCTGCTGCGCAGTTGGGCCCCAAATCTCGCGGACGTATCGCAACTGGCCCGACTCGTGCCCGACCTGGGCAATGAATGCGGAAACGCGTGCCGCTCCAACGATGCCGTAACGGTTCATGGCGGCATTCAGCACAGGAACAAAAACGCCGGCTTGGCGGCCGGCGTTTGGAAGTATCTGCAGCAACTGCTGCTCAGTGAGCGGCATAGTTTTCTCCAGGCAAAAAAAATGCCCGCTCATGGCGGGCAAAGTTGGTAGTTTTTAGCTAGGCGCTCGAATGAACTTACCGCTTTTGCAAATAACTCTCTCATCTCGGAAACTTAGATACGAGTTGCTCAGACCCCTCTTCTGTAAGGTGCCCTTCATCCCATGCCGACAGAGTGCGCCCCTCGTCACCGAATCTGGTAATACAACCGTCTTCGTTGCAAAGTATGCTCTTAGCAGAAATATACCTAGCACCAAGACTTTCTACTAGTTTACGCAATGACTCTTCGGACGCCATGCCTACTGGGTCCAATCCGAAAGACATCCTCTCAGGCACCTCACGCCCATCCGACTTCTGAAAGTATCGATAAAGTTGTTTAGGAAGAGACTCTTTCCATTCGGGCACTGGGCCAATAACATCGATATCACTTATGCCAAAAGATTGAAGCGCTATAATTGTGTCTTTTATTCCATTCCAATTATAAATATCCCATCTCGCAGAAAGCACAACCCTATCAGGGTGATTGATTCTTGCATAATTAATCACCATATTATTTATGGAAAAACACATCGGCCTAAACAGACCAGCAGCATCGTCCAGCTTCAAACCTAAAATCGGAGGGCATCCGGATGCATTTCTTTGAATTATTGCGTACTCAACACCAAAGCTTTTTTTGTAGCCCGCATACAGATGAGCGGCATGAGAATCCCCCCAAAGCAAAAGGCTTTTTCTATTACCACTAGACTCATCCTTGCAATTAGAAAAAAGAGCCTCACCCTGATCTACATCCAAATAACAAGTCCCTCGACGATATACGTAATCAGGATCAAATTTATAAGTAGTTATACTTTGGATAATAGCCGGAAATCTCTGCGGAACCCCCTCAGACCTGTATATGTAAAAACCTATGCCAGCAAGAATTGCCATCGACACTACCAAGATATATTCGACTGTAATACGCATAGGTAGCTCACGTAGCGGCTTCTCAACGAACCTGTACGTAAGCCATGCTAGCAAGACTGAGACAGCTACTGCTCCGATTCTCCACTCCCTTGCTGGCATATCACCAACCGATATTCTAAGAAAAGTAAGAACGGGCCAATGCCACAGGTATAATGGAAAGCTTATAAGCCCAAACCAAACAGCGATTTTATTGGACAAGATAGCCCTATTCAAAAATGCCGAAGGCCCTGAAGATATCAGGCATGCAGCTCCCAAAACGGGTAATAACGCCCAGTACCCAGGGAAGGACATTTCAGAGTTTATATTCCACAATGCCAAACCAATCAAAACAAATCCTGTTATCGAGGCCAGCTCAACAACTATTTTTTTTGCTTCAATTGGAGAGCGCCGGAATAATGCAACTAAAAGCCTTTGCTGGACGAATTTCTTCGTGCACGCCAAACGCCCCTCAGAGGAAAATGAACAATACGCCAAAAAAGAACCAACCAGAAGTTCCCAGAATCTCGTGTAAGGGGAATAAAATGCCTCGGTCGGTGCGCTATTGACAATTTCAACATTTGCTAAAAATGAACCCGCGCACAAAACAGTTACCAGCCAAAACCAACTAAGTCCTCGCCACCATGCAATCCATGCCAAAAGCGGCCAAAATATATAAAACTGCTCTTCTACTCCCAGACTCCAAAGATGAAGCATCGGTTTAAGGTCAGAAGATCTATCAAAATAACCAGACTCAAACCAGAGCATTATATTTGATAAGAATGCTGAACCGCCAACAATATGCTTTCCGAGTTCAGCAAGCTCTTTAGGAAGAAGTGCGAACCAACCATAGAGCAAACTTAAAACCATAACAACAATCAAAGCAGGAAATATTCTCCTAATTCGTCTAGCGTAGAATACGCGAAAGCTAAAAACTTTCAATGCTACACTATTGAATATTATTGTTGATATCAAATAGCCTGATATAACAAAGAAAACATCAACGCCTATAAATCCACCTCTAATCAAAGAAGGGAACGCGTGAAATGCTACGACTGAGAGGACAGCTAAAGCACGCAGCCCGTCTATGTCTGGCCTATAGTTAGGATGGACGATAGATCTACTAAAGTCCGGGGCTTTTGTGGCGGTCAAATGCTTTCGTCCTTAAACATATAAGCTCTGGGCTCTTTCTTCTGATAGGGCATGGTGAGGGCGCCGGCAGTATAACGATGCATAACCTCACCAGCCACAACCGTGACACACGATCTAAGTCGGCTCATCTGGCCAGTTGATCGCCCCAGGGAAGCCAAGCTGATCTGGTACGCGATTCACTGCAACCCGGTACTGCTTCCACTTCTTTAGCCTAAAGGTTTCTTCCGTCGTCACGTCATCGAGATCTACAGCGTCCTGAAGCGGTGCAATACGTAGGGCCGCTATGGTCAGCAGGCGATCACGCTCAGCAAGCGCGGAGGCCAATACCTCTTCTGCTGTTGGCACGGGCAGAGGAGGCGTTGGCTGGTCTTGGTAAAAAATCTCACCGGACACCAGGTCGTCTTCTGAATCGACGGGCCTGCACGACCAGGGACTCGGTATAACTGCATATCCATTCATAATCAGCACTCCCATCCAGTAGCCACGACCATATTGCCCGCGAGATTGCTTGCCCATTGCATGGTTTGCGATGCGCCTACCACAAAATTAAATGGTGTAGATCCGCTACCAGTGCCGTTCCCAGTATGTTGCAGGCAGCACGGTGGCGGGTTTGTCGTGGAGTTAATGCCACCGTAGTTGTTGCTTGGCGCCGCCATGCCAACACCGCCGCCCGACGTTACCGACAGAAACCCGGCAATGTTAAGACGGTTCGGGGGGATGAATGCGGATAGCGAAATCGGAGACCATGTAGGCGTCCCAACGGCTCCAACAATGCCCTGAGCCATCATCCGAACAATGGCTAGATTTGTTCCCGCCGCTGGTTCCCATCGAAAGATTTTGTCTATTTTCGTGCCGGGCAGAGGCCACTTGTTACCCGTTCCGTCAGTGCGCACCTCATGCACTGGCGCCCAGTGCGTATAGCCTGCGGGCAATGTAGGCCCGTTCTCACTAGCAGAAAGCAGCCCGTTCGGGTTGGTGGCGCTGACGGGTAAGGACGGGTTCCAGATCAAATGCTTGTAATACCAGGCATTGGCGTTTTGGCTATTTGCGGAACCAACATCTATCCCGCCAGCACCCGCCACGGCAAACGATGCAGCACAGCTCACTGACCGCAGAGTCACGTAATTGCCAGAACCATTCTCAAGCGTGACCTCGTCCGCCGTCGTGGTGACGACTGCGCTCAATCCTGTAGTAGTGACTTTTAAGTTCTTGGCTGCACCACGCGCGCCAACCGTCGAAACAAGCGCAACGGGAAGAGGGTCTATTAGAACAAAGTCTGTCCCGTCATAAACAATGTCAGATACAAGCCCAGCTGATGTAACGGCACTGACTTTAGCCCCTGTGCTGTCGTATTGTTTAAGGCTTTTAGCCCCTAGGGCGTTAACATTGATAGTTGGGTTAACACCGCTGGGCACGTGGAAGTTTACGTTTAAGCGCAGCATAAACCCGTAAGAAGTTAGCCCAGGAATATTGCTCAGCACGTATGCCGTGGCCGTTCCAGCTGTTGCGCCGGCATTCAAAGTTTGCGCTTGTAAAACGGCGGCAAGTTTTTTAGGAGTTATGGCCGCGCTGTCGTCCGTGCCCGTGTTAGCCTGAGAAAGAGTAGCGATTTTCAACCATCCAAACGCACTCTCTGTCGCCTGTTTAACCACCTTGGCAATTGCCTGAAACACCCTTAGAGGGCTCATGGACTTGTCGTCGATCGTCCCGTCTTCAGCCTCAGCCTTGGTTGCAAATGGGACCGCGCTGTCGGAAACGATATTGTGGATAGCGGCCGACAATTGGGTTTTGTCATCCTCATCAGGGGCGAGGCCCCCGTCTTCGATGACCTTCAGAATCTCAAGGGTGACCGCATTACCCCATGCCGAAGGAATCAACGAGCCCGGTGTCCCGGCCAATGGATCCTCATCAATAAACTTGCCATCCACCAACCCAACGCTGGGCACACTTTTCGGAAAATCCACGTTCTTACCCCTCAGTCGTAATTGATGTGCACAACGGTATGTGCCGGCGCCGGCCGCCGGATCAGGCATTCCAGGGCATTGCCCGGGTTTGTGCCGAAACGCTCACCCCAGTAGCTGACCCCGAAGCGTCGGCCCTGCCGCTGCCGGCCTCCAGTGTTCAGCGTCCACATAAACTGGGCGTTCCAAGTGCCAAAATGCGCAGAGCCAAAACGAGAACGCCCCATACGGGGCGCTCTGTGCTCGGTGATGTTTGCGCCTGGGTACCCTTGGCTTACCGCGATTTCTATGAAGTAGCTGCGGCTCTGCCCGCCAACCTCGACCAGGCGCCGGCGAACCGCCAGACGACGATCTTCAAACGCCGGGTTCGGCCCAAGGCAGCTGTCCGGCAGTCCCATGATCGATTCCCAATCGGGAACGAGCTCGCTAACCCCTGCCGGGTCCATTTCGTTCAGCAGGGCTACAGCCCTCGCATCCACGCGTGAGAACTCCAGAGCGACGCCGGATAGCACCAGTGCGACTTCTGGTACAAGTTCAGGATCCCAGGCAGGGCCAGGGGGAAGCAGACCTTGAAGCTGCACCCGATATTCTTCCGGCGTTCTAATCACAGCCATGTGATACCCCCGAAGGTAAGAAGCTGGTTGGCAGAGGGCACAACGTTTGCCGCCGGCGAGATGAGCTGGTGATCAGTTTCGCCGGCAGACCCACTGATAGCCTCGGCTATGTGGGTGAGCAGAAGTGTTTCGCCGAGCCCAGCTTCCCGCTCGTGAAGGTCAACAAGCTGGGCCTGGATAGCGGCGCGTACTGCTGATGTGTCGGGTACGGCGTGGATTTGGTAGACCAGAGGCACTTCGACTGGGGCCAGCACATAAAGCTCAGCGGTAACTGGCCGTAGGGACTCGATATAGGCCTTCACCTCAGCCAGTTGCGCGGGATTTGGTACTGGCTCGGCGTCACCATCACGCATCACGAATAGACCAACAGTGCCAGGCCCAAGGTAGTTGCCTCGGCACCATGCTCGCGTGACACCGGGCACCTCAAGCGCCCAGGTCTCGTAGTCATCTTTCGAACCGCCGTGCGGGATTACGCGGTAGGACCGAACAATGCGCGCGCGCAGCGACTCAACGCTCTCTTGAGCAATGCCGCCGGTGAGCCCAGGAGCAAGCACGGTGAAGGTATTGACCACCCCCTCAACTGGCTGGATCAACTTCAACGTCAGACCAGCGTCGGCATTTCCGAGAACGCCCGCATCAACGGCGGCAATTGTGGTGTTGTTTGGTCGTACGCTCCAAAAATGGACGCAACCAGGTCAAAGACCCACTCGGCACATGCCTCACCGAAAGTAGGGCTGCCCGGGGCGTCGACAATCTTCAACTGCTTGAAGACCGCAAGCGCTTCTTCTGCTGCTTCTGGAAATATGGGAGGCGGAATTATCGAATCGCCACGGCGCAGACGATCAGCCCAGTCCGGGCATGCGGTCGTCCATTCCATTTATTTCACCGATCTAAGAGGTGGAGGTGGAGCTGCGCTTGATCCAAAGCGGCCACTGGCTTTCTTCGCCGCTTCCTGTTGATCAACCTTCTTGCCCGCCTCACCCTTTCTCGGATGAATGAACGGCATCAACGCTTTTGCTGCGTCGACCCGAAGCTTCGCATCAGCCTCGAAGTCGTTCATGGTCGCCATCAAAAACGCTTTTGGATCAGAAAATGTTAGCGCCCGGGACAGATCAAAAGCTGGCTCGTGGTCTTCGGCCTCGTTCGGGTTGACCAGCAAGGCCTGTTTTTTTGCCCCTCCTTTGGACTTAACATTTTTGTTAAAGCCAGTGCGCGCCAACTCGGCCAGCACATGAGGGTCTTTCGCGAGCCTTGCTCCAGCCTGTGCCGCGCTGGAAGCGGCGTAGCCAGCAGCTATCGCCGCTTCTTTATTGGACGCACCTCCCCTCAAAGCGTCGGCAAAAGCGCGCTTTTTCGGTGTTAACGCCATTAACAAAAATCTCAGGAGGGGAAAAAATCCGTCCGTGCGGGGGCGAGTGGTCTAGAAGCTTTCGACTTCTCAAAAATTTACCCCCCCCGGGTCGGGGCACTGACGTGCCGCACCAACTCGGTGCAGTATGAGGGGAGTTGGCGTGCTACACGCCGACGAACGGCCAACCAACAGCCAGTCGTCATGACCGAGGCATACACGCCTCTTCCCGCTTCTTCACAATGTCGTGGCAAGGCTTGCACAGCGATTGCCAGTTCGATCGATCCCAGAACAGCACCATATCGCCGCGATGCGGGATGATGTGGTCGACAATGCATGCCGCGGAAACTCTGCCATCACGGTCACAGTAAACGCAGAGTGGGTTGTCATTGAGGTGGACAAGGCGAGCCTGCTGCCACTCGTAGTTGTATCCACGCTGCCCAGACGTGCGCTTGTCGGAACGCCAAGACTCAGGGTCAGCTGTAGCTATGCGATCGCCCTGAGTCTTGACTCTCGTGGCGAGAGTAGTAAGTCGCGCCATGGGGTGATCTCTACTTGCTCTGACTGCGTTTTATCTGGGCGTCTACCTGGTCAGCACACGTGTCGAGAAGATTGATCGCCCTGTCCTTCAGCTCCCACACATCGCCATTCAGGCGAAGGTCGGCTGCACCCTCATCTACCCGTTCGCACGGGATCAGCTCAGGGGCTTCCAGCCTTACGGCCTGGGTCTTTGTCACTACCACCGGCTTTGCCGCGCAGGCCGTCAGGCAGAGGCTGAGCAGCCCAGTCACGAACAGGCTTGCTGTTGCGCTTGAGGTCTTCAAAGTTCTTCTCCGCCTTTTTCGCTTTGTCCTGGCTGGCCTTGAGGCGCTTTGCCAGGTCGGTCTGGTATTCGGCATTGCGCTTTGCTTCAGCGCGCAGGGTGGTGATGGTGGCCTGGCTCTGCTACGCGGGATGGAAGGAAGAAGAGATGCCGGGCTTCCATGAAGTACGAGCGCTATCGCTGCACCTATACAAGAAAGCCGGTAAGGATGGGCAGAAGATCGCAGGGCACGCGAGTGAGGGCATGACCAAGAACTACCAGCGGGACCACGAGGAAATCATCTGGTCCGAGGCAATTCCGGACCTAAATATCAGCGAAATCACCGGGTAGTTTTGCGCCAGTTTTGCGCGGGTTTTGCGCAGGCACAAAAAAGCCGATCTAGCTGATCGGCTTAAGTGTCTGATTTTACTCAGGAATAATGGTCGGGACGGAGTGATTCGAACACTCGACCCCTAGCACCCCATGCTAGTGCGCTACCGGACTGCGCTACGCCCCGACTAGGCGTGTTACTGGGTTCGCTTCTTGACGAAGCGATCCGGAATATACCGCAAGCTTTTGAAATGTGGAAGTATTTTAAAAGCCGGAATTACTTTTTCAGAACCACCAGCACATCTTCGAGCTCGGAGATCATCTGGCGGATCAGTTGCTTGTATTGGGTGGTGTCGTCTTTGGCTTCATCACCGGACATGCGCTGGCGTGCGCCGCTGATGGTGAACCCCTGGTCGTACAGCAACGCGCGGATCTGTCGGATCATCAGCACATCCTGGCGCTGATAATACCGACGGTTCCCGGTGCGTTTGACGGGGTTGAGTTGAGGAAACTCCTGCTCCCAATAGCGCAGCACGTGCGGTTTTACCGCACAGAGCTCGCTGACTTCACCAATGGTGAAGTAGCGTTTGCCTGGGATGACGGGTAGCTCGTCGTTATGACTTGGTTCCAGCATAAGCCTCAACTCGGGCCTTCAACTTCTGCCCTGGACGAAAGGTGACCACACGGCGAGCCGTGATCGGGATTTCTTCTCCCGTTTTTGGATTGCGGCCAGGCCGCTGGCGTTTGTCCCGCAGGTCAAAATTGCCGAAACCGGACAATTTGACCTGTTCGTTGTCTTCCAGAGCGTGTCTGATCTCTTCAAAAAACAGCTCGACCAATTCCTTGGCTTCGCGTTTGTTCAGACCCAACTCTTCGTACAGACGTTCCGCCATCTCAGCTTTCGTCAAAGCCCCCATACGTCACTTCCTTAACGTGGCGTTCAACCTTTGTTCGAGCGAGGTGAGGATATTTTGTGTCGTGGTATTCACCTCATCGTCATTAAGAGTGCGCGATGGATGCTGCCAGGTCAAGCCAACTGCGAGGCTTTTTCTATGCGGATCAATACCTTTACCCTGATAGACGTCAAATAGCCTGAGGTCTGTCAGCCATTCCCCTGCATTTTCACGGATTACGTCCAGAACGGCAGTCGCGGCCACTTCGCGGTCGGCGATCAGCGCCAAATCACGGCGCACTTCAGGGAAGCGCGACAGCTCGCTGAATTTAGGCATTTTGCCCGAGGCGACTTCAGCCAGGACCAGTTCGAACACGAAGACCGGACGGTCGAGACCGAGGGTTTTCGACAGTTCAGGGTGAATGGCACCGACGAAGCCCACCAGGCGCCCTTCGCGCTCGATACGTGCCGTCTGGCCCGGGTGCAATGCCGGATGGCTGCCAGGAACGAAGGTGAAGGCATCCAGAGCACCGGCAAAGCCCAGCACCGCTTCTACGTCAGCCTTGACGTCGAAGAAGTCCACGGCATCGCGGCCCTGCGCCCAGCCTTCCGGCAGACGGCTACCGCACACCACGCCAGCGAGCATTGGCTCTTGTTTCAGGCCGTCGAGCTGGCCGACAAAACGCAGGCCGCTTTCGAACATACGCACGCGATCTTGCTGACGGTTCAGGTTATGGGAAAGTGCTTTCACCAGGCCTGGCCACAGGGACGAACGCATGGCCGCCATGTCGTTGGAGATCGGGTTCGCCAGCAGCAGCGGCTCGACGCCAGGGCTGAACAGCTCGAACTGTTTAGGATCGATGAAGCTGTAGGTCACCGCTTCCTGGTAGCCACGGGCAACCAGCAGACGACGCAGCTCAGGCAGGTGCGCACGCGCCTCGGCCTTGGGTTGCGGCGCGAGGCGCGCTTGCGGGTAACGAACCGGCAGGCGGTTGTAGCCGTAGAGGCGAGCCAACTCTTCGATCAGGTCGACTTCCAGGCTGATATCGAAGCGATGGCTTGGCACTTCAACGGTCCACTGCCCTTCCCCGCCTGCGGAAATACCCAGGCCGAGAGCGGATAACAGTTGCTCGATTTCAGCCGGCGCGATGACCAGGCCGAGCATCTGCTCGACACTTTTGGCACGCAGGGTGATCGGCGCAACGGACGGCAAGTACTGCTCGCTGACGGTTTCGGTGATCGGACCCGCTTCGCCGCCGGTGATTTCCAGCAGCAGGCCAGTGGCGCGCTCCATGGCTTCACGCGCCAGCTTCCAGTCCACGCCGCGCTCGTAGCGGTGCGACGCATCGGTGTGCAGGCCGTAGGAGCGGGCCTTGCCGGCGATGGCGATCTGGTCGAAGAAGGCACTCTCAAGGAACACGTCGCGGGTGGTCTCGGACACACCGCTGTGCTCGCCACCCATCACGCCGGCAATCGCCAGGGCGCGGGAGTGGTCGGCGATGACCAGGGTGTCGGCACGCAGGCTGACTTCCTGGCCGTCGAGCAGCACCAGCTTCTCGCCTTCTTCCGCCATGCGTACGCGGATGCCGCCGTTGATTTCGGCGAGGTCGAACGCATGCAGTGGTTGGCCCAGCTCCAGCATCACGTAGTTGGTAATGTCGACGGCCGCGTCGATGCTGCGCACGTCAGCACGGCGCAGGCGCTCAACCATCCACAACGGGGTTGGCTTGGACAGGTCGACGTTACGGATCACACGCCCCAGGTAACGCGGGCAGGCGTTTGGCGCCAACACGTCGATCGGGCGTACTTCATCGTGTACCGCAGGCACGGCGGCAACCGCAGGGCGGGTGACCGGAGCGTTGTACAACGCGCCCACTTCACGCGCCAGGCCGGCCAGGGACAGGCAGTCGCCACGGTTCGGGGTCAGGTCGACCTCGATGCTGGCGTCTTCCAGTTCCAGGTAAACGCGGATGTCCTGGCCCACCGGCGCATCGGCCGGCAGTTCCATCAGGCCATCATTGCCCTCGCCGACCTGCAGCTCCGCCTGGGAGCACAGCATGCCGTTGGACTCGACGCCACGCAGCTTGGCTTTCTTGATCTTGAAATCGCCTGGCAGCTCGGCACCGATCATGGCGAATGGGATCTTCAAGCCCGGGCGCACGTTAGGCGCTCCGCACACGACCTGGAAGGTTTCCGCGCCATTGCTGACCTGGCACACACGCAACTTGTCGGCATCGGGATGCTGCTCGGTACTCAGCACCTCGCCCACTACGACACCGCTGAAAACACCGGCGGCCGGAGTGACGCTATCGACCTCAAGACCGGCCATCGACAGACGAGCAACCAGCTCGTCGCGATCTACCTGCGGGCTTACCCAGCCGCGCAGCCATTGTTCACTGAATTTCATCCTGCTCTCCTAAAGATTCGTTACGACTAGCGAAATTGCGCGAGGAACCGCAAGTCGTTGTCGAAGAACAGACGCAAGTCGTTCACGCCGTAACGCAGCATGGCCAGACGCTCAACGCCCATGCCGAAGGCAAAGCCCGAGAACTCTTCCGGATCAATGCCGGACATGCGCAGCACGTTGGGGTGAACCATGCCGCAGCCCATCACTTCCAGCCAGCCGGTCTGTTTGCAGACGCGGCAGCCTTTACCGCTGCACATCACGCACTCCATGTCGACTTCAGCGGAGGGTTCGGTGAACGGGAAGAACGATGGACGGAATCGCACCGCCAGCTCTTTCTCGAAGAACACCCGCAGGAATTCTTCGATGGTGCCTTTGAGGTCGGCGAAGTTGATATCGCGATCAACCAGCAGGCCTTCGACCTGGTGGAACATCGGCGAGTGGGTGATATCGGAGTCGCTGCGGTACACACGGCCTGGGCAGACAATGCGAATCGGCGGCTTGTTCGCTTCCATGGTGCGGACCTGTACCGGCGAGGTATGGGTGCGCAACAACATGTTCGCGTTGAAATAGAAGGTGTCGTGCATCGACCGGGCCGGGTGATGACCTGGGATGTTGAGCGCCTCGAAGTTGTGATAGTCGTCTTCGACCTCAGGGCCTTCGGCGATACCGTAGCCAATGTGGGTGAAGAACTGCTCGATACGTTCCAGAGTCCGGGTGATCGGGTGCAGACCGCCCGAGGCCTGGCCACGGCCAGGCAGGGTTACGTCAATGGACTCGGCGGCGAGCTTGGCCGCAAGATCGGCCTCCTCGAGCGATGCCTTGCGCGCATTGAGAACCTCTGTGACACGCTCTTTGGCGACGTTGATCAGCGCACCGACTTGCGGACGCTCTTCAGCCGGCAAATTCCCCAGGGTCTTCATCACCTGAGTCAATTCACCTTTTTTGCCAAGGTAGTGAACCCGGATTTGCTCCAGGGCATTTACATCTTCAGCGCTTTGCACTGCCTCAAGGGCTTGAGCAACGAGCGCGTCCAGGTTTTCCATGTACAGACTCCAGATACAAAATAGGGGAAGAGCTTGAAGGCTCTTCCCCTATTTATGACGTTTACCACCATGGACTACAGGAGTAGCCCAGGGTGACTGTCGGGGGTACTTAAGCCAAGGTGGCTTTAGCTTTCTCGACAATCGCAGCAAACACCGCTTTTTCGTTCACGGCCAGTTCAGCCAGAACCTTACGGTCGATTTCGATGGACGCTTTTTTCAGGCCAGCGATGAAACGGCTGTAGGACAGACCGTTAACACGTGCACCGGCGTTGATACGAGCGATCCACAGAGCGCGGAACTGACGTTTTTTCTGACGACGGTCGCGGTAGGCGTATTGGCCTGCCTTGATTACCGCTTGCTTGGCAACACGGAATACGCGTGAACGCGCGCCGTAGTAGCCTTTAGCAAGTTTCAGAATTTTTTTGTGACGTTTACGGGCAATGACGCCACGCTTTACACGAGCCATGAGTTACTTCCTCTATTCTTGATCCAAAAATTAACGAAGGCGCAGCATGCGCTCGACTTTTGCCACGTCAGACGGATGCAGCAAGCTGCTACCGCGCAGTTGACGCTTACGCTTGGTCGACATTTTGGTCAGGATGTGGCTCTTGAAAGCGTGCTTGTGCTTGATACCGTTAGCAGTTTTCAGAAACCGCTTAGCAGCACCACTTTTAGTCTTCATCTTTGGCATGTTCGGATACTCCGCATTCAGTTGATAAACATAATCAGAAGGCCTGCCGTGCCCTGTTGATTACTTCTTCTTTTTCGGGGCGATGACCATGATCAGCTGGCGTCCTTCCATCTTAGGATGCTGCTCGACGGAACCGTACTCCAGCAGGTCAGCTTCAACCCGCTTGAGGAGTTCCATCCCCAGCTCCTGGTGGGCCATCTCACGGCCGCGGAATCGCAAGGATACCTTGGCCCTGTCCCCATCACTCAGGAAACGTACCAGGTTGCGCAGTTTTACCTGGTAATCCCCTTCCTCCGTCCCTGGACGAAACTTGATTTCTTTTACTTGAATCTGCTTCTGGTTCTTCTTCGCTGCGGCAACCTGCTTCTTCTTTTCGAAGATCGACTTGCCGTAGTCCATCACCCGGCAAACGGGTGGGATTGCATCGGCGGAAATTTCCACCAAGTCCAATTTGGACTCTTCAGCAATACGAAGCGCTTCATCAATCGAGACGATGCCAATCTGCTCGCCGTCAGCGCCAATTAACCGAACCTCGCGTGCCGAGATATTCTCGTTGATCGGGGCTTTCGGTGCAGCTCGTTTATCTTGTCTCATTTCACGCTTAATAATAATTACTCCGAATCTGGGCGACCACGCCGGGAAACCGCTTGCGCGAGGAACTCAGCGAACTGGGCGACGGGCATCGAGCCCAGGTCAGCACCTTCACGAGTACGCACAGCGACAGTCTGCATCTCGACTTCCCGATCTCCGATAACCAAGAGATAGGGAACCTTGAGCAAAGTATGCTCGCGGATTTTAAAGCCGATCTTTTCATTTCTCAAGTCGGACTTGGCACGAAATCCGCTTTCGTTGAGTGTTTTTTCAACTTCAGCGGCAAAATCTGCCTGTTTATCAGTGATATTCATGATCACTGCCTGAGTCGGCGCCAGCCACGCAGGGAATGCACCCTCGTAGTGCTCGATCAGGATCCCGACGAACCGTTCGAACGAGCCGAGGATCGCCCGGTGCAGCATAACCGGGTGTTTACGGCTGTTGTCTTCGGAGACGTATTCGGCTCCCAGACGGATCGGCAGGTTAAAATCGAGCTGCAGGGTACCACACTGCCAGACGCGGCCAAGGCAATCTTTCAGCGAGAACTCGATCTTCGGACCGTAGAACGCGCCCTCACCCGGCTGCAGGTCGTACGCAAGCCCCGCACTGTCCAGCGCTGCGGCCAATGCAGCTTCGGCGCGATCCCACAGCTCGTCGGAGCCGACGCGCTTTTCCGGACGAGTGGACAGTTTCATCTCAACTTCGGTGAAGCCGAAATCGCGATAAACGTCCATGGTCAGTTTGATGAACGCCGCGGATTCGGCCTGCATCTGCTCTTCAGTGCAGAAGATGTGGGCGTCGTCCTGGGTGAAGCCACGCACACGCATGATGCCGTGCAGCGCACCCGACGGCTCGTTACGGTGACAGGCACCAAACTCGGCCAGGCGCATCGGCAACTCGCGGTAGCTCTTCAGGCCCTGGTTGAACACCTGCACGTGGCATGGGCAGTTCATTGGCTTGATGGCGTAATCGCGGTTTTCCGACTGGGTGGTGAACATGTTGTCGGCGTAGTTGGCCCAGTGCCCGGATTTCTCCCACAGGCTGCGGTCAACGACCTGGGGAGTCTTGATCTCCAGGTAGCCGTTTTCGCGCTGAACCTTGCGCATGTACTGCTCGAGCACCTGGTACAGGGTCCAGCCGTTGGGGTGCCAGAACACCATGCCCGGCGCTTCTTCCTGGAGGTGGAACAGGTTCAGGCGCTTGCCGATCTTGCGATGGTCGCGTTTTTCGGCTTCTTCGATGCGCTGGATGTAGGCCGCCAGCTGCTTCTTGTCAGCCCAGGCAGTGCCGTAGATCCGCTGCAGTTGCTCGTTCTTCGCGTCGCCACGCCAGTAGGCGCCGGACAGCTTGGTCAGCTTGAAGGACTTGAGGAAGCGTGTGTTCGGCACGTGCGGGCCACGGCACATGTCGACGTATTCTTCGTGGTAGTACAGGCCCATGGCCTGCTCGTCCGGCATGTCTTCCACCAGGCGCAGCTTGTAGTCTTCGCCACGGGCGGTGAACACGTCGATCACTTCGGCGCGCGGCGTGACTTTCTTGATCACGTCGTAATCTTTTTCGATCAGCGCGTGCATGCGTTGTTCGATGGCGGCCATATCGTCCGGGGTGAAAGGACGCTCGTAGGCGATGTCGTAATAGAAGCCTTCGTCGATGACCGGGCCGATTACCATCTTCGCGGTTGGATACAGCTGCTTGACCGCGTGGCCAATCAAGTGAGCGCAAGAGTGGCGAATGATCTCCAGCCCCTCTTGGTCCTTGGGCGTGATGATTTGCAGGCTGGCGTCGTTGGTGATCAGGTCGCTGGCGTCAACCAGCTTGCCGTCGACCTTGCCGGCCACGGTGGCCTTGGCCAGGCCTGCACCAATGGATGCGGCGACCTCGGCTACGGAAACCGAATGATCGAATGAACGTTGACTGCCGTCGGGAAGAGTAATAGTTGGCATGGCGCCTCCTCTCCTAGTGGTGACCCCTACCAAAGGTCACGTGGGTTGGGATGAGCCAGTACAAGATCCAACACCAGGCCGTTCAGTGATGAACGCCTGCCTTACAGCGGCAGGAGCCTTTCGGCCAACCGATAATCGAACCAGAGTGACTGGAGTGAGCTAAAAAGAACATGGCAAGGCGGCAATTGGCGCGCCTGGAAATAGCCAAGCGCAAGATCCTAGCACAGATGAACGGTCATCGCGGGGCTGCTATCTTGCGTAAAGACAAATTCCGGCCTTTATAGCTGCAAAAGTGAACTTGAGCTGTACGCAATGCCTCAAACCCACTGAGAATCGCCGTTCGTCCTCGACCCAAAGGAGCATCCTCATGATGCGTTTTACCTCCACCCTCGCTCTCGCCGCTTCCCTGACCCTCCTTTCCCTCGGCGCGCAGGCAGCAGCCCCGTCGAACTGGCCAGCCGGTGCCCGTGACAGCTTCGTCAGCGATTGCAGCGCAGCCGCCAGCCAGAACGTGGACGCCAAAACTGCCAAAGCCCACTGCGAATGTGGCGCTGACAAGATCAACGCCGAATTGAGCACTGCGGAAATCAAAGAGCTCATGACCAACCAGAACGCCAGCCCGGAGCTGAAAAACAAGGCCGTCGCGGCTATTTCGTCCTGCAAAGTCGTGAAGAAAAAGTAAGATTTGCCGCTGATCTCACGGCTTTTTTGGCGGTAAAACAGGCTTAAAACTGCCGCTTCTCACAAATTACGCAGCTTTTACGGCTTTTTTTACCAGTTGATATTTCGAGCCAAAGCCCCGTAAATCGGGGCTTTCAGCCGGATCAGGCACTAAACGCAACGCTATTGATTAGCAAACAATGCCTTGGGGGGGCTCCCAAGCCGAACATTTCGACTATGATAGCCCGGTGTGCCCAGTTGGCCTGAGCAGCACAGCACTACTGAAAATATATGTTTCTTGGAGATACACCATGTCTAATCGCCAAACCGGCACCGTTAAATGGTTCAACGATGAAAAAGGCTTCGGCTTCATCACTCCTCAAGGTGGCGGTGACGACCTGTTCGTACACTTCAAAGCTATCGAAAGCGACGGTTTCAAAAGCCTGAAAGAAGGCCAAACCGTTTCCTTCGTGGCTGAGAAAGGCCAAAAGGGTATGCAAGCTGCACAGGTTCGCGGCGAGTAATTCTCCGCTGAGCTAAAAAAACCCCGTCCATGTGACGGGGTTTTTTATGGGCGCTGCAAAAGCCTTGAAAGACCTAGCCGCAATTGACGCGCGTGATCACCAGGTTGTCATCGGTGTTCAGGTTCAGGCGGTCGGAACGGTATTCCAGCGTGATCATGTCGTTAGGCTTGAGGATCCGTGCGTTCTGCGCACCGGCGCGGGTACGCGCCTGCTCCAGCAATTGGGGCGAAGCTTTCTGGCCGATAGTGAATTCGGCAGCCTTCGACTCACAGCGGCTATGACCGGTATCGGCCACGGCGGCGTCTTTGGCTGGCTCAGAGGCACCCGGGGTGCTGCAACCCGCCAACGCGAGTGCTGCCAACAAAGTACCGAATGATGCGAGCTTCCAAGGCATGAAGCCTCCTATGATAAAAAATGGACAGAGATCGTGCGACAGCGATTGGGCGGATTGGTTTCAAGACGTAAACCGCCGCAGGGCAAGTCTGCCTGACTCTCGACAGGCATTCGCCCGGTCAATCGTGACCAGATATGAACGAAATCAGTAGATGTCGATGTAGTCAGACGCCGGCTTCGGCCAGTTTTCCTTCAGTGCATTGAAGATCTGCGTCACCCAGACTTCGTCGCTGGCGGCTACATTCCCTACGTATCCGGAGCCCTTGGCCCAGGTCTCCAGGCGAAACAGCAGCCCGTCGATGTCCACACCGCCCACCACCTTCCCTGAGGAGATATAGGCGATTCCGGCCTGGGTCACCCGCAGTTGGGCATGTTCGTCGTCATTAGCACTGGCGAGAAGCTGGCGCACATTCGCCAGCGTCAGGTTCTCGGGGTTGTTCAAGTCGATCTGCACGCGGTGTTCCCCGGCAATTAAACAGGCGGCCAGTGTCGCACAGCGCGACCGTCATTCCGAATCGCCTCATGCCTAAGTATCAGTGCCAAATACGATGCAAAATGGTTAACTGGGCCGGTAAGAACCGCGTTCCAGCGCACTGCCCAGTACTTTCAGCCCCGCGAGACAGTCATGACCACCGTAACGCTCCAAGCCGACATCAAAGCCAAGTGGCCCCAAGGACAGAGCTCCTACAGCCCCGGAAGCCCGGAGGAATTGGCGATCATTGGTATCGACCTGCTGGTCAAGGAGCTGGGTACACAAGCGGCGCAAGCGTTCATCGGCCAGATATTCGAGAAATACCCGGCCGACCACATGGGGGCACACAACCCCGAGCGCGAATAAGAACCGGCCGGCGAACGCCGACCGGTCAACACCTTACTTCAGACGCGCCAGGCGCTCGGTCAACAGATCGAAGAAGCCTTGGGCATCACCGTTCTCCACCCAGAACGCGTTCTTCGGTTGCTTCAGACCGTCGTACCAGTCGACGATGGTTTGGCCGAAGGTCGGGCCTTCCCGGCTGTCCACTACCACGTTGACTTCACGGCCGGTGAACAGTGAAGGCTTGAGCAGGTAAGCGACAACGGTCGCGTCATGCACCGGGCCACCTGGAATACCGTAGTGCTCCATGTCGCCCTTGACGTATTCATTGAGAATATCGCTAACCACCTTGCTTGCGTTGTTCTTGAGGTCGGCGATCCCTTTCAGGCGGGCTTCGCTGGTCAGTACCTTGTGGGTCACGTCCAACGGAAGGTAGGTCAGCTTGACGCCACTCTTGAGCACAATCTCGGCCGCCACGGGGTCGGCAAACAGGTTGAACTCCGCCACCGGCGTAATATTGCCGCCGTTGAAGTGCGCGCCCCCCATCACCACCACTTCCTTGATGCCCTGGGTGATTTCCGGTGCCTGGGTCAGCGCCAGCGCCAGGTTGGTCTGCGGGCCGAGCATGGCGATGGTGATGCTGTGAGGCTTGGCGGTGCTCAGGGTCTTGATCAGGTAGTCGACGGCATTGCCTTCAGCCAAGCCCTTTTTAGGCTCATGCACGGTGACACCGGAAATACCTTCCTTGCCATGGATGTTCTCGGCGTAGATCGGCGTGCGCAGCAGCGGCGCTGGCGCACCGGCGTACACCGGGATGTCCTCGCGCCCTGCCCATTCGCGGGCCAGGCGGGCGTTGCGGGAGGTCTTGTCCAGGCGCACGTTGCCGGCGACGGTGGTCAATGCACGGATGCTCAGTTCATCCGGCGAAGCCATCGCGAACAGCAACGCCACCACATCATCAGCACCGGGATCGGTATCGATGATCAGGTCGATTTTTTCCGCCGCCTGGGCGCTTGCAGCAGTGAGTGCGGACAAAAGCAGAACACTCCGAAACAGGTTTTTCAGGGTTGGGAGACCACGTTGCATAAAACACTCCTTGTCGTTGAGAACGTTAGAACGTTACGCCGGACACCAGCGCGATATTGCAGTAAGGCTGGCATTCGCCGGTGCGCACCACGGCGCGCGCCTTGCGGCTGAGCTGTTTGAACGCTTCATGGCTGACCAGGCGCCGCTCACCCAGGGCCGCCTCGTCGCTGAGCGTATTGAGCTCGTTCAGCGCAGGCGGCTGCTTGAGCAGGATTTCTTCGGCCAGCACATGGCTTTCCACTTGCATCTCGCTGAGCACGATGCGCAAGGCGCTGATGAAATCCGGGATGCCCTGGGTCAACGCCAAGTCAATCAACTCGACGCCCGGCGGCACTGGCAGGCCAGCGTCGCCGATCACCAGGATGTCGCCGTGTCCGAGTGAGGCGATGACACGCGACAGGGCGATATTGAGCAGAGGTGTCTTTTTCATGAGGGCACAAAACCTTGTACGTCGTGCAGCGTTGGAATAGAGGGTTGCGCGCCGGCGCGGGTGACCGACAGTGCCGCAGCGACCTGGCCAAAACGAATGGCCTCGGCCTCGCTTTTGCCATTGGCGAGTGCCGCAGCAAAGCCACCGACGAAGGTATCGCCCGCTGCGGTGGTGTCGACCGCCTTGACCTTCGGCGCCAGCAGGTGCTCAAAGCCCTGGCCGTCAGTAAACAGCGCGCCCTGAGCCCCCAGGGTGATGATGACTTTGCCGGCGCCCGCCTGGATCAGGTGGGTTGCGGCTGCCTTGGCGCTGTCAATGGAGTCGACCGTCACGCCGCTCAGTGCGGTGGCTTCGCTTTCATTCGGGATCAGGTAGTCGATCGAGGCATACCATTCAGCCGGCAACGGAGCGCTGGCCGGAGCCGGGTTAAGGATCACCGTCTTGCCCAGTTCACGACCGCGCTTGAGGGCGTAACCCACCGTCTTCATCGGCACTTCCAGCTGGCAGACGATCACGTCAGCCGCTTGCAGCACCGCATCGAACGCCTGCAACGAGGCTGGCGTCAGTTCGCCGTTACTGCCCGCCACGATCACAATCGCATTCTGGCTGCTGTCATCGACCACGATGAGGGCCACGCCACTGGAGCCGTCTACGGTACTGACGGCTTGGCAATCGATGCCCTCCACCTGCAACGCATCACGCAATTGCGTGCCATAGGCATCGGTACCCACACAGCCAATCATCGACACATCGGCCCCCAGGCGTGCCGACGCTACCGCCTGGTTCGCGCCCTTGCCGCCGGGCACGGTGGAGAACGTCTGGCCGATCAAGGTCTCACCGGCACGCGGCAACCGACTGGCACGGGTCACCAGGTCCATGTTCAAGCTGCCTACTACCACTACTTTTGCTGGCATACATCAGTACTCATCAATTCGGTTCAGCGGTATTGGGCGAACGTACCGGCGACGGGCGCCGTCGACTCACGCAACACGATGCTCGGCGTCACGATGCGTTGATCGATCGGCAGTTGGGGTGTCGCAATTCTACGCAGTAACAGCTCGGCCGCCGTCTCGCCCAGTTGCACGATCGACTGCCCGACCGTGGTCAACGCCGGGTAGACGTAACGGCCCATTTGAATGTCATCGAAACCGATCACCGACAGCTCACCCGGCACCCGGATATTGCGCTCGGCTGCCGCGCGCAATACGCCGAAACCTATCATGTCGTTGCTGGCAAAAATCGCGCTGGGCGGGTTGTTCGCCAGTAACTGCACGGCGGCGGTATAACCGCCCGTACTGGTGAAATCGCTTTCCTGGGTGCGATTGGCCGCCACTGCCACGCCCGCCTCTTGCAGCGCACGGTGATACCCCGCCAGACGCATTTGCGCGACACGGGTATGGGCGGGACCGCCGATGCAAGCGATGTCACGGTGGCCCAGTTCGAGCAAGTGCCGGGTCGCCAGGTAGGCGCCCTCCTCGTGATCGATACGCACCAGGTCCACGTCTATGCCATCCAGCGCCCGGTCGACAATTACCATGGGCGTGCGCACCGCGCTCAAGCCGGCGGCCAGGCCACTGTCGTCGCCGCCAACCGAGGTCACGATCAAGCCGTCGATGCGCTTCTCCAGCAACACGCGCAAATAGCTGCGTTGCTTTTCCGCGTTATCGTCGGAGTTGCAGAGGATCACACAGTAACCGTTACGCTCGCAGTAATCCTCGATACCACGCGCCAACTCCGCAAAATACGGGTTGAGGCTGTTGGGCACCAGCAAGCCGATGGTGGCCGTGGTCTTCGCCTTGAGCGAACGCGCGACGGCACTGGGCACGTAGTCGAGCTGCTTGATCGCGGCTTCGACCTTGATGCGTACCGGCTCGCTGACCGGCCGTGTCTTGTTCACCACATGCGACACCGTCGTGTAGGAAATACCTGCAAGCGCTGCCACATCCTTGATCGTTGCCATGGTTCAGCCTCGCCGACTGGCGCGTTGGCTGCGGTAGGTATCGAGGACCACGGCAATCACGATCACGGCACCCGTGATGATGCGTTTCGTAGGTTCCGTGGCACCGATCTGCGCCAGGCCAGCGGCCAATACCGAAATAATCAACACACCAAAAAAGGTACTGATCACCGAACCGCGCCCGCCCATCAGGCTGGTACCGCCGATCACCACGGCCGCGATCACTTGCAGCTCCAGGCCTGAACCGGCGTTCGGGTCCGCCGCTTCCAGGCGCGAAATCTGGAACAACGCCGCCACACCGGCCAGCAGGCCCATGAGGCTGAACACCAGGATCTTGTACGGTTTGGGGTTGATGCCCGCCAGGCGCACGGCCTCTTCATTGGTGCCGATACCGATCAGGTAACGACCAAACACCGTACGCGTCAGTACAAGCTGCGCGGCGATGATCACCAGCAAGGCAATGATGAATGACGGCGAGATACCAAAGGCAATCGGGTTGGACAGCCAGGCAAACGAATCACCGATATAAGCGGTGCGCGAGCCGGTCATCTGGTACGCCACGCCACGGGCCATTTCCAGCACGCCGAGGGATACGATAAACGACGGGATGCGCCAGGCCACGGTGATCGAGCCGGTGATGGTTCCAGCCAATGCGGCACAGCCCATGCCCAGCACCGCAGCCGGTAGCACGCTCCACCCCCAGCTGAGAATCGCCACGCTGACCGCTGATGCCGCCAGTGCCAGCACCGAACCCACCGACAGGTCAATACCGCCGATGATCAGGATGAAGGTCATGCCCACCGCCAACACCATCAGGTCCGGAATCTGGTTGGCCAGGGTGCTGAAGGTGTCATAGGACAGGAAGTGATCGCTGAGCACCGAGAACAGCGCAATCATCGCCAACAAGGCGCCGGCCAGGCCCAGGTAAGTGCCCAGGCCGTAGAAGTTGCCGCCCGTTTTACCGGGGGAAGTTGTGGTTTTCATGGGGTTTCCCTAAGCACTGCGTCGTTGAGCAGCGCATCACGTTTCTGATAGCCGGCGAAGGCGGCGGCGAGCAATTCGTCCTGGGTCCAGCTGTCGCGCTCGAACGTCTCGATCAAGCGCCCGGCGGACAACACACCGATGCGGTCGCAGATCAGCATGAGTTCACGCAGATCGCTGGACACCACCACCAGTGCTTTGCCTTGACGGGTCAATTCGCCCAGCAAGGCATAAATATCGAATTTGGCACCGACGTCGATGCCGCGGGTGGGTTCGTCGAACAGCATCACCGAGCAGTCGCGCTCCAGCCAGCGGCCAATCACCACCTTTTGCTGGTTGCCGCCGGACAGTTCCGACACCAACTGCGCCGGACTGGAACTGCGGATGCGCATGGCATCGATCTGACGCTTGGCCAACGCCGTTTCGTCGCGGCTGTTGACCACGCCGCCGCCGGAGATTTCCGGCATGTTGCCCAGGGCAATGTTGGCGCTGATGGACTGAGTCAGCAACAGGCCCTCACCCTTGCGGTCCTCGGTGATCAGGGCAATGCCATGACCCACCGCGTCCACGGGCGAGCGAATGCTCACCACCTGGGCGGGCGAGCCGAGCGCCACAGTACCGCTATCGGCCAGGTCGGCGCCGAAGATCAGACGCAGCAATTCAGTGCGCCCGGCGCCGATCAGGCCGGAGATACCGTAGATCTCGCCCGCGCGCACTTCAAAGGACACGTCGCGGACCTTGTCCGAGCGCGTCAGGCCTTTCACCGTCAGGGCTGGCCCACCGATGGAGCGCGGGCCCAGGTCAATGTGCTCGCCCAGCTCACGACCGACCATCAAGGTGACCAGTTGCTCGCTGTTGTAGTTGGCCATCGGCTCGACGCAGACCAGCTTGCCGTCGCGCAATACCGCAATGCGTTGGGCGACACGGGCCAGCTCTTCCAGCCGGTGCGAAATATAAATAATCGCCACGCCCCGGGCCTGCAGGCGGGTGATTTGTTCAAACAGCATCTCGACTTCACGCGCCGTGAGCATGGCCGTGGGCTCGTCGAGGATGAGTACGTGGCAATCGCCGATCAGGTTGCGGGCGATCTCGACCATCTGCTGATGGCCAATCCCAAGGCTGCCAACCAAGGTATCGGGGTCGATGGCGTCCAGGCCAACCTGGGCCATGGCCTCGATCGCAGCCTTGCGCAATTGTTTGCGGCTGATCCAGCCACAATGGCTGGGCAGGTTATCCAGGAACAGGTTTTCGGCGACGGTCAGCGTCGGCAGCAGGTTGAGCTCCTGCATGACCATGCGCACGCCCAGCTCTTCAGCCTGGGTACGGCTGCCCGGCGTGTAGGCCTGGCCATTGAACTGCATGTGCCCAGTGGTCGGGGTGACCAGGCCGCCAATGATCTTCGACAAGGTACTTTTGCCTGCGCCGTTCTCACCGGTCAGCGCCAGCACTTCCCCGCGGTTGAGCGTCAGGGTGATGTCGGACAGAACCGGTTGGGCATAGGTCTTGCCGATACCGCTGACCGAGAGGACAGCGTTCGGGGCGGAAGATGACATAGGAAAATCTCCAGGCGCCCGCTCAGGACGAGCGGACGCTGTTGGGTGCTGCCAGGATTACTTCTTGAGGACGAGTTCGACCGGGGTTTCGATCACGCCATCCTTGGAGTCGACTTTCTCACCCTTGACCAACTTGAGCGCGTTCTGGATACCGAACACGGCTTGCTGGGCAGCAGCCTGGTCAGCGGTTGCCAGCACACGGCCGTCCTGCAGCATTGGCTTGATGGCTTCGATATTGTCGTAACCCACGACCAACACCTTGCCGGCCTTGCCTGCCGCACGTACGGCGGAGACAGCGCCCAGGGCCATGTTGTCGTTACCGGCCAACAGGGCCTTGAGGTCCGGGTACTCGCTCAGCATGGCGGACGCCACTTTCTGGCCCTGGTCGATTTCCCAGTTGCCGGATTGGGTGGAGACAATCTTCATGCCGGCAGCATCCATCGCATCCTTGAAGCCTGCGGTACGTTGCTGGGCGTTGGTGGTGGTCGGTACACCTTCAATAATGCCGACCTTGTCACCCGAGGCCAGTTGCTTAGCCAGGTAGTCGCCCACCAGCCTGGAGCCTTTGCGGTTGTCCGGGCCTACGAACGGAATATTGAGGTTTTTGCTTTTGAGCACGTCCGGGTCCAGGCGGTTGTCGATGTTGACGACCTTGATACCGGCATCCGAAGCCTTCTTCAGCACGGTCACCAACGCCTTGGAGTCGGCGGGTGCGATGACGATAGCGTTGACCTTGGAGAGGATCATCTGGTTGACGATGTCGATCTGCGCGCTGGTGTCGGTTTCGTTCTTGATCCCGTTGGTGATCATGTCGAAATCGGCGGCGTGATCTTTCTGATAGGCCTTGGCGCCATCTTGCATGGTCACGAAAAATTCGTTGGCGAGGGACTTCATCACCAGGCCGACCTTGGGTTTGGCGGCGGCGTCATCAGCAAATGCAGAGGAAAGAGGTAAAGCGGCGGATGCGGCAGCTAGCACAGCGACAGCGAGAAGACGTCCAGCAAATGGCAGCTTCATGGGTTCACTCCGATCTTATGATTATTGTGAGCAACGCTTGCACCGAAGAGCGCTTCGGCAGCCGTCCCACCTGGGTGGCTGATACGAGCTGTCACGATACTCCAGGAGTGTTCCGTGAAACATCTCGCAAACGTTTGCGTTATTCAAACTATGAGAACCTTGTCGAGATTTGTCAACGGTTGAAAACAGCCTTTCATCCAAGCCATCGAGCCCCGCCCTCTTGTCCTGCAAAGGCAGCCGCTAAACATCGCGCGCGCGCGGTCGTTCTCTAAAACGACAGGCTGTACGTGGCACTCACGCCTTAGCCGAGTACGCACCGTCCACTTTTTCGGACAACCGAACGCAAGGCAGTCCGATGTTCGGAAAGCCGGACGCCTACTGGCGCTGTTGCCACAAAACATCAATATAATCTGTTTTAAATCAATAAGTTGTTTTATATCCGCGAACACAATCAGCCTGGTACAGATCCTGCTCTACCCCATCACCTCGTGGCATTCAGAACCGCCCGGGTGTTCTAGATGAACCTGCTACAGCACTCATCAAAAACCAGAGAGAAAAATAATGAAATCTGCACTGAAGACTTTTGTTCCGGGCGCGTTAGCCCTGCTGCTGCTGTTCCCCGTTGCCGCCCAGGCAAAGGAAGCTGAAACCAAGACCAAACTGTCCAACGTGGTGATCCTCGCCACCGGCGGCACCATTGCCGGCGCCGGCGCCAGCGCGGCCAACAGTGCCACCTACCAAGCGGCCAAAGTCGGCATCGAGCAATTGATTGCCGGTGTTCCTGAGCTTAGCCAGATCGCCAACGTGCGTGGCGAGCAAGTGATGCAAATTGCATCCGAAAGCATCAACAATGAAAATCTGCTGCAACTGGGTCGCCGCGTCGCCGAACTGGCCGACAGCAAGGACGTGGACGGCATCGTGATCACCCACGGTACCGACACCCTGGAAGAAACCGCCTACTTCCTGAACCTGGTGGAGAAGACCGACAAGCCAATCGTGGTGGTCGGCTCCATGCGCCCAGGCACTGCGATGTCGGCGGACGGCATGCTCAACCTGTACAACGCCGTGGCTGTGGCCGGTAGCAAAGATGCGCGCGGCAAGGGCGTGCTGGTCACCATGAACGACGAGATCCAGTCGGGTCGCGACGTCAGCAAGATGATCAATATCAAGACCGAAGCGTTCAAGAGCCCATGGGGCCCGCTGGGCATGGTGGTTGAGGGCAAATCCTACTGGTTCCGCCTGCCGGCCAAGCGTCACACCATGGATTCGGAGTTCGATATCAAGAACATCAAGAGCCTGCCTGATGTTGAGATCGCCTATGGCTACGGCAACGTGAGCGACACGGCCTACAAGGCACTGGCTCAAGCGGGCGCCAAAGCCATCATCCACGCCGGTACCGGCAACGGCTCCGTTTCTTCCAAAGTCGTACCCGCCCTGGTGGAACTGCGTAAGCAAGGTGTACAAATCATTCGTTCTTCCCACGTCAATGCCGGCGGCATGGTATTGCGCAACGCCGAGCAGCCTGACGACAAATACGATTGGGTGGCTGCCCTCGACCTGAACCCACAGAAAGCCCGCATACTGGCAATGGTCGCCCTGACCAAGACCCAAGACAGCAAAGAGTTGCAACGGATGTTCTGGGAATATTGATTCCCGGTGACACCTTGGCAGGGGCGGTTACCCGCCCCTGCTTCCTCGCAAAAAACCCTCGATACATACACTTTCGCCCTACATAAAATTGCCTGATCTGCTGTCAGACGAACTCCTTGAAGTTTAAGCAGTTGCGAAATCGCCTACAGTTAAATACTGTATGTGCGTACAGCAAACTAAGGAACACTCCGTGGCAAAGTCCTCTTCCGCAGTGCCAACCCCGCCCGATGCCTACCAACGCCTGGCAATCCGTGTGCAAAAGATCATCAATTCGACCAACGCCCAGAAATCCAAGGCGGCGTTGATCTTCCGCTTGCCGGATGAGCCAGAGGATGAGTGGGCGCGTTTGCTGGAGGAAATCGCGGAGAACGACAACGTCACCCTCGCCTATCGGGACGACGGTGGTGTGCAAATTTTCTGGGTTGTACCGAAGGAAGATTGATTCAATGAGTGTCCGTTTTATCGCGGTGTGCTGCCTGTTTTTCGCCGTCACCGCCCACGCCCAGGCCCCCCGAACGTTCAGCGAAGCCAAGAAAGTCGCCTGGAAGCTTTACGCCCCACAATCCACCGAGTTCTATTGCGGCTGTAAATACACCGGCAACCGCGTGGACTTGAAAGCCTGTGGCTACGTCCCACGCAAAAACGCCAGCCGCGCCGCGCGCATCGAATGGGAGCATATCGTTCCAGCCTGGCAGATCGGGCATCAGCGCCAGTGCTGGCAGGACGGTGGGCGCAAAAACTGCACGCGCCACGATGACGTGTTCAAGCGTGCCGAAGCCGACCTGCACAACCTGGTGCCGAGCATCGGCGAAGTCAACGGTGACCGTAACAACTTCAGTTTTGGCTGGCTGCCGGTGCAAAGCGGGCAGTACGGTTCATGCCTGACCCAAGTGGACTTCAAGGCCAAGAAGGTTATGCCGCGCCCCTCCATCCGTGGAATGATCGCCCGCACCTACTTCTACATGAGCAAGCAATACGGCTTGCGCCTGTCAAAACAGGATCGCCAGTTGTACGAAGCCTGGAACAAGACCTACCCGGTGCAGGCCTGGGAGCGCCAGCGCAACCAGACCGTGGCGTGTGTGATGGGGCGTGGCAATGAGTTTGTCGGCCCGGTGAACCTGAAAGCCTGCGGTTGAACGTGGGCAGGACTTGCGCCCCGCCAGGCCGTTACTGCGCGGTTTTATGCTCAACGACCTCTGAGATCGTGTCAGTTTTCTTGGCCCGCGCCATCTTCTCGTTGAGCAGCGTCTGCTTGGCCTCAGCCTCAGCCTTGGTTGCGAACGGTCCCAGCAGGACTTCGTCCTTGCCGTCCACTTTCACGATGTAGAAATTGAAACCGTGCTCCAGCAACCAGGCCGTCAGGTCGGTGATCGCCTGTAACTTGTGGTCAGGCGGGCCTACCCACACGTCCCATTCCTGGGCGGCAATCGCACCGGTCTGGGGCTGGCTTTCGGTCACGGCAGGCTTGGCCTTGGGCGCCTCGACGCTTTTGCCTTCACCGCAACCGGCCAATGCCAACACCGCAATTGCCATCGCTACTTTACGCACTGCCCTGCTCCTTAAAAGATAAAGAGGCGACTTTATCATTCACTGTCTATTCTGGCCGTCATAAACGTTGGCTTAAACAATGCGAATGATGTATCGCAGACCTGTATGATGCCGCCATGGGAATTAATGTCGCCTCTATGCGTCCTAAAAGAGGCAGTCACAGGGAAGCGCTTAGCAGTAAGCTACACACATCCGACACCTGCCCTGTCTGAAACATGTGTCCTTAAAAGTAATCAAGGAGAAGTCCATGCTTATACTCACCCGCAAAGTTGGTGAAAGCATAAACATCGGTGATGACATCACGATCACCATCCTGGGCGTCAGCGGCCAGCAAGTACGAATCGGCATCAACGCACCCAAGGATGTTGCCGTGCATCGCGAGGAGATCTACCAGCGCATCCAGGCTGGCCTGACCGCTCCGGACAAAAACCAGACGCCTTGAAGCCCCCTCAGTAGCCAGCCCTTTCGTTCACTGTAACGGCTGGCGAAAACGCCTTCGGACTGATCTTGTGTTGTTGCGTGATTGACCTCGCCGATGTGTTCATCTTCATGGAAAGATGAAACTGTCTTCACGCCTGGAACTTGTTGTTTCATTTACAGCCGAATCTCCTGACTGACACCCCCGCCATTCGTGTGCATTCAGGAGCACGTCGATGAGGCCTACGAACGCACCACCATTTGCCTACAGGTCTTGGATGATCGCCTTATTGATAGGGCTGGCCTTCCTCGGACTGGCTTATGCCTTAAGGTGTGCAATAGAAGACACGGGTTCTGCCGAACCCCACTCCTGGCTGGACCTGACGCTGATGCTCTGCGGGTACCTGTTCCTGTTTTGTCTCAAGCCTATCCAGAAGACCGTGCAGCGTAGATTGTGTCGACGGACTAATGGACAAACGACACGCTGAAGCGTCGTTCTCCGTAATTAGATCACCGGTATTTACAGCGCCGCAACAGGACCTATGCTTGGGCGTGCCCCCTCCGTAAAAGGCGCGCAAGCAGATGGACACCCTGAGTAAATCCCAAATCGAATCAGCACTGGCGGCCCGCCTGCCCAGCTATCAAGTGACCTGCACGTTGCACGCCGACGGGACTCTTTCAGCCGTGCTCAGCGGCCCGGAAACCGACCATTTCGCAATTACCGGAATCGTGCGCGCGCATTATCGTGGTGCCGAAGCGATTGCGCGGCTGGCGAATGAAATCCTCAGGGAGATGGTGCTGTCACGCCAGGGCATTAGGAATAATCGAATGCAACCCCCCGACCCAGCCAGCCTGGAACAAGGCCGAGACCGGTAACGGGCTCGGCCTTTTCGTATCAGCCCACCGCGTTCTGCACGTACAACAAGCCTTGCGTGTCGCGCTGTACGTTTAGCTGCGCGTAACTGTCAATCGAAGGATGTTCGGTAACCATCGGCGTGTAATGCGTCGACGTCACGACCATCACGTCCGCCCCCGCCGCTTCTCCCGCACGAATGCCCACCGTCGCATCTTCAAATACCAGGCACTCCCGCACCGGTACACCCAAACGTTGAGCACCCAGCACGTAACAGTCGGGGTTCGGCTTGCCGATGGCCACATCTTCGGCCGTGACCAGCACCGCCGGCGGCGCAATGCCCGCCGCTTGCAGTCGACGCAACGCCAATTCCCGGGGTGCAGAGGTGACCAGCGCCCATTGGTCACCCGGCAAGCTGCTTAGAAACGCGACGGCGCCGGGAATCGCTACAACCCCCTCGACATCATTGAGTTCAGCCTCGGTAATCCATTGCGCCTCAACCTCGGGGTCGACGCCAGGCAGTGCCTGGCGCGTGATGGTGTCAATCGCGCGGGCACCGTGAATGGTCTTCAAAAACGCTGCCACCTCCAGGCCATGGCGTTCAGCCCAGATGCTCCACACCCGCTCGGCGGCGGCGATGGAGTTGAGCAAAGTCCCATCCATATCAAACAGAAAGGCACGGTAACGGCGGTTGAATACGGCGGGACCTCGGATCGACACTGTGCGGTTCCTCATAGGCGGTGACAAATGATGAGCCCGGTGCAATCTACGGATCACGTCGGTGCTTGTAAACGCTACCGACATCGATTGCATTACAGGTTTGTAATCAAGCTGTAAGTCTTGTCGGCACCCTCACTTCATACAGTGGAGTCGTCAGTCGCCCTCACCGGATGACGCCACTTCCTACTGATGAAAAGGGGTACCCCATGAAACCTGCAAGCAAACTCTGCCTGATCGCCGCCAGCCTGCTGATGCTGGGCACGGGCACGGCACTGGCCGGCACTGTCGCGTCGGTCAAAGCCAATAACGTAGTACTGGTGCACGGTTCCTGGGCTGACGGCTCCAGTTGGTCCGAGGTGATCACCCGCCTCCAGGCCGCCGGCCTGCACGTCACCGCCGTGCAGAACCCGCTGACCTCGGTGGCCGACGATGTCGCCGCCACCAAACGTGTGCTGGACCAACAGGACGGCCCTACCGTGTTGGTCGGCCATTCCTACGCCGGTACGGTAGTAAGCGATGCCGGAGTCGACCCGAAAGTCAGCGCCCTGGTGTACGTGGCCGCCCGCGCACCGGACGCCAATGAAGACTTCGTCGCGCTCTCCGCCCAGTACCCGAGCATGCCGGTGCGGGCTGGCGTTGAAGATCACGACGGCTACCTCACCTTGAGCCAGGACGCCTTCCTCAAGTACTTCGCCGCCGATGTACCGCAAGCCAAGGCCCTGGCGTTGTACGCCGTGCAGCAACCCATCACCAAGACCCTGTTCAGCGGCCGCACCGTCAATGCCGCCTGGCACACCAAGCCGTCCTGGTATGCGGTGTCGGCGAATGACCAGACGATCAACCCGGACCTCGAGCGCTTCCTCGCCAAGCGCATGAACGCCACGACCATCGAGTTGCCGTCGAGCCACTTGTCGCTGGTGTCCCACGCCAAGGAAATCACCGACCTGATCCTCGAAGCCTCTGGCCGCCCGCCCGAAGCCCTGCATTAAAAAACACTGCATTACAAACTTGTCATCCTCCTGTTGGTTGGCTGTTCGGGGCGCCTGGTTACTGTGAACTCACCGCCACGAACCGGCGGCCACCCCTTTAAAAGAGAGACCACCATGAAACTGTTTATCCTCGGCTTTGCCGCGTTACTCTCTACCGGCTCCGTACTGGCTGCTGAACCGGTGATCCACGACAAAACCGGCTTCTTCGTACACCTGGACGTGGCCAAAGTGTTGTCGAGCACCGACACCTACGGCCAATGCGGCATCGTCCCGGCGCGACTCGACTATCTGGACAGCCAGGGCCGCGAGCACGTGCTGGACTACCAAGTCCAAGGCATCGGTTGCGCCAGTGACAATTGATCGGGCTACACTTGCGCCACGCACTGAGACAGGGCACTTCCCATGAACATTCTCGTCGTCGAAGACGAACCCAAGGCCGGCAATTACCTGCTCAACGGCCTGCAGGAACTCGGCTACTCCGTCAGCCTCGCCCGCGACGGTGTGGACGGCTTGCACCAAGCCCTTGAAACGCCGTTCGACGTCATCGTGCTGGATGTGATGATGCCGAAAATGGACGGCTGGGAAGTGCTGCGCCGTCTGCGCAAGGAAGCCGACACGCCGGTACTTTTTCTGACGGCCCGCGACGACATCGCTGACCGTATCAAGGGCCTGGAACTGGGCGCCGATGACTACTTGATCAAGCCCTTTTCCTTCGCTGAACTGGTAGCACGCTTGCGCACCCTGACCCGCCGCGGGCCAAGCCGCGAAGAGGAGCAGTTGCAGATCGCCGACCTGCAAATCGACGTGCTGAAGCGTCGCGTCACCCGTGCCGGCACGCGCATCACCTTGACCAACAAAGAGTTCGCCTTGCTGCACCTGTTCGCGACCCACCAGGACCAGGTGCTCTCCCGCTCGCTGATTGCATCGCGGGTGTGGGACATGAATTTCGACAGCGACACCAACGTGGTAGACGTGGCCGTGCGGCGCCTGCGCTTGAAAATCGACGACCCTTTCCAGCTCAAGCTGATCCACAGCGTGCGTGGCATCGGCTACCGTTTCGATACCCAACCATGAATAAGCGCCGTCACTACTCCCTGACCCTGCGCCTGGCGTTAATCTTCGCCCTCCTCGCCTTCGCGCTGCTGGCGACCCTGGGTGTGGCGCTGTACCGCGAGCTGGAGCGGGAGTTGATCATGCGTGACGACGCGGCCTTGATCAACCGCATCGATCAATTGCGCAACCTGCTCAATGACAGCAATACCCTGGACCTGATCAAGACCAAGCCGGAACTGTTCCAGAACATGCTGGGCAACCGCGAGTCGGTACTGAGGATTGTCGCACCGGGGCAAAAGCCGCTGCTGACGGTCAACCCTGGCAATATCGAACTGCCATCCGTGCCTCCGGTCCCCAAGAACCACGCACTGACGTTCGCCGACGTGCACCATTTCCCCAGCATCAATGGCGTGCCCTTCGCCACCGTCGCGGCCTCCATCGACTCCGGCGACCTGGGCAGCCTGCAAGTCACTACGGGGCGCCTGATGACCGAGCGCACCGCCGTGCTCGCCAGCTATCGCTTGAGCGTTTATATCCTGGCGAGCATGGCCGCAATCATCCTGGCCGTGGTGGGTTACCTGCTGGTTCATCGCGGGCTTTTGCCATTGCGCCGTCTGGCCCGGCACGCCCAAGGCATCGGCGTCGGTAACCTCGCCGAACGCCTCGACAGCCACGGCGCACCGAAAGAACTGCTGCCGATGATCGACTCGTTCAACACCATGCTCGAGCGCCTGGCCAAGGGTTTTGTTCAACTGGGCCAGGTGTCCACCGACATGGCCCACGAACTGCGCACGCCCATCAACAATCTGCTGGGAGAAACCCAGGTCGCGCTGCAACAGAGCCGTAGCATCGAGAGCTATCAGCAACTGCTGGCGTCTAATGTCGAAGAACTTGAACGCCTGGCGCGGATGCTCGACAACATGCTGTTCCTGGCCAGGACCGACCCGGCCAGCGCGCTGCGTCAGCGTCAGGAGCTGAGTGCAGCGGATGAGGTAGAACGCATCGCCGACTACTTTGAAGGTTTGGCGGGTGATGTGCAGATCAGCATTCACGCCGAAGGTGAAGGGGTGATCTGGGCGGAGCCGATGCTGCTGCGCAGGGCCCTGGCAAACCTGTGCGCCAACGCCATTAAATATGGTGCGCCGTGTACTGAGCTGGTGATCCAGGCGGTGCCCAATGCCGAAGGCATTCACCTGAGGGTCAGCAATCGAGGCGAAACCATTGCAGCCGAGCACCTGCCGCGACTGTTCGAACGGTTTTACCGAGTAGATGAGTCACGGGAACGCTCGGCTCAGTCCAACGGACTGGGCTTGTCGATTGTGGCGACCATCATGCAGCTGCATAACGGACGGTACAGTGTGAGCAGTGAAGCGGGGGTCACGTGCTTTGAGCTGTTCTTTCCACGGCGGGAGGACTCGCCGTAGAAGGCTGGTGTTATTTTGCAAAGGTTTGCCTCTTAACGTTGGACTCACGTCACACTACGCTCGCGTCTCAAGCACATTCTGGCTCAAGGCTGAGCCTGCAACAGCGAACATGGAGATTCAGGAATGGAAATACGATTGGGTGTAATGGAAAAGGGGCTGGCTGAGATGAAAGAGAAGCTGATCACCGTTTCGGGCCGGGCAGACTCCATGGATAAGCACTTCGCTTCCAAGGCAGACCTGGCAACCACTGAACTGAACCTTATCAAGTGGTACGTGGCAACCGCATTCGCAATGACAGGCCTGGCTTGCGCTATCACCTTCGGGCTCACCCGACTGTTTGCCGGTTGAGACGCGTCGGGCCGGTCAGCTGACCTGCCCGCCCGCTTCTTTCGCATCCACCGGCGTTTGCCACGCCGCCAGTACGGCGGCATGCAATCCGGCGACCATTGTCTCCAGCGCCATCGAGGGCCGCTGCGAACCTGTCACCTGCTCCGGCAGATACGGTACATGGATAAACCCACTGCGTACGGCCGTCGCGGCCAAAGCATGCTGCAATAAATAAAACACCTGATTACACACAAACGTGCCGGCCGTCTGCGATACCGAGGCGGCAATCCCCGCCCCGCGCACGGCCCTGACCATCGCCTTGATCGGCAGGGTCGTGAAATAAGCCGCCGGGCCGTCAGGCGCCACCGCCGTATCAATCGGTTGCTCGCCCAGGTTATCGGGAATGCGTGCATCGTTGACATTGATCGCCACCCGTTCGATGGAAATATCGCTCCGCCCCGGCCCCAGGCCGGTAGCAATCACCATCTCCGGATGCAATTCGTCGATCAACTGGGCCAGGCGCGCGCCCGCCGTGGCAAACGCGCAGGGCAGTCGACGCGCAATAATTTGCACATCATCAGCCAGTTGAACCCCCTCCAATTGGCGCACCGCCTCCCAGGACGGATTCACCGGGTCTTGATCAAAGGGCTCGAAACCCGTCAGCAGTACGATTCGCATCTCGGCCTCACATCAACAGATAAAGCAGCACAATATTGACCACCAGCATCATCAGCGCGGTCGGCAGCTGGGCCTTGATCACCGCGTTCTTGTCGGGCAGTTCGAGCAACGCCGCCGGTACGATATTGAAGTTGGCAGCCATAGGGGTCATCAGGGTACCGCAGTAGCCGGAGAACATGCCGATGGCTGCCATCACTGCTGGATTGCCGCCGTAGATACCCACCAGCACTGGCACGCCGACGCCGCCGGTCATCACCGGGAAAGCCGCGAAGCCATTACCCATGATCACTGTAAACAACGCCATGCCCAGCACGTAGACCATCACCGCCACTAACTTGAAATCCAGGTTGATATAGGTCGTGGTCACATGCGCGACAGCCGTACCGACGCCGGCCTCGTTAAACAGCAAGCCAAGCATCGCTAACATTTGCGGAAGCACCATGGCCCAGCCCAGGGCTTCTGTCAGGCGCCGGGATTCGCGCAAGGCTTGCACCGGCGTATCGCGGGTCAGCCAGCAGGCCAGGCCAAGGGCGATCAGGCAGCCGATACCGAGGGAGACGAAGGTGGTGTTTTTCGGGTCCAACAGCGGTACGCCGCCGATCTCGGTGTGCTTGAGCACCACCGAGCCGATCACCGTGGTCAGCGGAATGGCCAGCGCCGGGATAAACAGCTTGTGACCCAGCCGACCGGCACTGGCACGGGACGCCTTGTCATGCAGCTCGACATGCGTGCCACGGCCGACACCGCCTAAACCTGCGATCAACGCCATCACCACTACGCCAGCGCCAATGACCACCGACGGCAGGCGCTCCCCCACCAGGAATGGAATGGCGAACAACAGCCAGAACAAAGCAGTGGACCAGCGTTTAGGGTGGGTCCTGTCCAACAGGATCATACCCGCCGTGATCAGCAGCAGAACCCCGGCCAGCCAGTACAGGTATTGAATGGAAATGATCATTGCGCGGCCTCCACAGCCGTGGCGGCCGGCGTCATCTCACGGGTCAACCGTCGGTCGAACCGATGCAGGCGAATGGCATGGATGATGAAAGCGCAGATCGCCGTAGGAATCCCCCACACCGCAATATGCAGCGGCTCCACATCAATTCCCGAGCCGAGCAGGAAGGTGTGCATCAACGCGATCGCACCAAAGGCGACAAAAATATCTTCACCAAAAAACAGGCCGACGTTGTCCGTCGCGGCGCACATGGCCAACACCTTATGACGCAGTTTATCCGGCAGTTTGCCGTAGCGCTTTTCCGCCGCCCCCTCAGCCATCGGTGCCAGCAGCGGGCGCACCATCTGCGGGTGCCCGCCCAGGCTGGTCAAGCCCATGGCCGCCGTGGATTCACGCACAAACAGATAGATGATCAACAAGCGCCCCACGGTGGCGCGCTCGAACCGTGCAATCCAGTTCTGCGCATGCAGGCGCAACCCATGGCGCTCCAACAGGCCGATGACCGCCAGGGGCAATAACAGAATCAATTGCAGGGCACGGGTCTGAAGGAAGCCATCGCCCATGGTGGCGAGGATTTTTTCCAGCGGGAAATGGGCGGCAAGCCCGGTGGCGATAGCGGCGGCGGTGACCACCAACAGCGGGTTGAAGCGTAAAACGAAGCCAACCACGATCACAAGTACGCCGATCAACGGCCATAAGTTCACAACAGTTTGCATGGCGGTGAGGTCCTTAAGTGCGCGCTGCGGCGCCATTACAGCAGGATGTGAACAAAGGGTTCACAGCAGGAAGTGGCGTGCAGTCGGCTCGGTTTTTTATTGTTGACCCGAAAGGGTGAGCGTCAGTGGCGGCAACTTTGCTGCCTGAGAGCGGGAGGTGTCCAACAAGAAAAGTTGTTGCTGCGAACCAATAAATTTTGTGGGCGATTGAAGCGCGCGCATGTAACGAGATGTGGACAGACCAGCAGGGATTCGCGCATCTTAGCGCCGCCTGTTTTACGAGGCGTGCGCCTCAAATCAGCACACGCCTCCCCATTACTGTTATGGATATGGAAATTCTATGAAAACCCAAAAGGTCCTGATCGCGCTCTCCTGCGCTGTGGCGTTGTCCATGCTGGGCGGATGTGCCGCCAAGGTCAAAAGCGGCGGCAGCGTCGCACTGGCCATCCCGGAAGCCGCCAAGCAAAACCTGGTGGTCAGCATCAAAGGCGACAGTCAGGTCGAGCAAAACCCGGACTGGAACCTGCTGACCCGTGACTGGAACAACGCACTCCAGGTGGAAGCCCGCCAGGCAGGTTTCAATGTCACGCCAAGTGCCTCGGTGACGCCGAGTGGCGAAGAGGGTGTCGGCATCAGCATCAATGTGAGTAAGTTCCGTTACATCGAACCGGGCTCGCGGTACGTCGCCGGTGCGCTGGTAGGCAACGCCTGGGTGTTCTCCCGCGCCGACTACTCAGACCTGAAGACTGGCGCGCCCATTGGCTCGCGCACCTACGACACGTCATCGTCCGCCTGGGAAGGGATTGCCTCGGCCATGACACAGAAGCAAGTACAGGCCATTGCCAAGCAGATGATCAGCGACATCAAGAACGCCAAGGCCAAGTAAACCGTCACCGAGCGCGCATGTCTCGAATGTATCGGGAAGCACATCGGTTTGGCGTACAGGCGGCTTGAAGGGGTAGTGGTCGTTGAACCGGTGTTGCTGCAGATTTTCCTCGGAGATAGCGGCTGAGACGGCCACCCGGTATTGTCAGACCCAAGCGACCTTCACTGAACAAGGGCCTGCATCGGTGACTACACCCCCTTCAGATACCCGCGCCGACACCGGCCTCAGCGTACAAACGCGCCTGATTGCCTTGGTGGTCGCCGTGACCTTCTTCATGGAAAACCTCGATGCCACGGTGATAGCTACCGCCCTGCCGACCATGGCATCGGCCTTCGGCGTGACGCCGGTCGACATGAACATCGGCATCACCGCCTACCTACTCGCCGTGGCGATCTTCATACCGCTGTCCAGCTGGATCGCCGACCGATTTGGCGCGCGCCAGGTATTTGCCGGTGCGATCATCGTCTTCACCCTCGCGTCACTGCTTTGCGGCCTGAGCCAGAACCTTGAGATGTTCGTGTTTGCCCGCGTCCTGCAAGGCATCGGTGGCGCGCTGATGGTGCCTGTGGGGCGTTTGGCGGTGCTGCGCAATACCGACAAAAAAGACTTGGTAAAAATGATCGCGATCATCACCTGGCCAGGGCTGGTCGCACCGATTCTGGGTCCATTGGCAGGTGGGTTGATCGTCACCCATGCCTCGTGGCCGTGGATCTTCTACGTGAACCTGCCGTTAGGCGCATTGGCACTGATCGCCGCGCTGTGGTTGGTGCCTGAAGGCCGCGAGGCCAGCGTACGCAAGTTCGACGCCAAGGGCTTTGTGCTGCTGGCAGGCGCCTGCGTGGCGCTGCTCGGCGGGCTGGAATGGCTGGGCAGCCAAGCTGGCGAAATGCTCATCCCTGGCGCCGGGCTGGTGGCGGCAGGCCTACTGCTGTCGGTGTGGGCAGTGCACCATTGCCGGCATTACCCCGATTCGTTGTTGCCGCTGGAAACCCTCTCCATCAATACCTTCCGCGTCAGCATCTACGGCGGCTCACTGTTCCGCCTGGCCATCAGTGCCCTGCCCTTCCTGCTGCCGTTGCTGTTCCAGGTCGCCTTCGGCTTATCGCCAGTGGACGCGGGTCTGTTGGTGCTGGCGGTATTCGCCGGTAACCTGGCGATGAAACCATTTACCACGACCCTCATGCAGCGCTTCGGGTTTCGCAAGGTGCTGATGCTCAATGGTGTGATCGGGGTGGTGTCAATTGCAGCCTGCGCCTTGTTCACCGCGCAGACGCCATTGGCAGTGATTGCGGCGGTGTTGTTCGTCGGCGGCCTGTCACGCTCGATGCAGTTCACCTGCTACAACTCGATTGGCTTCGCCGACGTGCCGAAAGCGCGGATGAGCGAAGCGTCGGCGTTGTTCAGCATGTCGTTCCAACTGGCCATGGGCATGGGCGTAACGGTGGCGGCGTTGTTGTTGCGCGCGTCCATGAGCGTGCAGGGGCATGACGTTCAAGCCCAGGTCACGGATTTTCGGGTAGCGTTTGTCGGGGTCGCCGTGTTGGGGATGTTGGCGCTGGTGGACGTGTATCGGTTACCGGCGCAGGCGGGGGAAAGCGTGTTGACGCGACGTTGAGTGAGCCAACTCGGTGGGTGGCGCTGTGCTTCAACGTTTATCCTGAACCTCAGGCGGCCAGGCGCTGAAGAAAAAAATCACCGCTGGAATCATCACATAGAGCCAGCGGTTGCTTGGATACGCAACCAGTCCGATGATCCACATAATCAATAAAGCACCGCCTGCTCCTCGACGGCGCTTCGGCGTAAACCACGCCCGGAACGATTCAAGTTTTTTACTCGCCATGACCATCTTCCTTTTTGATTGGCGCTTGCAAACGTTTTTCAAATCACAAGCAACAAAAAAGGGCCCACCTTTCGGTGAGCCCTTCTAGACCGCCCAGCAGAGCGGATTTTGTTTGGTAGGCGCGATTGGACTCGAACCAACGACCCCCACCATGTCAAGGTGGTGCTCTAACCAACTGAGCTACGTGCCTGCTGTGAGGCGGCATTCTACGGAATTCCGGAGGGGTGTCAACATCTTTTTTGCAGCTAACCCTATGAATATGCGAATTTTTTATTTGCGTGGAGCACACCTGTGGATTTCGGGTGGCTGGCAGGCAATTTTCAACTCAGGTAGGATCGGCGCACTCGTAAAAAATATAAAACAGAGGTTGCAGGATGGCGAACACCCCCTACCCCCAGTCGTATTACGCCGCTTCCGCGAATGCCGTTCCACCTCGCCCCGTGCTGCAAGGCGAAGTCGAAACCGATGTGTGCGTGATTGGCGCCGGCTACACCGGTCTTTCCAGTGCGTTGTTCCTGCTGGAGAACGGTTTTCGCGTAACGGTGCTGGAAGCCGCCAAGGTGGGTTTTGGCGCCTCAGGCCGCAACGGCGGGCAGATCGTCAACAGCTACAGCCGTGATATCGATGTGATCGAACGCAGCGTCGGGCCCAAACAGGCACAGCTGCTGGGGGAGATGGCATTTGAGGGCGGCAGGATCATCCGCGAGCGGGTGGCCAAGTATCAGATCCAATGCGACCTGAAGGACGGCGGTGTGTTCGCCGCGCTCAACAGCAAGCACATGGCCCACCTGGAGTCACAGAAGCGCCTGTGGGAGCGCTACGGCCACACGCAACTGGAGTTGCTGGACGAGCGCCGTATCCGCGAAGTAGTGGCGTGTGACAACTATGTGGGCGGTTTGCTGGACATGAGTGGCGGACACATCCATCCCCTCAACCTGGCACTCGGCGAAGCGGCAGCCGTGGAGTCTCTGGGCGGTACGATCTACGAGCAATCGGCAGCGGTGCGAATCGAGCGCGGCGCCAACCCGGTGGTGCACACCGCCGAAGGCAAGGTCAGGGCCAAGTTCATCATCGTCGCAGGCAATGCCTACCTGGGCAATCTCGTGCCAGAGCTGGCGGCCAAGTCGATGCCGTGCGGCACACAAGTGATCACCACCGCCCCCTTGGGCGACGAACTGGCAAAAACGCTGCTGCCGCAGGACTACTGCGTCGAAGACTGCAACTACCTGCTCGACTACTACCGCCTCACCAACGATAAGCGCCTGATCTTCGGCGGTGGCGTGGTGTATGGCGCGCGCGACCCGGCGAACATCGAGGCGATCATCCGGCCGAAGATGCTCAAGGCGTTTCCGCAGCTCAAGGACGTAAAGATTGACTACGCCTGGACCGGCAACTTCCTGCTGACCCTGTCGCGCTTGCCGCAGGTGGGCCGCCTGGGCGACAACATCTACTATTCACAGGGCTGCAGTGGTCATGGCGTAACGTATACGCACCTGGCGGGCAAGGTACTGGCGGAGGCACTCAGAGGCCAGGCAGAGCGCTTTGATGCGTTTGCCGACCTGCCGCACTATCCGTTCCCGGGCGGGCAACTGCTGCGCACCCCGTTCGCGGCGCTGGGGGCCTGGTATTACGGGCTGCGGGATAAACTGGGGTTTTGAGCCAACTCAATCGTGGGAGCGCACTTGCTCCCACCGTTTGATGGAGGCGCACCCCGAGCCAAATCGCAGACACAAAAAACCCCGGTCTTTCGACCAGGGTCTTTGCTATCGGATCAAAGTAGCCAACGGCTTTCTTTGTGCTTCAAGGCGTTCAGTGGGCCTTGAGGCAGATATGGCGCAGCGGACGGGACTCGAACCCGCGACCCCCGGCGTGACAGGCCGGTATTCTAACCGACTGAACTACCGCTGCGTATCGCTTGACCAGCTGAGCTCAAAGCCTCAACCGTCTTTAAACATCTGACCGATCAGCCTTGGCTGTTCGATCTCAAGCCCGACGAATCGAACCTGGAAAATATGGCGCAGCGGACGGGACTCGAACCCGCGACCCCCGGCGTGACAGGCCGGTATTCTAACCGACTGAACTACCGCTGCGCGTCGGTGCAACCTTTAACGTTGCGTCTTGCCCTGGGGCAAAACTCTCAAGAAGTGGTGGGTGATGACGGGATCGAACCGCCGACCCTCTGCTTGTAAGGCAGATGCTCTCCCAGCTGAGCTAATCACCCTTTGCTTCGTTGAGGCCGCGAAATTTACGCAGGTAGCGGACCTAAGTCAATAGCCCGCTTGAAGTTTTTCTGAAAAAGACAAAATGGCTTCAAGACGGCTATCCGCTCTACTCGCTGTAAATCATCTTCTTGCTCATGCCACCGTCCACCACGAACTCTTGCCCGGTGACAAACCCCGCCTGACGCGACAGCAGCCACGCCACCATCGCCGCCACATCCTCTACGGTACCCACCCTGCCCGCCGGATGCTGGGCATGATCGGCGTCACTCAACGGCTCGGCACGACGCGCTGCAGGATCACGCGCATCGATCCAGCCAGGGCTGACCGCATTGACCCGCACTTCCGGCCCCAGGCTCATCGCCAAGGCATGCGTGAGGGCCAACAGGCCACCCTTGCTCGCCGCGTAGGCCTCGGTGTCCGGCTCAGACTGGCGAGCCCGGGTCGACGCCAGGTTGACGATGGCGCCACCATGGGCCCGCAGATACGGCGCACAGTGCTTGGCCAATAACATCGGCCCACTGAGGTTCACGGCCAGCACACGATTCCAGTAGGCCAGGTCCAGGCTTTCCAGGGTCATATTGCGCGGGTCCGCCACCGCTGCGTTGCAGACCAAGGCGTCCAGGCGCCCAAACTGCCCCAATACCTCGGCGACACCTTGGGCGACTTGCTTCTCGTCAGCCACGTCCATGCTGATAAACCAAGCGTTCTCACCCAGCACCTTGGACACCTTGGAACCGCGCTCGCGGTCCAGGTCCGTCAACACCACTTGCCAGCCTTCGCTGATCAGCCACGCGGCAATCCCGAGGCCTATGCCCCGCGCCGCGCCCGTGACCAGCGCAACACGCCCGTTACTGGCGGCCGCAGCTTCCATGGACCACTCGATCACAAGGCAGCCAGCCCGCGAGCCAGGTCAGCTTGCAAGTCAGCCACGTCTTCGAGGCCGACCGCGATGCGAATCAGACTGTCACGGATACCCGCCGCCTCACGTTCCTGTGGCGCCAGGCGACCGTGGGACGTGGTGCTCGGGTGGGTAATGGTGGTCTTGCTATCCCCCAGATTGGCGGTGATAGAGATCAGGCGGGTCGCATCGATAAAGCGCCAGGCCCCGTCTTTGCCACCCTTCACTTCGAAGCTCACCACGGCGCCGAAACCTCGTTGCTGGCGCTGGGCCAACGCGTGTTGCGGGTGGCTCTTGAGGCCGGCGTAGTGCACCTTCTCGATACCGTCCTGCTGCTCCAGCCACTCGGCCAGCGCCTGGGCGTTGGCGCAATGGGCCTTCATGCGCAGGCTGAGGGTTTCCAGGCCTTTGAGGAAGATCCAGGCGTTGAACGGGCTCAAGGTCGGACCGGCCGTGCGCAGGAAGCCGACGACTTCTTTCATCTGCTCGCTGCGACCCGCAACCACACCGCCCATGCAACGACCCTGGCCGTCGATGAACTTGGTGGCCGAGTGCACGACGATGTCCGCGCCCAGCTTCAACGGCTGTTGCAGCGCCGGCGTGCAGAAGCAGTTGTCGACCACCAGCATGGCGCCCTTGGCGTGCGCCACTTCGGACAACGCCGCGATATCCACCAGCTCCGCCAATGGGTTGGAGGGCGACTCGACGAACAGCAGCTTGGTGTTGGCCTTGATCGCCGCCTCCCATCCGGACAGGTCCGCCAGCGGCACGTAGTCCACTTCGATGCCGAAGCGCTTGAAATACTTCTCGAACAGGCTGATGGTCGAGCCGAACACGCTGCGCGACACCAGCACGTGGTCGCCGGCACTGCACAGGCTCATCACCACCGCCAGGATCGCTGCCATGCCAGTGGCCGTGGCCACTGCCTGCTCAGCACCTTCCAACGCCGCGATACGCTCTTCGAACGCGCGCACAGTCGGGTTGGTATAACGCGAATACACGTTGCCCGGCACTTCGCCAGCAAAGCGCGCAGCCGCATCGGCCGCCGTACGGAACACATAGCTGGAGGTGAAGAACATCGGGTCACCGTGCTCACCTTCCGGTGTGCGGTGCTGGCCGGCGCGCACAGCCAGGGTATCGAAAGCTACGCCATCGAGGTCGCTGTCCAACCGACCGGCATCCCATTCCTGACTCATGCTGCGACTCCTTACTCAATTCTTTATTTAAGATACAAAACCGGCCCCTCAGGGCCGGTTGTCACTCAGTTGTTGTACAGATCGATGATCGCACTGACCGCCTGGGTCTTGATCTTCGACGAGTCGTTACGCGCCTGCTCGATCTTGTTCAGGTAGGCCTCGTCGACGTCACCGGTCACGTACTTGCCGTCGAACACGGCGCAGTCGAACTGGTCGATCTTGATCTTGCCACCGCCGACCGCTTCGATCAGGTCCGGCAGGTCCTGGTAGATCAGCCAATCCGCGCCGATCAGGTCGGCAACGTCCTGGGTCGAACGGTTGTGAGCGATCAGTTCGTGGGCGCTCGGCATGTCGATACCGTACACGTTCGGGTAACGCACGGCAGGCGCAGCGGAACAGAAGTACACGTTCTTCGCGCCGGCTTCGCGGGCCATCTGGATGATCTGCTTGCAGGTGGTGCCACGCACGATGGAGTCATCCACCAGCATCACGTTCTTACCGCGAAATTCCAGCTCGATGGCGTTGAGCTTCTGGCGCACCGACTTCTTGCGCGCAGCCTGGCCCGGCATGATGAATGTCCGGCCAATGTAGCGGTTCTTCACGAAGCCTTCGCGGAACTTGACGCCCAGGTGGTTGGCCAGCTCCAGCGCAGCGGTACGGCTGGTGTCCGGGATCGGGATCACCACGTCGATGTCGTGCTCTGGACGCTCGCGCAGGATCTTCTCGGCCAGCTTCTCGCCCATGCGCAGACGTGCCTTGTACACCGAAACACCGTCGATGATCGAATCCGGACGCGCCAGGTAGACGTGTTCGAAGATGCACGGGGTGAGTTTCGGCGCCACGGCGCACTGGCGGGTGTGCAGCTTGCCATCTTCGGTGATGTACACCGCTTCACCCGGCGCGAGGTCGCGGATCAGGGTGAAGCCCAGCACGTCCAGGGACACGCTTTCGGAAGCGATCATGTACTCGACGCCTTCGTCGGTGTGACGCTGGCCGAACACGATCGGACGAATACCGTGCGGGTCACGGAAGCCGACGATGCCATAACCGGTGACCATGGCCACTACGGCGTAGCCACCGACGCAACGGTTGTGCACGTCGGTGACGGCGGCGAACACGTCTTCTTCGGTCGGCTGCAGCTTGCCGCGCTGGGCCAGCTCGTGGGCGAACACGTTGAGCAGCACTTCCGAGTCGGAACTGGTGTTGACGTGGCGCAGGTCAGATTCGTAAATCTCCTTGGCCAGTTGTTCAACGTTGGTCAGGTTACCGTTGTGCGCCAAGGTGATGCCGTACGGCGAGTTGACGTAAAACGGTTGAGCTTCGGCCGACGTCGAGCTACCGGCAGTCGGGTAACGCACATGACCAATGCCCATGTGCCCGACCAGGCGCTGCATGTGACGCTGGTGGAACACGTCACGTACCAGACCATTATCCTTGCGCAGGAATAACCGGCCGTCGTGGCTGGTCACAATACCGGCAGCGTCCTGGCCGCGGTGCTGGAGGACGGTTAGCGCGTCATACAGCGCCTGATTGACGTTCGACTTACCGACGATACCGACGATGCCACACATGCGACGCAACCCCTACTTAATGAATCTTGACTGAACACAGCTTACTGAGGCGTTTTGGCCGGTAAGAGGTGTTCCTTGAACGGAAGATCAGCGGGTACGCTGATTCCGCTGGCCAGCCACTGACTGCTCCACCCCAGAATGAGGTTCTTGGACCAGTCTGCAACCAATAGAAATTTTGGCACGAGTACCGACTCCTGCCACCACGAATCCTGCTGTACCGGCCCCAGGCTCAACAGCCCGACCGCCACGACCACCAGCAACGCGCCACGCGCAGCGCCGAAGGCCATGCCGAGAAATCGATCGGTCCCGGAGAGGCCGGTGACACGTATCAACTCGCCAATAAGATAATTGACCATTGCTCCCACCAGCAGCGTGGCGATGAACATGATGGCGCAGCCCGCGATGACGCGAGCCGAAGGTGTCTCGATGTATCCGGCCAGGTAGACCGACAATGAACCGCCGAACATCCAGGCTACGACTCCTGCGATGATCCAGGTCAGCAACGACAATGCTTCTTTTACGAAGCCGCGGCTTAGACTGATCAAAGCGGAGATGGCGACGACTGCAACAATCGCCCAATCAACCCAGGTAAATGGCACGTTTGAGCCTACGGACGGATGAGGCGGCGCATTTTAGCAGAGCGCTGGGCTGTCGGTAAGCTGTGATTGCGGCTGCTTTGCAAATCAATAGTTTGTGGCGAGTGAATCCAATTTCAAGCACACCCTAAAACAACTGTGGGAGGAGACTTACCCCCGATAGCGGACTGCCAGCCAATACACACATGACTGATCCATCGCCATCGGGGGCAAGCCCCCTCCCACACTTGACTGCATTCCAAGCTCAAACCGCTGCGAAATCAGCCGCGCTCAGGCTGGAAACGGGTCACAAAACCCTTCAGGTTCTGCTGGCGATCCAGCAAGTCCCGCAGGCGATCCGCTTCGGCACGCTCGATCAGCGGCCCGATAAACACGCGGTTCTTGCCATCGGCGCTGCGGATATAGGCGTTATAGCCCTGGCTACGCAGCTTCTTCTGCAACGCGTCGGCGCCTTCGCGATTGCCCAGGCTGGCCACCTGAATCGACCAACTGATCGGCAGACCATTCGGATCGATACGGCTCTGCCCCACCTCCGGCTTGCCCGGTGCGGCAGGTTGCGGCGCTACCGGCTTAGGTGCAGGCGCGGGCGCAGCGGGCTTGGCGGCGGCAACCGGCGCGGCGGGCGCCGGCTTGACCACTGGCACGCTGGGTTGCACCGGCATCGACGGTGCCTGCTGCGCGGCCACTTCATCATCGGTCGGCACGGGTTCTTCTTCCGGCAACGCCTGAGGCTCAGGCACCACCACCGGCTCAACCTGAACCTGCGGCACCGCCGGGGCTTGTGGCGCGGCCGGAGCCTCAACCACCACCTGACGCTCTTCGTCCTGGCGAGAAAACAGCATCGGCAGGAAAATCACCGCCAGCGCCACCAGAACCAAGGCTCCGACCATTCGCTGCTTGTATGCGCTATCCAGTAATGCCATGTGCAGCTTCCTCCGTGGAGCGCCGGGCCAACCACTCAAGCGCCTCGGCAACACAATAAAATGACCCGAACAACAGAATCTCATCATCGGGCGTGGCAATGGCGCACTGTGCTTCAAGGGCATCGGTCACGCTTGCATACGACGCCACCGCTGCACCAAGGTTCTGCAAGGCCACTTCCAGTTCAGCGGCCGGACGGCTGCGCGGGGTATCCAGCGGCGCCACGGCCCAGGCCTGGACATTGCCCAACAAGGGCGCAACCACACCTTCCAGATCCTTATCAGCCAGCAGACCAAAGACCGCAAGGCGACGACCGACCGGCGGCGTGCGGGACAGCCGCTGCGCCAGGTACTCGGCCGCATGGGGGTTATGCCCCACATCCAGCAGCAGGTTCAGGCGCTTGCCTTGCCATTCGAACTCACGGCGATCCAACCGCCCGACCACGCGCGTGGCCAACAAGGTGGTGGCAATCTGCTCGGCGCTCCACGGCAGGTCCAGCAACAGATAGGCCTGCAGCGCGAGTGCGGCGTTTTCCATCGGCAGGTTCAGCAACGGCAGATCGTGCAACTCTACAGCCTGGCCACGGGCATCGCGCCCACGCCATTGCCAGTGCTGCTCACCGATCTCGAGGTTGAATTCGCGGCCGCGCAGGAAAAACGGGCAATCCAGCTCACGCACCTTATCCAGCAGGGTATGCGGCGGCTCCACGTCACCGCACAGCGCAGGCTTGCCCTGGCGGAAGATCCCGGCTTTTTCATAGGCCACGGATTCACGGGTATTGCCCAGGTAGTCGGCGTGGTCCACACCAATGCTGGTGACCAACGCCAGATCGGCATCCACCACGTTGACCGTGTCCAGACGCCCACCCAGGCCGACCTCCAGCACCACCACATCCAGTTGCGCACGCTCAAACAGCCAGAACGCCGCCAGGGTGCCCATCTCGAAGTAAGTCAGGGAAATCTCGCCCCGGCCCGCATCGAGTGCGGCGAAGGCTTCGCAGAGTTGCTCATCCGAGGCTTCGACGCCATTGAGCTGCACCCGCTCGTTGTAACGCAGCAGGTGCGGGGAATTGTAGACGCCGACTTTCAGCCCTTGGGCCTGCAGCAGCGCCGCGACAAAGGCACAGGTAGAGCCTTTGCCGTTGGTACCGGTCACCGTGATCACGCGCGGTGCCGGGCGGCCTAACCCGAGGCGGGCCGCTACCTGTTGCGAGCGCTCCAGGCCCATGTCGATGGCGGACGGATGCAACTGCTCAAGGTAGGCGAGCCACTCGCCCAGGGTACGCTGGGTCATAGGTTCGCAGGCACCGGCGGCACAACGATCGGCTCAACTTTAGGCGCGACGTAGACGGGCGTCGGCAGGCCCATCATCTGTGCCAGCAGGTTGCCCAGGCGTGGACGCAGTTCACCGCGCGGGATGATCAGGTCGATCGCGCCGTGCTCCAGCAGGAACTCGCTGCGCTGGAAACCTTCCGGCAGTTTTTCACGTACGGTCTGCTCGATCACACGCGGGCCGGCAAAGCCGATCAGCGCCTTCGGCTCGCCGACGATCACGTCACCCAGCATCGCCAGGCTGGCGGAAACGCCGCCGTAGACCGGGTCGGTCAGCACGGAGATAAACGGGATGCCTTCTTCACGCAGACGCGCCAGTACCGCGGAGGTCTTGGCCATTTGCATCAGCGAGATCAGGGCTTCCTGCATACGCGCGCCACCGGAGGCGGCGAAGCAGATCATCGGGCAACGGTTTTCCAGGGCGTAGTTGGCGGCGCGCACAAAGCGCTCACCGACGATGGCACCCATGGAGCCGCCCATGAACGAGAACTCAAACGCCGACACCACGACAGGCATGCCCAGCAGCTTGCCGCTGACGGAAATCAGCGCGTCTTTCTCACCGGTCTGCTTCTGCGCAGCGGTCAGGCGGTCCTTGTACTTCTTGCCGTCGCGGAACTTGAGACGGTCAACCGGCTCCAGGTCCGCGCCCAGCTCGCTACGGCCTTCGGCATCCAGGAAAATGTCGATGCGGGCGCGGGCGCCGATACGCATGTGGTGGTTGCACTTGGGGCAAACGTCCAGGGTCTTTTCCAGCTCCGGGCGGTACAGCACCGCGTCGCAGGATGGGCACTTGTGCCACAGACCTTCAGGAACCGAGCTTTTCTTCACCTCGGAACGCATGATCGAAGGGATCAGTTTGTCTACTAACCAGTTGCTCATGCTTTCTTTCTCCAGTACCGGTGGCTTGAACACAGCCCCGCGTATGCCCTTGAGCTAAATTCATATGTGGCGATGACACATGCTGGACGGGGTCAGACGTTCGACCGGCCTGTTCCCGCATGTATCCTCAGCCTTCCAGACAACCTGCCAGCGCAGGGTTGCCACTTCATTTCCGGGCCACCCACAGGCGGCGCCGGGCTGTTTTACACAGTGGTAGTTATGGACGGCGGCAGACTGCCAGCCGTCACATCGCACCGCTGCTGTTGCGCACGGCCTGCATGAACGCGCGAATCTTGCTGTGATCCTTGATGCCCTTGCCCTGCTCTACTCCACCGCTGACATCCACGGCATACGGTTGTACCTGCTCGATCGCCGCCCCGACATTCGTGGGGGTGAGCCCACCGGCCAGGATGATCGGCTTGCTCAACCCCGGGGGAATCAGCGACCAATCGAACGCCTCGCCGGTACCGCCAGGCACGCCTTCGACGTAGGTGTCCAGCAGGATCCCGCGAGCGCCACTGTAGGCGGCACACGCTGCCGCGATATCGTCCCCGGACTTGACGCGCAGCGCCTTGATATACGGGCGCTGGTAGCTTTCACACTCGTCGGGTGTTTCGTCACCGTGGAACTGCAGCATATCCAGGGGCACGGCATCCAGGGTTTCGTTGAGTTCGCAGCGGCTGGCGTTGACGAACAAACCCACGGTGGTCACGAACGGCGGCAGTGCGGCGATGATCGCTCGCGCCTGCAACACATTCACCGACCGCGGGCTCTTGGCGTAAAACACCAAACCAATGGCGTCCGCCCCCGCCTCGACTGCCGCCAGCGCGTCTTCTATGCGGGTAATCCCGCAAATCTTGCTGCGAACGGCTGACATGTCGTGAAAACCTCAGGGGTTGGGCCGAGAAAGTCCCGGATGGTAACAAAAGCTTTTCCGGGCGTCAGCCGCCAAGTTCGCTGAAACCTGTGAGGAAGTGTGGCCCGATGAAACGCTCCGGCAATTCGAACTCGTCGCGGTACTCCACATCCACCAGGTACAGGCCGAACGGATGCGCCGTGACCCCGCCGGTACGGCGAACCCGGCTTTCCAGCACTTCCTTGGCCCACGCCACCGGGCGCTCGCCGGTGCCGATGGTCATCAGCACCCCGGCAATGTTGCGCACCATGTGATGCAAGAAGGCCCCGGCGCGGATATCCAGCACGATCATCTTGCCGTGGCGGGTCACGCGCAGGTGGTGGACTTCCTTGATCGGCGACTTCGCCTGGCACTGGCCGGCACGGAAGGCACTGAAATCATGCACGCCCACCAGGTGCTGCGCGGCTTCGGCCATGCGCTCGGCGTCCAGTGGGCGGTGGTTCCAGGTGATTTCTTCGTTGAGGTGCGCCGGGCGGATCTGGTCGTTGTAGATCACATAGCGATAACGCCGGGCAATGGCCTTGAAGCGCGCATGAAAATGCGCAGGCATGACCTTGGCCCAGCTGACGCTGACATCATGGGGCAAATTGATATTAGCCCCCATCACCCAGGCTTTCATTGAGCGCTCAGCCTGGGTGTCGAAGTGCACCACCTGGCCGCAGGCATGCACGCCAGCATCGGTACGCCCGGCGCACATCAGCGACACTGGCGAGTCGGCAACTTTGGACAGGGCCTTCTCCAGGGTTTCCTGCACTGTCAGCACGCCGGAGGCCTGACGCTGCCAGCCGCGATAACGCGAGCCCTTGTATTCCACGCCCAGCGCGATGCGGTAAAAGCCTGCGGCCGCCATTTCGGCGGCCGGATTATCTATATTTGCCAAGAACTGAGAGCCTGATGAGTTGCGCGAAGGCGGCTATTATAAAGGCGACTACACAGTGGCGGGCGCTTTTGTAATGGATTGGCTTGAGCCAATGTGGGAGGGGGGCTTGCGGTGGTGGGTGGGGTTATTCCTCCAGATCTAGTGGGGCTGCTTCGCAGCCCAGCGCGGGGCAAGCCCGCTCACTACAAGAAGCCCGATTACCATAGGAAGCCCGATCACCACGGCAAGCCCCACACTGGATTTGCGTCGCCCGTTAAATACGGCCGAGCATTTCCTTGGCCTCGCCACGCTGCGCCTCGTCACCCTCGGTCAGCACTTCGGAGAGGATGTCCCGTGCGCCGTCCGCATCACCCATGTCGATATAGGCCTGGGCCAGGTCGAGCTTGGTTGCCACTTCGTCTGTGCCGGAAAGGAAGTCGAACTCCGGCTCGTCATCGCCCATTGCCGCATCTTCCGCGGTGAACGATGGTTCGATGGACGGGTGTTCCAGGCTCTGGGACAGACGGTCCAGCTCGGCGTTGACATCATCCAGCTCCGACGCGAACGCATCAGGCTTGGCGCCCGCTTCCGGCTCATCGGCCAGGGACAGGTCGAAATCTTCCGGCAGGTCGAAGTCGTCCAGTGCCGCAGGCGTCAAGGTCGGCGGCTCGACGGCCGGCACGTCCTTCATCTGGTCTTCCAGGCCTGAGAGGAAGTCGTCATCGGATTGCGCCGAAGCCGGCGCATCCAGTTGCAGGTCCAGGTCGAAGTCCGACAGGTCATCGGGGCTGGCGTTGGCTTCGGTCTGCTGCTTCAGAAGCGACTCGAAGGTCTGCTGATCGTCCTTGACCTCCGCTGGGGAGGCTTCTTCCAGGTCGTCCAGGCTCAGATCGAAATCGGTGTCGAAAGCCTCCGGTTGCGCAGGCGCCGGCTTGTCTTCGAGCAAATCCTTAACGTATTGAGCATCCAGGGCAGCGGCGGCCACCGCCGCGCTGACACCCGCCGCCAACACGGCCATGGCCGGGAAGCGACTCTTGAGCTGCTCGACCTGGGCATGGTTTTCACCATTGGCCACCAGTTGACGCTCCTGGCTCACGAAGCCGTCCTTGTCGTTTTGCAAACCGTAGACTTCCATCAGCTTCAAACGCAGATCGCTGCGTTTGGGCTCATGCTTGATCGCCTGCTGCAACACATCGGCGGCCTGGTTCAGGTGGCCACGATCGATATGGGATTGAGCTTGGGCCAACGCATCGTTGGCGTTTACCGGGGCGACAGCAACGGCCAGCGGCGCCAGCACGGAAGCAACGGTCGGCACAACGACAGCCGGCTCGGCCACCGGGGCCGGTGCTGGCGCGGCGGCCAGCTTGACGTTTGGCGGCGGCACTTCCAGGCCTTCGAAGCTGTCCGGCGGCAGGTCATGGTCGATGTTCGAGGTGAACACCGGCTCTTCAGCCAGCGCCCGCGCCATGCGCAGGTGCTTTTCCTCTTCGAGGCGTGCGTTGCGATGGCGCGCCCACAACAGCAGGAGCAACAGCACCAGCAGGCCAGCCGCACCGCCGACCACGCCGAGTACGATCGGGTTGGTCAGCACGTCATTGAATTTACCTTCGGTGCTGTCAGGCGCTGCATCCGCCTTGACGGGCTCAGGCGCGGGCGCGGCGGGCGCTGGGGTAGCGGTGGCGGCATCCGGCGCGGCCGGGGCAGCCGCCGGTTCGCCGGCCAACTGCGCGGGCATCGCCGCCGTGGCCGCCGTGGCCGAAGCGGCCGGGACACCCTTTTCAGCCTGCAGACGCGCGAGTTGATCGTTTTTCAGTTGAATCAGCTTTTGCAGCTTGTCCAACTGGCTTTGCAAGTCGGCAGCGCGGCTTTTCAGCTCTTCGTTGTCGCGACGGGTGGTGTCCAGTTGCTCCTGGGTCATCGCCAGTTTGTCGCTCAGCGCCGCGCTATCGCCCGCCTTGCCCTTGGCGCCCTTCTTGGCCGCCTCGGCCGACACCAGGCTCAAGTTGTCCTTGGCGTTGGTGCTCGCGGGCGCATTGCCAGCCTGGGTGCGCTTGGTAGCGTCCAGCTGCTGCTTGCCCGCCGCAGGGTTGGTTGCGGCACGTCGCCCCTGGCGCCAGGCGGCGTTCTGCGCGCTCACTTCGGCAATCGCCTGGGGTTGCGGCAGTGCGGTGCTTTGTACGGTATCCGGCAGGCGCAGGACCTGACCAGTTTTAAGGCGGTTGATATTGCCGTCGATAAACGCGTCCGGGTTCAGCGCCTGGATCGCCAGCATGGTCTGCTGAACCGAGCCGCCGTTACGGTTCTTCGCGGCAATTTCCCACAAGGTGTCGCGGGGCGTGGTGGTGTGCTGTGCGGGTTTGCTCACGGCCGGCGCTGTGCTGGACGGCGCTGCCAGGCGCGGTGCCGGCGCGGCGGTCGTCGGTGCGGGCTGGTCGAACTTGGCCGGGTCGAGCAAAACGCTGTAGTCGCGCATCAAACGGCCATTAGGCCATTGCACCTGCAGCAGGAAACGTACGTAGGCGTCCGGCAACGGCTTGCTGGAGGTGACACGCACCACGCTGCGGCCGTTGGGATTGATCACCGGAGTGAACGTCAAGTCATTGAGAAATGCCTGGCGATCAACACCGGCATCCACAAACGCCTGGGACGAGGCCAGGCTCGGCGTGATCTCGGAAGCCGTGAGGCCACCGACATCGAGCAATTCGATTTCCACCGCCAACGGCTGGTTCAACTTCGACTTGAGGGTCATCTCCCCCAGCTGCAGCGCCTGCGCCATACCGGAGGACAGCGCCGAGGCGGCCGCTATTGCTAACACCAGTTTGCGAACTTGAACCATAGCCTCATCCTTTTTGAACACTCCCCGGCCTGCGAGAAGGTTGGTAACCGCTGCCATAAGGCATGGCGAGCCGATAGGTCACCGACGCGCAACTTTTCCTACCTGGGGCCAAGCATAGCGCCTGGCTAGAATCAATCTACAAATTGCCGCCAAGTATCTTTTACGCAAGGCCTTTTATCAACAACTGCGCCAGCTGTACGGCATTCAGCGCGGCGGCTTTGCGTACGTTATCTGACGTCAGCCACAGATTTAGTTCCGCCGGGTCATCCACGCCCGCACGAACCCGCCCTACATAGATCACATCCTGGCCCACGGCGTCACCCACCGCAGTGGGGTAGTCGCCCTCGTCCACCAGCTCTATACCTGGGGCTGCGTCGAGTAGGCGGTTCACGGCAGCGAGGTCCACCGGTGCTCCCAGTTGCAGAGACACAGTCAGGCTATCGCCAAAAAACACCGGGGCTTGAACGCAAGTTGCGGAAATCTTTAGCAAAGGTAATTCCAGCACTGCGCGCAGTTCGTGTACCAGGCGCTTTTCCAAGGCGGTATGACCTTGGGCGTCCGGCGTGCCGACTTGTGCCAACACATTGAAGGCGACCTGGCGATCAAAGAATTTCGGCTCCAGCGGGCGCATATTCAGCAGCTCGGCGGTTTGCCGGGCCAGCTCGCTGACGGCCTCACGGCCCTGGGACGACATCGCCAGGCTGGCGGTGACGCTCACGCGCTGGATATCCAGCACGCTACGCAAGGGGGCGAGGACGACTGCCAAGTTGGTCGCCGACGGGCTTGGGCTGCCGAGCTGGAACGGCTTACTCAGGCCGTCCAGCACATGGGCATTGGCTTCCGGCACCACTTGCGGCGCCTGCTCGGCCGGCAATGCGCCAGACAGATCAATCAACGAGCAGCCCGCCGCCGTGGCGCGCGGCGCAAAACTTGAGGTGACCGCCGGCCCCGCCGCAAAGAACGCCAGCTGGACTTTACTGAAGTCGAACTCGTCAACCTCCCTCACCCGCACGTTCTTGCCGCGAAACGGCACCGATGCACCGGCGGAGTTGCTGCCTGCCAGCAGATGCAGGGTGCCGACCGGGAAGTCCAGCTCTTCGAGGATCTGCACCAGGGTTTCACCTACGGTGCCGGTGGCGCCGATCACGGCGATATCAAAGGTCGGGTTCATGGGGACTGCCTCGGGCATTGCGGGGGGAGCGGCACTTTACCGGGTGGTGGGGGGCGAGGCAATTAAGCTGGGATTTGTGGCGTGGCTGATGGCCATATCGGGGGCAAGCCCCCTCCCACATTTGGGCGCGTTCGCCAATCAAGGGTGGGAGGGGGCTTGCCCCCGATAAGGCCCGACCAAACAACAAAAAACCCGCGCCTGTCACCAGTCGCGGGTTTCTCTCATTGCCTCAAACTATCAACGTTCCAGCAGAATCCGCAGCATGCGGCGCAGCGGTTCGGCCGCGCCCCACAGCAGCTGGTCGCCTACGGTGAACGCGCCCAGGAACTGGCTGCCCATGTTCAGCTTGCGCAGACGGCCTACCGGTACATTCAAGGTGCCGGTGACCTTGGTCGGGCTCAGCTCCTGCATGCTGATGTCGCGGTTGTTCGGCACCAGCTTGACCCAGGGGTTGTGCTGGCTGATCAACGCTTCGATATCGGCGATCGGCACGTCTTTGTTCAGCTTGATGGTCAGCGCCTGGCTGTGGCAGCGCATCGCGCCGATACGCACGCAGATGCCGTCCACCGGGATCGGGCTCTTGAAGCGGCCGAGGATCTTGTTGGTCTCGGCCTGGGCCTTCCACTCTTCGCGGCTCTGGCCGTTCGGCAGCTCTTTGTCGATCCAGGGGATCAGGCTGCCGGCCAATGGCACGCCGAAGTTCTCGGTCGGGTACGCCTCGCTGCGCATGGCTTCAGCCACACGGCGGTCGATGTCGAGGATCGCGCTGGCCGGGTCGGCCAGTTGATCGGCGACGGCAGCGTGGGTCGCGCCCATTTGCTTGATCAGTTCGCGCATGTTCTGCGCGCCGGCCCCGGAGGCCGCCTGATAAGTCATGGCGCTCATCCACTCGACCAGGCCGGCTTCGAACAGGCCACCCAGGCCCATCAGCATCAGGCTGACGGTGCAGTTGCCGCCGACGTAGTTCTTGGTGCCCGCGTCCAGTTGCTGGTCGATGACCTTGCGGTTCACCGGATCAAGGATGATCACCGCATCGTCCTGCATGCGCAGGCTGGAGGCGGCGTCGATCCAGTAACCCTGCCAGCCGGCTTCGCGCAACTTGGGGAAGACTTCGCTGGTGTAGTCGCCACCCTGACAGGTCAGAATCACGTCGAGGGTTTTCAGCTCTTCAATGTTGTAGGCGTCCTTGAGCGGAGCAATATCCTTGCCCACGGACGGCCCTTGGCCACCCACGTTCGAAGTGGTGAAAAACACCGGCTCAATAAGATCGAAATCCTGCTCTTCCAGCATCCGCTGCATGAGCACGGAACCGACCATACCGCGCCAACCGATCAGACCTACACGTTTCATCGCAACTACACCTTGTTAAAAAGTGGGCCGCCTTGCAGCAACAACTGCAAGCGGGCCCGAGAGATTACAGATTCCGCAGCGCGGCGACTACTGCGTCGCCCATTTCTTGCGTACCGACCTTGGTGCAACCCTGCGACCAGATGTCGCCGGTGCGCAGGCCCTGATCGAGTACCAGGCTCACGGCCTTCTCGATGGCATCCGCCGCGTCGCTCAGGTTGAAGCTGTAACGCAGCATCATGGAGACCGACAAAATGGTCGCCAACGGGTTGGCAATGCCCTGGCCCGCGATGTCCGGCGCCGAACCGTGGCAAGGCTCGTACATGCCCTTGTTGCGGGTGTCCAGGGACGCCGACGGCAGCATGCCGATGGAACCGGTGAGCATCGACGCCTGGTCGGACAGGATGTCGCCGAACAGGTTGTCGGTGACGATCACGTCGAACTGCTTGGGTGCACGCACCAGTTGCATGGCAGCGTTGTCGACGTACATGTGGCTCAGTTCGACGTCCGGGTAGTCCTTGGCCACTTCTTCGACGATTTCGCGCCACAGTTGGCTGGAGGCCAGCACGTTGGCCTTGTCCACCGAGCAGACCTTCTTGCCACGCACGCGGGCCATGTCGAAACCGACACGGGCGATACGGCGGATTTCGCTCTCGCTGTAAGGCAGGGTGTCGTAGGCCTGGCGCTCACCATTTTCCAACTCACGCACACCGCGTGGCGAGCCAAAGTAGATACCACCGGTCAGCTCGCGCACGATCAGGATATCCAGGCCCGCGACCACTTCCGGCTTGAGGCTCGAGGCGTCCGCCAGTTGCGGATAGAGGATGGCCGGGCGCAGGTTGCCGAACAGGCCCAGTTGCGCGCGGATTTTCAGCAGGCCGCGCTCAGGGCGGATGTCACGTTCGATCTTGTCCCATTTCGGGCCGCCCACGGCGCCGAGCAGCACGGCGTCGGCCGCGCGGGCACGGTCCAGGGTCTCGTCGGCCAGCGGTACGCCGTGCTTGTCGATGGCAGCGCCGCCGATCACGTCGTGGCTCAGCTCGAAGCCCAGGCTGTACTTGCTGTTGGCGAGCTCCAGTACCTTGACCGCTTCGGCCATGATTTCCGGACCAATGCCGTCGCCAGGGAGAATCAGAATCTGCTTGCTCATGCGTTCCTCATTTCATCAAGCGACCCACCCGTGGGCAGGTCGGGAAAAATCAATCAGCGTTCGGCAAAGACCACCAGCACGTCGGTGCTGAAGGTGCCGTCGGCTTGAATTTCGTAGTAATCGCGCACTTCCTGGCCCATCGCCTGTTGCAGCTCAAGGATCGCGGCACGCAACACCTCTGGCGTGCGCATGCGCTCAACCCAGGAGGTGTATTCCAGGCGCAAACGCTGGCGGCTACTGTTGCGCACGTGCAGACCGGTTTCGCTGAGCTGCTGCATCCACTCGGCGGCGGAGTAATCGCGCACGTGGCTGGTGTCGCGCAGCACTTCGGCGGTTTGCAGGTAAGTGTCCAACAGCGGGCTGCCCGGTGACAAGACGTCGACGAACGCCACCACGCCGCCCGGCTTGAGCACGCGGCGCACTTCGCGCAGGGCCAGGCGGAGGTCGCTCCAGTGGTGGGCCGAATAACGGCTGAACACGAAGTCGAACTCACCGTCGGCGAACGGCAGGCGTTCGGCGGCGCCCTGTACGGTGCGGATGTTCTCAAAGCCGCGGTCTACCGCAGCGGTGGCGACGACGTCGAGCATCTGCTGGGAGAGGTCATAGGCCACGACCTCTTTAACCAGCGGCGCCATATTGAAGCTCACATGACCGGCACCGCAACCCAGGTCCAGCAGTCGCGCAGCGCCCTGCCCGACCAGTTCGGCCTGTAACAGCGCGAATTCGGTGCCTTGGGCGTGTACGGCACTGCTCAGGTAGGCCGAGGCTTGCTCGCCGAATTGTTTTTGCACGACTTGGGTGTGGACGGTGGCGGTCATGGTGGTTTTCCTTGGGTTTTGGGGTGGTTGTACGGGCGCTATCGCAGGCAAGCCAGCTCCCACATTGATCGGTGTTCTCCTGAACAACTCGGTCAACTGTGGGAGTCGGGCTTGCCCGCGATGGGGCCAGCACGACCTACCTCATATCAGGCATCACGAAACAACCAAGGCTGGCTCGCCCGGTGCTTGGCTTCAAACGCGGCAATCGCATCGCCGTCCTGCAAGGTCAGGCCGATATCGTCCAGGCCGTTGATCAGGCAGTGCTTACGGAACGCATCCACTTCAAAGTGATACACCTTGCCGTCCGGACGCGTCACGGTTTGCGCGGCCAGGTCGACGGTCAACTGGTAGCCCTCTTCGGCTTCCACCTGCTTGAACAGCTCGTCGACTTCGGCATCGCTCAAGATGATCGGCAACAGGCCGTTCTTGAAGCTGTTGTTGAAGAAGATGTCCGCGTAGCTCGGCGCGATGATGCTGCGAAAGCCATATTCTTCCAGCGCCCACGGCGCGTGCTCACGGCTGGAGCCGCAGCCGAAGTTTTCCCGCGCCAGCAGCACGCTGGCGCCCTGGTAACGCTCGGCGTTGAGCACGAAGTCCTTGTTCAACGGGCGCTTGGAGTTGTCCTGGTAGGCGTAGCCCACGTCCAGGTAGCGCCACTCGTCGAACAGGTTCGGGCCGAAACCGGTGCGCTTGATCGACTTCAAGAACTGCTTGGGGATGATCTGGTCGGTGTCGACGTTGGCACGGTCCAAAGGGGCGACAAGGCCAGTGTGTTGAGTAAAAGCACGCATCGGGTATTCCTCAGATCAATTCGCGAACGTCGATGAAACGACCGTTGACGGCAGCGGCAGCGGCCATGGCCGGGCTGACCAGGTGGGTACGCCCGCCGGCGCCCTGACGCCCTTCGAAGTTACGGTTGGAGGTGGACGCGCAGTGCTCGCCCGACTCCAGGCGGTCGGGGTTCATCGCCAGGCACATCGAGCAGCCCGGCTCACGCCATTCAAAACCGGCTTCGAGGAAGATCTTGTCGAGGCCTTCAGCTTCTGCCTGGGCTTTCACCAGGCCTGAACCCGGCACCACGATCGCCTGCTTGATGGTCGAGGCGACTTTGCGGCCCTTGGCGATCACCGCCGCGGCGCGCAGGTCTTCGATCCGCGAGTTGGTGCAGGAACCGATGAATACGCGATCCAACTGAATGTCAGTAATCGCCTGGTTGGCTTTCAACCCCATGTACTTCAGCGCGCGCTCGATGGAGCCCCGCTTGACCAGGTCAGCCTCTTTAGCCGGATCCGGCACGTTCTGGTCAACCGCCAGAACCATTTCCGGCGAAGTGCCCCAGCTGACTTGCGGCTTGATCTGGGCCGCGTCCAGCTCGACCACCGTGTCGAACACCGCATCGGCGTCGGACACCAAGTCTTTCCAGGCTTCGACCGCTGCATCCCAATCCGCGCCTGCAGGTGCGAATGGACGCCCCTTGACGTAGTCGACGGTCTTTTCATCCGCCGCCACCATGCCCACACGGGCACCGGCTTCGATGGACATGTTGCAGATGGTCATGCGGCCTTCGATCGACAAGTCGCGAATCGCACTGCCGGCAAACTCGATGGCATGGCCGTTACCGCCGGCTGTACCGATCTTGCCGATCACCGCGAGCACGATGTCCTTGGCGGTCACGCCGAACGGCAACGTGCCTTCGACCTTCACCAACATATTCTTCATCTTTTTGGCGACCAGGCACTGGGTGGCGAACACATGTTCCACCTCGGAAGTGCCGATGCCGTGGGCCAAGGCGCCGAACGCACCGTGGGTGGAGGTGTGGGAATCGCCGCAGACCACGGTCATGCCCGGCAAGGTGGCGCCCTGCTCCGGGCCGATCACGTGCACGATGCCTTGACGCACGTCATTCATCTTGAATTCGGTGATGCCATATTCGTCACAGTAGTCGTCGAGGGTCTGCACCTGCAAACGCGACACTTGGTCGGCAATGGCTTCGATACCGCCCTTGCGCTCAGGGGTGGTGGGTACGTTGTGGTCCGGTGTGGCGATGATGGAATCGACGCGCCAAGGCTTGCGCCCGGCCAGCCGCAGGCCTTCGAACGCTTGGGGCGAGGTCACTTCATGGATGATGTGACGGTCGATATAGATCAGCGACGAGCCATCGTCGCGCCGTTTCACTTCATGGGAATCCCAAAGCTTGTCGTAAAGCGTTTTGCCGGCCATCAGTCGGTCCTCATCAGCGGTGTTTCTCTATGCCGGGCTTTTCAATAACCCTTTGGCTTGTGAGGCTGATGGTATGGCGCTACATTAAATAACTCAAATTCATATTTTTTATGCTTTGGATTACCAACTGGAATACCCCCATGGACTTGGCCAACCTCAATGCCTTTATTGCCATCGCCGAGACCGGCAGTTTCTCCGGCGCCGGTGAACGCCTGCACCTGACCCAGCCGGCCATCAGCAAACGCATCGCCGGCCTGGAGCAACAATTAAAGGTGCGCTTGTTCGACCGCCTGGGCCGTGAAGTCGGCTTGACCGAAGCCGGACGAGCCCTGCTCCCACGTGCCTATCAGATCCTCAACGTGCTGGACGACACACGTCGCGCCCTGACCAACCTCACCGGTGAAGTCAGCGGGCGCCTCACGCTGGCCACCAGTCACCACATTGGCCTGCACCGCTTGCCGCCGGTGCTGCGGACCTTTACCCGGGAATACCCGAATGTGGCGCTGGATATTCAGTTCCTCGATTCAGAAGTGGCCTACGAAGAAATCCTCCATGGCCGCGCCGAAGTGGCGGTGATCACCCTGGCGCCCGAGCCCCACCACCTCGTGCGTGCCACACCCGTGTGGGACGACCCACTGGATTTCGTGGTGGCGCCGGAGCACAGCCTGATCAGCAATGGCCGTGTCAGCCTGGCCGACATTGCCGGCCACCCGGCCGTTTTCCCCGGTGGCAACACCTTTACCCACCATATTGTCAGCCGGCTGTTCGAGGCCCAGGGCCTCACGCCGAACATCGCGATGAGCACTAACTACCTGGAAACTATCAAGATGATGGTGTCCATCGGCCTGGCCTGGAGCGTATTGCCGCGCACCATGCTCGATGATCAGGTAGCAAGTATCGCTTTGCCGGGCATACAGCTCAGTCGCCAGCTAGGCTATATCGTGCACACCGAAAGGACGCTGTCGAACGCTGCGCGGGCTTTCATGAGCCTATTGGATGCACAGGTCGATCTGCCAGGGATACCGGCATGAAACTGTGCGGCCTCAGGGCCTGAATAAACCGCGCTATACGCCCATCGAGCCAAGGCCCTTTGATAATGCGCAACCCCGTCGATTCCGTGCCACCCCTGCCCCGCATTTACGCCCTTGACCCTCAAGAGGCGGAACAAAGCTGGGACAGCGCCCCGCAACTGCTGGCAGCCCTTAATGCTGCCCGGCTGGGTGCGTGGTGCTGGGAAATCGACACCGGGCGCATCAGTTGGTCACGGGGCACCCAGGCGCTGTTCGGCTTCGACCCCCGCCAGCCGCTGCCCAAGGACCTGGATTACCTGGACCTGCTGGCCCCACAGGATCGCGGCCGGGTGATACGGGCTTTTCACGCGGTGCTGGCTGGGGAGCCGTTCGAACAGGCCATGCACCACCACATTCAATGGCCGGATGGCACCCATCACTGGCTGGAAATCAACGGCAGCCTGGCGCCGGACAAGGCCGGGCGGCGCCGCATGATCGGGGTGATCCGCGAGACTACGCGCCAGCGCGAACGCGAGCACGCCCTCAGCCACTCCGAAAAACGCTTCGCCACGCTGTTCCATCTGTGCCCCAACATGGTCCTGCTGACCCGCCAGGCCGACGGGCTGATCAGCGAAGCCAACCAGTATTTCGAAATGCTCTTCGGCTGGCCGGTGGCCGACGCTATCGGGCGCACCACCCTGGACCTGGGCCTATGGCGCCACCCCGAGCAACGCGCGCAGTTGGTCAAGGCCACACAGCGCAAGGGCGAGCCCATCACCATGGAGGTGCAATTTTGCGCCAGTAATGGCCAGATCCACGATGGCACCCTCAGCGCGCAAAAGGTCGAACTGGAAGGCGAGGCCTATTTGCTCAGCACCTTCCTCGACACCACCGAGCGCAAAAACGCCGAACAGGCGCTCAAGGACAGCCAGGAGCGCCTTGACCTGGCCCTGGACTCGGCGCAACTGGGCACCTGGGACTGGCACATCCCTACCGGCATGCTCTACGGCTCGGCGCGCGCCGCTCAGTTACACGGCCTGCCGCCGGAACCGTTCCACGAATCCTTCGATGCTTTTTTCGAGGGCATGCCCGGTGAAGAGCGCGAAAACATGCGCAACGCTTACCGAACCCTGCGCGAGGGCCCGGCCGGCAACTATCAACTGACCTACCGGGTGCCCATGGAAGACGGCAGTTCACGTTACCTGGAAAGTCGCGCCCGCCTCTACCGCGACGCCCAAGGCGCGCCACTGCGTATGGCCGGGACCTTGCTGGACATCACCGACCAAGTGGAACGCGAACAACGCTTGACCGCCTCCGAAGAAAAATTCGCCAGCCTGTTCCAGGCCAGCCCTGACCCGATCTGCGTCACCTGCCTGGACGGCGGCGCGTTTATCGAGATCAACCCCGCCTTTACCCAGACCTTCGGCTGGACAGCGGCCGAGGTGATCGACAAAAGCGCCGAGCAGATTGGCCTGTGGGACGAGTCGAGCAAGCGCCTGGAGCGTATCGAACGGGTGATCCGCGAGCAGACGCTGAACAATGTGGCGATCATGGTGCATCACAAAAACGGCCAAAGCCTGACCTGCGTGATTTCCAGTCGTCTGATCAAGGTCGGCGACCAGCCGTGCATTGTCACCACGCTGCGCGATATCACCCAGCAACAACGCTCGGAAGCGGCCCTCAAGGCCAGCGAAGAGAAGTTCGCCAAGGCTTTCCATTCCAGTCCCGACGCCATTTCCATCACCGAGCGCGATACCGGGCGTTATGTGGAGGTCAACGATGGTTTCTGTCGCCTGACCGGCTACCGTGCCGAGGAGGCCATCGGCCTGACCCTCTACCAGATCGGTATCTGGGCCGATGAAAACCAGCGCTCGGCGCTGTTGGCCGAGTTACAGATCAAAGGCCGCATCCACCATCTGGAAATGCTTTGGCACAACAAGCGCGGCGACTTGCTGGCAGTGGAAGTGTCGGTGGAGCCCATCACCCTGAATGAAACCCCGTGCCTGCTGCTGACCGCCCGCGACGTGAGCCTGCTCAAAAACGCCCAGGCGCAGATCCGCCACCTGGCCTACCACGACCCGCTGACCAACTTGCCCAACCGCGCCCTGTTGATGGACCGCCTCAGCCAGCAGATCGCCCTGCTCAAGCGCCATAACCTGCGCGGCGCGCTGCTGTTCCTCGACCTCGACCACTTCAAGCACATCAACGATTCCCTCGGCCATCCGGTGGGGGACACGGTGCTGAAGATCGTCACCGCACGCCTGGAAGCCAGCGTGCGCATGGAAGACACCGTGGCGCGCCTGGGGGGCGATGAATTTGTGGTGCTGCTCAGCGGCCTGGACGGTTCGCGCATGGAAGTCAGCGCCCAGGTACAGGAACTGGCCGACACCCTGCGCGAATTGCTCTCGGAACCCATGTTCCTCGATGGCCACCGCCTGCAGGTCACGCCGAGTATTGGGGTGGCGCTGATTCCCGATCATGGCTCCACCCCCGCCGACTTGCTCAAGCGCGCCGACATCGCCCTGTACCGCGCCAAGGATTCAGGGCGCAACACCACGCAGATGTTCCACAACAGCATGCAAAAAACCGCCAGCGAACGCCTGCGCATGGAGACCGACCTGCGCCTGGCCCTGTCACGCGGCGAGTTCAGCGTGCACTACCAGCCGCAAGTGGACGCGCGCGGCAACAAGATCGTCGGCGCAGAAGCCCTGGTGCGCTGGCAGCATCCGCAACTGGGCGCGCAGTCGCCCGCCGAATTTATCAAGGTGTTGGAGGACAGCGGCCTGATCCTTGAAGTCGGCACCTGGATCCTTGATGAAGCCTGCGCGGCCTTTCAACAGCTGATCGCGGAGGGCTTGGTGGACCCGCTGAATTTCAGCCTGTGCGTGAATATCAGCCCACGGCAGTTTCGCCAGAACGATTTTGTCGAACGGGTGGAGCGCAGTCTCAAGCAACACCAACTGCCATTCAGCCTGTTAAAGCTGGAAATTACCGAGGGCATCGTGATCCAGAACCTGGACGACACCATCAGCAAAATGCGCCGCCTGAAAAAGCTCGGCGTGAGCTTCGCGATGGATGACTTCGGCACCGGCTACTCGTCGCTCACGTACCTCAAACGCTTGCCGGTGGACGCGCTGAAGATCGACCAATCCTTCGTGCGTGACGCCACCCATGACCCTAACGACGCCGAAATCATCCGTGCCATCGTGGCCATGGCCCGCAGCTTGAACCTGGAGGTGATTGCCGAAGGTGTGGAAACCCAGGAGCAATTGGCATTTCTGCAAGGCCTGGGTTGCCATCTGTACCAAGGGTATTTGCACAGCCGGCCACTGCCTATGCTCGGATTCAGGGAGCGCTTGATCGCAGGCGACGGCCGGGCCTAAATCAGTTTGAGTGCAACGCCGCCCTTTTGCATCCATTCCGAGCCTTGCAAGTCGCGCTTGGCGCCATATTCATCCAGGGTGCCCTCGACCACCACCACGGAGTGCCAGAAGTTCGCCAGGGTGCCTGGCACGCCTGACGCGAGTTCCTGCACACTGCTTGGCCGAGTAAAGGCGTACAAGCCAAGGCGGCGCAATGCATCGCCGGGCATCTCACCGTCGTTCAGCGTTTGCAGCGCAGCGCCAAAGCTGCCCCCGGCCTTGAACTCATGATTCTCCCGTTGGGCGCGCTTGGCGCTCACCGCATAAAGGAACACAGCGTCGTCAACCAGGCCCTTATCCTCCCCCTTGAAGTTGGCGGCTGCTCGTGCCATTTCCAGCTCGGCATGGGTGAGCGTCACCGTGCAGGCGTCGCGCATGGTGATGGTGAAACCTTCCGATGTTTCAGTCACTCGCTTGTAGATGCCCAGCGGGTTTTGCCCGTACTTCATCATCGCCGCCTTGATCGCCGACACCGTGACACAGTTGCCCTCCACGCCTTGATAGAACCCGGCCCAGATATCGGCAGGCGGAACGCCTACAGGCGCCGCCGAGAACTGTGCAGGCCTACCCTTGTGGGGTTCGCCGGGTAAATCCGCAGCAAGTTGATAGCCGTAGTCCTTCACGACAGCCGCTTTCCCACCCTGACCATGCTTGATGCCCTCGACGACCAACTCGCCTGAAAAGTTGAACGTATTGGTGACGCCGACGCTGTGTGGTTCAAGCAACTTGCCGGGTGGTGCAACCCGCAAAAAACCGATCAGGCCCATGCCCCTCAAGACGTTGTAAGGCGTTTCTCCACGCAAAGTGCCCGATAACGCCGAATCAAACTGAACATTGCGTTCAATTTGCCTGCGCTTGGCAAACGCGGCCAGCATGAAATGGGCGTCCGTGATCATTTGCGCGTCCGGGCCGGTAAACCGTGAAGCTTCGCTGGCACGCTGCAGCTCTTGCCGGGATAACGTCAGTTCAAACCCATCCTTCATGGTGACGCTGTACCCGCTCTGCGTACCCTCGACTTTTTCAAACATGTCGGAGGGCGACCGACCGAACCTGAGCATCATCAGTTTGATGACAGCGGCATGGCTGCTCAGGTCGAATACTTCACCAAAGTTTCGCGAGGACGTGGTGAAACCCTGCAACACCTCGGCGACCTGGGGGCGGACATTCTTCGTGGGCGGGTCGGCTTCAGGCACGACGACCGGCGTGACAGGGGACGGGATGATGCGGGGCTTCGGCGCGCTATCGTTCACCAACGTGTACAGATAACTACGATCAGGTGAGCTCTCCCTGCCGAAGCGGTGCGCCTTGCCAGCGTGAATCAGGGACGAACCCGCATCATAGCTATCTGCCACACCGTTACCCCCTTGGCCGACAACCGTCGCGGTGGGTACATATTGGAGATGACCGGACAACCCCATGCCTTTGAGCATGTTAAACGTCGTCTCCCCCTGCAAAGACTCGGTCAATACCGCCTCAAAACCTGCCAGGCCAGCGGCGTTGCCACTGCCGAGTTGTTTGCGTTTGATGAATACAGCCAGCGCGAAATAGGCACTGCTCAAGATATCGCTATCATTGCCGGCAAAACGCGACGCGGCGGCCGCCTGCTGCAACTCCTGCCGGGAAAGATGCAGTTGGATACCATCTTTCATGGTCACGTCATAACCATCACCGGTGCTGCGTACATCATTGAACATATCGGTAGGACGCGCGCCAAAGGTAAGCATCATCAGCTTGATGACTGCACTGTGTGAACTCGCGTTGAAATGCTCGCCAAAGCGACGCTCCGGCGCATCAAATGCAGTGAGGGGCGTAACTTGTTTTTCCAAGTGACTCGACAACAGCGGCGCCAGTGACATTGAGCGAGCAGAAGAACCCGTTGCGAACGTACTCATATCATTAACTCTTAAATGAAATAGTCGGGCGAATCCGTGACCGATAATTCGGGCCGTCGAACGGCGTTATCAGATCAACGCAATGGCTTGCCCCTCGGTGGGTCGGCCGCCTTTACGCCCGTAGATCTCCTCACTCCCGTTCACCACCGCAACCGAGTGCCGGCGCCTGTTGACCATCCCGATCAACGATTGGTCAGCGAACTCACGCACCGACACGCGCTTCATATGATCTTTTAACCCCAGGCGTTTGAAACCTTCCCCCGGCCCGTGTTCATCCTCACCATTATTGAGGGTGGCGATGGCCGCATTAAAACTTCTATTCGCCCAGCCGTCGTTGTTCTCCATTTGCGCTCGCTTGGCAGAACACGCAAACAGGAAGTGCGCATCCTTTAGCATTCCAGGATCATTAAGTTGCACAAAGTTGGAACCACGAATAGCGCTATTCAACTCTGACTTCGTCAGTTTCAACTCAAACCCATCGCGCATAACGACTTTAAAACCCTCTGCGACCGGCTCAACAGACGTGTAGATATCCTTTGGGCTTTGACCAAACTTCGCCATCGCCGCCTTGATAGCGGAAACGGTTACGCAATTACCATCCTTTCCTTGCCGAAAGCCATTCCAGATATTGTCGGGTTTTTCACCTTTACGCTTAGTGGAAAGTTCGTGGATCGGCTCGCGTCGCTTATCGGTGGGTGTTGTATCAGGAGCCGGTAGCACACGGGGTTGTGGTAGAGGTACGTCATTGTGGGTCGAATCAGGTGGGGGTACATCTTTACGCAAAAGCCTCTGCAACTGGTTGAAGAACTGTGCGAACAGATCTACCAGCATCCCCATCAAGGCCGTAGGGTCTGCGTTGTTACTGAAACCTTGGGGCGTCACGTCTATACGGGGCGCCGGTGTCGCCTCATTTACATTAGCCCGGTTAACGGAAGCCGATGCGCCGCGAGTACCAGGGTCAGTGACTCGGAAGGGCTCGATGGAAAGTCGTGCAGCAGGGTTATGGCTTATCGATGACATGCTTCAAATCTCTCTGAGTGCTCCCTGACCGCATGGCCAGGGAGCGGACATTGATGCTCAACGCCTCAAGACAGCAGGCTCAGAAGCGTGGACGGAGGCTGGGCCTTGCAGCTCGATGGTTGTCGAAACGGTTGTGCGAAGCCTTGTTGAAACCGTCCACGTCATCCGGTGCGGGGCAGGTAATGTCCGGAGTGGGCGGAGTGTCGGGCTTCGGGTCCACGGTGGACGGGGTAACCGGAGACTGTGGCGCCGGTTGCTTATCGACATTCGTCGTCACCGGCGGTTGTGGCGATGGTTGCCTATCGACATTCGTCGTCACCGGCGGTTGTGGCGTCGGTTGCTTATCGACATTCGTCGTCACCGGCGGTTGTGGCGTCGGTTGCTTATCGACATTCGTCGACACCGGCGGTTGTGGCGATGGTTGCTTATCGACATTCGTCGACACCGGCGGTTGTGGCGTCGGTTGCTTATCGACATTCGTCGTCACCGGCGGCTGTGGCGCCGGTTGCTTATCGACATTCGTCGACACCGGCGGTTGTGGCGTCGGTTGCTTATCGACATTCGTCGTCACCGGCGGTTGTGGCGTCGGTTGCTTATCGACATCCGTCGTCACCGGCGGCTGTGGCGCCGGTTGCTTATCGACATTCGTCGTCACCGGCGGCTGTGGCGCAACTTTTTCACCGGTATGCGGGCAGTGACAGCCCTGGACCTGCACGGTCAGGTTGATCTCCGAAGACTGTTTATTATTCTGTTCAACATGGGTGAGAGGCGTTAATTGCGGTTTGCTACTAGGCAAGAGCGTGAGTGGCACGCTCGTAGTGATCGCCGCTTTGGAATCCTGCTCCGGCTTCGTGCTGGCCTTGGTATCCCCTTCAGTGACAAGCTTGGGTGGCACGCTCGTCTGCGTAGTCGCTTTGGAATCCTGCTCCGGCTTCGTGTTGGCCTTGGTATCCCCTTCAGTAACAAGCTTGGGTGGCACGCTCGTCTGCGTAGTCGCTTTGGAATCCTGCTCCGGCTTCGTTTTGGCCTTGGTATCCCCTTCAGTAACAAGCTTGGGTGGCACGCTCGTCTGCGTAGTCGCTTTGGAATCCTGCTCCGGCTTCGTTTTGGCCTTGGTATCCCCTTCAGTAACAAGCTTGGGTGGCACGCTCGTCTGCGTAGTCGCTTTGGAATCCTGCTCCGGCTTCGTTTTGGCCTTGGTATCCCCTTCAGTAACAAGCTTGGGTGGCACGCTCGTCTGCGTAGTCGCTTTGGAATCCTGCTCCGGCTTGGTTTTGGCCTTGGTATCCCCTTCAGTAACAAGCTTGGGTGGTACGCTCGTATTCGTATTCGTAGTCACTTTGGCGTCAGGGCCCGGCTTGGTTTTGGTCTTGGCATCCGTTTCGGGAGTCCCTTTGTCCGATACGCCCGTGTCCGCAACAACCTTGGAATCGGCGCCAGGTTTCAGTGGGGGCTGGGCATCCAGTTCACCGGGCAACTTGGGCAGCACCCCCATGCCGGCGAGCATGCTACGCATCGCCTTCACCGCGAACTCAAACATGGCAAACAACTTTTCCAGGGACTCCTTATTCACGCTGACATTGTTTTCTTTTGGCGCAGGATTACTGTCTTTCAGAAACTTATTCGCGCTGTCCGTGGACGAGGTCAGTTCAAGCGGCTTATTCATGGGCACTGATGATTGATTAAGTTGTGCGTAATCCGTGTTCATCGGCACGAACTGTTTGGTCGATACATTAGACATATTTTTCATTCCTTAAGCTGTGCCATCCCCCGCACTGGCAGAGAAGGCACACTGAGTGATTTAGAGTATGAAACAACCGTGAGCACTACAAACTCGCAAGATTCGTGGGGCGTAACGGAGATGAGTTCCGAAAAATCGCAGCTCATATAAGGAAACCAAATGATCGATGGAAACTTTTACCTATGGACATCCAGCGAGAAATCAGGGCTGAGCGTGGATCATTCGCCTCTTTAACACACACATCGGGTAACACCCCGGCAAAAAAGCAACTTAAAGAAAACATTCAACTTAATTAGCTCATCCAACGTATGTTAATTGACGCGCACGCAATGACTTGGGCAGCCGGGCGACAAAATCACGCATTAAAACTTAGTAGCAGTCGAGCCAGCCACTCATGGTTACTTTCATATATCCCGCAACACCCCAACAACTGTCCAATGACTAGGAATATTGAAAATCGCCCCAGACATCATGCCGTTACGCCCCACGTAACTTTTCAGGCAAAAAAAAGGCGCCTTTCGGCGCCCGTTACAGCAAAGGATGAAACACTTATATATGTAAACTTAATCTTGCAACACCGCTGACTGCTCTCGTTGACCGGGCATACCCAGCAAACGTCCGACCTGCTCCAGGTCTGTCTCCCTGCGCATCAGGGTAAATAACTCCACAGCCTCAGGGTAGTTGCGCGTGAGCATCGCCAGCCATTGCTTCAAGCGGCCCGGTGCTTGACGTTCGGTCAGTTGCGCCACCGACTGGGTCCAGAAATCCTGAAGCATGGGCTGCATCTCTGCCCAGGTCATCTCGACCACTTCCTCGCCCGCCCGCGCCGCTGCGATCTGCCGCGCCAAGTCCGGACGTGCTACAAGGCCACGACCCAGCATGATGTCTTCGACGCCGCTGATTTCCCGACAACGCCGCCAATCTTCGACGCTCCAGATATCACCGTTGGCGAACACCGGCACCTTGACCACGTCCTGGACTCGCGGGATCCATTCCCAGTGGGCCGGCGGCTTGTAGCCATCGGTCTTGGTGCGCGCATGCACGACAATATGTGCCGCGCCGCCTTCGGCCAGGGCGGTGGCGCAGACCAGGGCGCCGTCCGGGCTGTCGAAACCCAGGCGCATCTTGGCAGTGACCGGTATGTGAGCCGGTACCGCGCGGCGCACGTGCTCAACGATTTGATTAAGCAGCTCCGGCTCCTTGAGCAGCACCGCGCCGCCCCGGGATTTGTTGACGGTCTTGGCCGGGCAGCCGAAGTTGAGGTCGATGACTTGCGAACCCAGCTCACACGCCAGGGCGGCGTTTTCCGCCAGGCACACCGGGTCAGAGCCGAGCAATTGCACACGCAGCGGCACGCCCGCAGCGGTGTGGGCACCGTGCAGCAGTTCCGGGGCGAGCTTGTGGAAATACGCTGGGGTGAGCAGGCGGTCATTGACGCGGATAAACTCGGTCACGCACCAATCGATACCGCCGACGCGGGTCAGCACGTCCCGCAGGATGTTGTCGACCAACCCCTCCATGGGCGCCAAAGCAATTTGCATGGAAAACACTCAACAAAAATCGTGGCGCAGTTTACTGGGTTTCCCACAGCAACCGTTAACCCCCTGTCAGGGCCGGGCCGTAACCGTCGAGAAACTCGGCGGGCATGCGCTTGGGCTTGCCGCTGGACAGTTCGATGCAGACAAAGGTGGTGTGCGCGCGCAACAGCGTTACGCCGTCACGCGGCCGGACCAGCTGAAAACGCCGGGTCATCTTCAGGCGCTGGTCCCAGTCGACGATCCAAGTGGCCAGTTGCAATTCGTCGCCTTCATAACCTGCGGCCAGGTAGTCGATCTCGTGCCGCACCACGGCCATGGCACGGTCCAGGCGGCGATATTCGGTAAGGTCCAGCCCCAGGCGCTGGGAGTGGCGCCAGGCGCAGCGCTCCAGCCAGGACACGTACACCGCGTTATTGGCGTGCCCCAGGCCGTCGATGTCTTCAGGCGCAACCTGCAGATCGATGATAAACGGCGTTGCCAAATCCCAACCCATGCCTTGCTCCCAGTCGATTAATGTCGGCGGGGAGAGTGTATCAGGCGCTTTGCAGCGCCTGTAAACGACGGCCGGCCAACAACGCCAGCACAGCGTCGATCACACGCGGATCAGCCAGCACTTTTTGGTGACCGCCCTGCTCCAGGCGCAGCAAGCGGCTGTCGAACCAGGCTTCGTGGATGGCCTGAGACGCCTTGACCGGGACGAAGGTATCGTCTTCGGCATGCACGATCAGGCCGGGAATATTCATCTGGTAATGGGCCACGTCCAAGTGTTTGAGCGGCATCCCGAACGTCAACTCGACTTCCTGGATAAATGCCGAACGCGCCCGCGCCGGCAAACCGACCATCTGGGTAAAGCCGCGCAGCACGTCCAAAAAGCGCGACGGCGAGGCAATACTCACCAACGCCTCGGTGCGCAACCCCAACTGCACCGCGAGCATCGCACTGGCGCCCCCCATGGAATGGCCGATCACGGCGTGCAGCGGCGGCAACTCGGCGGCGGCTTCTAGCATGGCGCGGGCAAACAGCAGCACATGGGCTTCACGCCCTGGCGAACGGCCATGGGCAGGACCGTCCAGGGCAATCACCGAGTAACCATTGTCGACCAGCGCAGTGATCAGGCTGGCAAACTGCGTGGGCCGGCCTTCCCAACCGTGCATCAACAACACCGCAGGCCCTTGGCCCCAGCGCAGGGCGGACAACCCGAAACGCAAGGTGATGCGCTCCGATTGCGCCAGCAGCGGCAGTTCCCAGTCGCGCGGTGGCAGGTCGCGTGGCGTCATGAAGGCGCGACGCATCCGATTGGCCACGGTTTGGGGGGCCAGGCGCCCCAGCGTGCCGTTGAAGCGACGAATCCAGGTCAACGTGCCCATCATGCAGCCCTCTTCTAGCGCACGGCCGACTTGGCGGCGCGCAGCACACGGTCAGACAGTTCCCCCGGCCCCAAGGCGCGGGCCAAGGCCAGGCCACCGATCATCAGCGCCATGTCAGCCAGGGCTTTGTCGGTGTCTTCAGGGCCCGCGGCGAGTTGCGCCGCCATCAGCTCGCAGTGGTCGTTCAGCGCCTGGCGGAATTCATCCGGCAGTCGGCTCATCTCGCCGACGGTCGCGGGGATCGGGCAGGCCTGGGCGGTTGAGTCACGGTGCTTGCGCGACAGGTAAAATGCCGCCACCAGGCCTCTGCGCTCCTCGCCGGTGAGCTGTGAGTCCATGTCGTCAATCGATGCGCGACGCTTGGCCAGCAACTGGGTGAAGGCCTCCAGCATCAGCGCGTCCTTGCTTTCAAAATGCGCGTAGAAACCACCGACGGTCAGCCCCGCCGCGCCCATGACTTCACCCACACTCGGTTCGGCCGGGCCACGCTGGATCAACGCGGCGCTGGCGGCCTGCAAAATACGTTCGCGGGTTTGCGCTTTTTTATCGCTCATCATTGCCTCCGTCGTTCATGGGTTGAATATTATTACCATAATAATATTTGGCAAGCGACAGGCATGACCGTCGGTCAGAAGAGAAAGCAGGAAGGAAAGAAAGAATTGGCCAAACGCCAGACAAACAAAAGGGCCATTCAATAATTGAATGACCCTTAAAAATCCCGCAGAGCGGGTAATCGTGGCGTCCCCTAGGGGACTCGAACCCCTGTTACCGCCGTGAAAGGGCGGTGTCCTAGGCCACTAGACGAAGGGGACACAAACCTTCTGTACATTGATCAGGCTGAGACTGATCGATTCAAGGACGGTGTGGCCGGAACCTTGAACCTGTAAATTGGTGGAGCTAAACGGGATCGAACCGTTGACCTCTTGCATGCCATGCAAGCGCTCTCCCAGCTGAGCTATAGCCCCGGATTTTTCGTCTCGCGACGCAGCAGACCTTTCGAGCTGCTTGTTGAAACTGGCGTCCCCTAGGGGACTCGAACCCCTGTTACCGCCGTGAAAGGGCGGTGTCCTAGGCCACTAGACGAAGGGGACAAAACCTTCTGTACAGCTGATCAGCGCTGAGAACTGATCAATTCAAGGACGGTGTGGCCAGACCTTGAACCTACAAATTGGTGGAGCTAAACGGGATCGAACCGTTGACCTCTTGCATGCCATGCAAGCGCTCTCCCAGCTGAGCTATAGCCCCTCATCGGTGAGGACGGGGCGAATCTTAATGGCGGTTTGGAAGTGTGTCAAATTTATTTTCAACAATTTCCAAAATTTTTTGCCGGGATAACAATCACTTACCGGCGAAACCCCGGAAAACCGGGGTTTCGTCGTTTCAACCGCTTGCTCAGGCGATAGCGCCCAGCAGTTTTTCCCACTCTTTGTTTTCTTTCTTCGATACACCACCAAGCAAATCAAGGGCTTGGCGCAGACGGAAACGCGTCAGGTCCGGGCCGAGGATTTCCATTGCATCCAGCACCGACACCGAACTGGCCTGCCCGGTGATCGCGGCGAACATCAGCGGCATGGCGTCGCGCAGTTTCAATTCCAGGGATTCCACCACCGCCTGGATCGTCGCGGTGATCGCATCCTTCTCCCACTGGCGCAGGCTTTCCAGCTTCCACAGGATCAACTGCATCAACTGGCGAACCTGGTCGCCCGAGAGCTTCTTGGACTCGAACAGCTTGGGATCCGGATTAACGCCACCGGCAAAGAAGAAACTGGCCAAAGGCGCGACCTGGCTGAACGTCTCCACCCTGCCCTGCACCAGCGGCGCGATTTTCATCATGTACTCAGGGTTCAACGCCCACTGCTGCACGCGGCTGGCGAACTCTTCGACCGGCAAGTCACGCAGCCACTGGCCGTTGAGCCACGACAGTTTCTCGATGTCGAAGATCGGCCCGCCCAGCGACACGCGGGACAGGTCGAAGTTGTCGACCATTTCCTGCAGCGAGAACTTCTCGCGCTCGTCCGGCATCGACCAGCCCATGCGCCCCAGGTAGTTGAGCATCGCCTCAGGCATGAAGCCCATGCGCTCGTAGAAGGTCACCGAGGTCGGGTTCTTGCGCTTGGACAGCTTGCTCTTGTCCGGGTTACGCAGCAGCGGCATGTAGCACAGCTGCGGTTGTTCCCAGCCGAAGTATTCGTAGAGCAGGATCAGTTTCGGTGCCGATGGCAACCATTCTTCGCCGCGCAGTACGTGGGTGATGCCCATCAAGTGGTCGTCGACCACGTTGGCCAGGAAGTACGTCGGCAGGCCGTCGGTCTTCATCAGCACCTGCATGTCCATGCGGTCCCACGGGATCTCGACGTCACCGCGCAGCATGTCCGGCACCACGCACACGCCTTCGCTCGGCACTTTCATGCGGATCACGTGAGGTTCGCCAGCCGCCAGGCGCTGGGCCACTTCTTCCTTCGACAGCAGCAGCGCGCGGCCGTCGTAGCGCGGGGTTTCGCCACGGGCCTGTTGCTCGGCGCGCATCTGGTCCAGTTCTTCGGCGGTGCAGAAGCACGGGAACGCGTGGCCCATGTCGACCAGTTGCTGGGTGTACTGCTTGTAGATGTCGCTGCGCTCGCTCTGGCGATACGGGCCGTGCGGGCCGCCAACGTCCGGGCCTTCCGCCCAGGTAATGCCCAGCCAGCGCAAGGCATCGAAAATCTGCTGTTCCGACTCACGGGTGGAGCGCAGTTGATCGGTGTCTTCGATCCGCAGGATGAATTCACCGCCGTGCTGCTTGGCAAAGCAGTAGTTGAACAAGGCGATGTAAGCAGTGCCGACGTGGGGATCCCCAGTAGGCGATGGCGCAATGCGCGTGCGGACGGTGGTCATGGCTGGTCTCGAATGGGCGATAAAACTGAAAATTGAAACAAGGGGCGGATGGTAACAGCCTGGGTGATTTCTGGAAAACCGAGGCGAGGCCATCGGGGGCAAGCCCCCTCCCACATTTGACCGAGGTCCAACATGGAAATGCGGTCCAGTGTGGGAGGGGGCTTGCCCCCGATGAGGCCGGTAAAACCACCGTAAATCAGACGGCAAGCAAGCGCTCACGCAACTTGCCAATCTCATCCCGCGTCTGCGCCGCCGCCTCAAACTCCAGATCCCGCGCCAACTGGTACATCTTCTCTTCCAGCTGTCGAATCCGCTTGGTGATCTCACTCGGCGAGCGCAGTTCGTTTTCGTACTTGGCGCTTTCCTCGGCAGCCTTCGCCATGCCCTTGCGCTTCTTGCTGCGCGAGCCGGGCACGGTGGCGCCTTCCATGATGTCGGCGACGTCCTTGAACACGCCTTTCGGGGTGATGCCATTTTCCAGGTTGAAGGCAATCTGCTTGTCGCGACGGCGTTGGGTCTCGCCAATCGCGCGTTCCATAGACCCGGTGATGCGGTCCGCATAAAGAATCGCCCGCCCGTTGAGGTTCCGCGCGGCGCGGCCGATGGTCTGGATCAACGAGCGCTCGGAGCGCAGGAAGCCTTCTTTGTCGGCATCAAGGATCGCCACCAGCGACACTTCCGGCATGTCCAGGCCTTCGCGCAGCAGGTTGATCCCCACCAGCACATCGAAGGTGCCCAGGCGCAGGTCGCGGATGATTTCCACCCGTTCCACAGTGTCGATGTCCGAGTGCAGGTAGCGTACGCGCACGCCGTGGTCGGCCAGGTAGTCGGTCAAGTCTTCGGACATGCGCTTGGTCAGCGTGGTGACCAGCACCCGCTCTTCGAGGGCCACGCGCTTGGTGATTTCCGAGAGCAAGTCATCCACCTGGGTCAACGCCGGGCGGATTTCGATTTCTGGGTCGACCAGCCCGGTCGGACGCACCAGTTGCTCGATCACGCGGCCCGCATGCTCGGCCTCGTAGTTGCCCGGCGTGGCCGACACAAAAATGGTTTGCGGGCTGATGGCTTCCCACTCATCAAAGCGCATCGGCCGGTTATCCAGCGCCGACGGCAGGCGGAAACCGTATTCCACCAGGGTTTCTTTACGCGAGCGGTCGCCCTTATACATCGCGCCGACCTGCGGCACGCTGACGTGGGACTCGTCGATCACCAGCAGCGCGTCGGGCGGCAGGTAATCGTAGAGGGTCGGCGGCGGCGCGCCGGATTCACGGCCCGACAGGTAGCGCGAGTAGTTTTCGATACCGTTGCAGTACCCCAGCTCCAGGATCATCTCCAGGTCAAAGCGGGTGCGCTGCTCCAGGCGCTGGGCTTCCACCAGCTTGTTGTTGGAGCGCAGGTATTCCAGGCGCTCGGCCAACTCGACCTTGATGCCCTCGATGGCGCCCATGAGGGTTTCACGCGGGGTCACGTAGTGGCTTTTCGGATAGAAGGTGAAGCGCGGCAGCTTGCGGATCACTTCGCCGGTCAACGGGTCGAAGGCCGACAGGCTCTCGACTTCATCGTCAAACAGTTCGATGCGGATCGCTTCCAGGTCGGATTCGGCCGGGTAGATGTCGATCACGTCACCACGCACCCGGAAGGTGGCGCGGGCAAAGTCCATGTCGTTGCGGGTGTATTGCAAGCTGGTCAGCCGACGCAGCAGCTCGCGCTGGTCGAGCTTGTCGCCGCGATCAACGTGCAGCACCATCTTCAAATAGGTTTCCGGGCTGCCCAGGCCGTAGATGCACGACACCGTGGTGACGATGATCGCGTCCTTGCGCTCCAGCAGCGCCTTGGTCGCCGACAGCCGCATCTGCTCGATGTGGTCGTTGATCGACGCATCCTTCTCGATAAAGGTATCGGAAGACGGCACGTAGGCTTCGGGCTGGTAGTAGTCGTAATAGGAAACGAAATACTCCACCGCGTTGTTCGGGAAGAACGCCTTGAACTCGCCGTAGAGCTGCGCGGCCAGGGTTTTGTTCGGCGCCAGCACCAAGGTGGGGCGGTTGATCTGCGCGATCACGTTGGCGATGCTGAAGGTCTTGCCCGAACCGGTCACCCCGAGCAGCGTCTGGTGGGCCAGGCCGGCCTCGATGCCTTCGACCATCTGGCGAATGGCTTCCGGCTGATCGCCAGCGGGTTCAAAGCGGGTGACGAGTTGGAAATCCGACATAACGTACCTCGTGTAGTCACCCCAGACTGTAAACCCGTCGAGGACGAAATAGACCACCACCCGCGAAGATTCAGCGCGGATCGTAGGAAAAAACCATGATAGCCATAGAAGTGGTGGCGAATGTGGCGGGTTTCAAGGCAATCGTCCTGACTGCCGTCTACGATCAATGTTGCAATAAGACTAACGGTCGGCAAATAAACCGAAAAACTTGGCCGAAAAGCCGTTTCGGTGGTCGCCCTCGGCAGTGAGGGCCTCTATACTAGCTCCCCGTTTGTGCACCGCTCTAGTGCATTCGGCTGGAGCGCGACACGTCCCTCCATTCCCCCATAGAGCTGCCGCAAAAATGAGCCTGTTCTCCGCTGTCGAAATGGCACCACGCGATCCTATCCTGGGCCTCAACGAAGCATTCAACGCCGACACACGAACCACCAAGGTCAACCTTGGCGTGGGCGTTTACTGCGACGAGGAGGGGAAGATTCCACTCTTGCGTGCCGTTGCCGAAGCGGAAGCCATTCGCGTGGCGCAACACGCCGCCCGTGGCTACTTGCCGATCGACGGCATCGCGGCCTACGACAAGGCTGTGCAAACCCTGCTGTTCGGCGCTGAGTCGCCCCTGCTCGAAGCCAACCGCGTCGTCACCGTACAAGCGGTCGGCGGCACCGGCGCGCTGAAAATCGGCGCCGACTTCCTCAAGCAGCTGCTGCCCAACGCCGTCGTCGCCATCAGCGACCCGAGCTGGGAAAACCACCGCGCGCTGTTCGAAACGGCCGGTTTCCCGGTGCAGAACTACCGCTACTACGACGCCGCCACCCACGACGTGAACCGTGCCGGCCTGCTCGATGACCTCAATGCCCTGCCGCCACAGTCCATCGTGGTGCTGCACGCCTGCTGCCACAACCCGACCGGCGTCGACCTGAGCCCGGCCGACTGGCAGAACGTGCTGGACGTGGTCAAGGCCAAGAACCTGGTGCCGTTCCTCGACATGGCCTACCAGGGCTTTGGCGATGGCATCCACGAAGACGCCGCCGCGGTGCGCCTGTTCGCTGAGTCGGGCCTGACCTTCTTTGTGTCCAGCTCGTTCTCCAAGTCGTTCTCCCTGTACGGCGAGCGCGTTGGCGCACTGTCGATCGTCAGTGAATCCAAGGAAGAAAGCGCGCGCATCCTGTCCCAGGTCAAGCGTGTGATCCGCACCAACTACTCCAACCCGCCGACCCACGGCGCGGCCATCGTGGCAGCGGTACTGAACAACCCTGAGCTGCGCGCCCAGTGGGAAGCCGAGCTGGCTGAAATGCGCCTGCGCATCCGTGGCATGCGCGAGCAGATGGTCGCCGAACTGGCCAAGGCTGCTCCGGGCCACGACTTCAGCTTCGTCGGCCGCCAACGTGGGATGTTCTCCTACTCCGGCCTGACCGTTGAGCAAGTCACCCGCTTGCGCAGCGAGTTTGGCATCTACGCACTGGATACCGGGCGTATCTGTGTGGCGGCGTTGAACCAGTCGAACATTGGTGCGGTGACCAAGGCGATTGTTCAGGTGTTGTAAGCCTGAAACTGGTGTGATGAAAGGGAAGCCATTCACGGCTTCCCTTTTTTATGGGCGAATGCCGAACCTGTGGTGAGCGAGCTTGCTCGCGCTGGGCTGCGCAGCAGCCCCATCCCCGGCCACCTGGAACTTCCTGAGAGAACGCGGTGCCTGAACAAGGGGCCGCTGCGCGCCCCAGCGCGAGCAAGCTCGCTCACCACAGGTTCAGCGCTCGCCACGGGAATTGCATCGTTTGCAAAAAATTCACTGGGCGCAGCACTCAGCCCCTAAACTGACCGTCGATTGCCCCTTTGTTGTGAGATCCCTATGAGAAACGACGACCTGGACCTGCGTGCCGACCGCGACGAGCTGGACCACTTCACCCCACGCGCGCCGCAAGCCAAGCGCCAGAAGAGCCTGGTGCTGCAAGTGGCACTGGGTGTGTTCCTCGGTGGACTGGCGCTGTGGCTGGTGCAATTGGGCGCGACGGCGATCATGGCGAAATTGGCCATGGGCACCCTGCAATTCGGCGGCTGATACCTCCCACATTAGATCTAGGAGGCAACCAGGTCGCGTTCCTCCAACAGCTTTACGAAGCTGTTCAAACTCTGCGATACCGTGCCCCGGCGCCAGATCAGCCAGGTATGCAGCGTGCGAAAACTGTCCGTCAGCGGCCACAGGCTCACCGTGGTAAACCCCGGCATGCTTTCCAGCATGCTGCGCGGCATCAGCGCCAATCCGGCGCCGGCGCTGACGCAGGCGAGCATGCCGTGATAGGACTCAATCTCGAAAATCTTGCCGGGCACCGCGCCGTCCTGTGAGAACCAGCGCTCGAAGTGGTGCCGATAGGAACAGTTGGAGCGGAAGGTGTAGATGTTCTCACCATTCACGTCCTGGCCCCGGGTGATGGGCGCGTGATGCAGCGGCGCGATCACCACCATCTCCTCCTCAAACACTGCCACGCCTTCCAAGGTGGAATGCAGCACCGGCCCGTCGACAAATGCCGCCGTCAGCCGCCCCGACAGCACGCCCTCGATCATCGTGCCCGAGGGCCCGGTGCTCAGGTCCAACTCAACCTTGGTGTGCTTCTGGTTATACGCCGCCAGCAACGCCGGGATACGCACGGCCGCGGTGCTCTCCAGCGAACCGAGGGCAAACGCGCCCTGGGGCTCCTCCCCCGCCACCGTCGCGCGGGCTTCCTGCACCAGGTCGAGGATGCGCCGCGTATAGCCGAGGAAATTCCACCCGGCCGGTGACAGGCGCAGGCGACTTTTCTCGCGGATAAACAATTCCACACCCAGGTCCTGCTCCAGTTGCTTGATGCGCGTGGTCAGGTTCGATGGCACGCGATGAATCAACTGCGCGGCGGCGCTGATGCTGCCTTGCTCGGCAACGGCCTTGAAGATTTCCAGCTGCACCAGATCCAAGTCATTCTCCAATCGTGAACGTATTGCTTAATATTATTCAGTTTCCAGAAAAAATGCATCCCCGTAGGCTTACCCCATTCCACTCATTCAGCCGGACGGTGCCATGAACGCTATTTCTCATCAGACTCACGCCCTGTCGATCAACCCCGCCACTGGCGAAACAGTCGGCAGCTACCCCTACGAAAGCGCGTTGCAACTGGACGCCGCCCTCGACCGCGCCACCGAAGCCTTCCGCACCTGGCGCCGCCAGCCGGTGAGCCAGCGCGCCGAAAGGCTGCTGGCCCTGGCCGGCGCCTTGCGCGAGCAAGCCGAAGACATGGCGCAGATGATCACCCTGGAGATGGGCAAACCCATCGCCCAGGCCCGTGCCGAAATCGAGAAGTGCGCGCTGCTCAGCGAATGGTACGCCGCCCATGGCCCGGCCATGCTCGCTCCAGAACCGACCCTGGTGGACAACGGCAGCGCCCAGATCGAGTACCGCCCGCTGGGCCCAATCCTCGCCGTGATGCCGTGGAACTTCCCGGTGTGGCAAGTGCTGCGTGGCGCCGTGCCGACCATGCTCGCCGGCAACACCTACGTGCTCAAACACGCCCCGAACGTGATGGGCAGCGCCTACCTGATCAAGCAGGCCTTCCAAAAAGCGGGCTTTGCGGAAGGCCTGTTCGAAGTGATCAACGTGGCCAACGACGGCGTGTCCGCAGCCATCGCCGACCCACGTATCGCCGCCGTCACCCTCACCGGCAGCGTGCGTGCCGGGATCGCCATCGGTTCACAAGCCGGTGCTGCGCTGAAAAAATGCGTGCTGGAGCTGGGCGGCTCCGACCCCTTCATCGTGCTCAACGACGCCGACCTCGACGCCGCTGTGCAAGCCGCACTGATCGGCCGCTTCCAGAACAGCGGCCAGGTCTGCGCCGCCGCCAAGCGCCTGATCATCGAGGAGGGTGTGGTAGAAGCCTTCACCGCCAAATTCCTCGACGCCAGCCGTGCCTTGGTCATGGGCGACCCGACATCAGCGGCCACCTACATCGGCCCGATGGCCCGTTTCGATTTGCGTGACGAGCTGCACGGCCAAGTCCAGGCCACGCTGGAAGAAGGGGCGACCCTGCTGCTGGGCGGCCACAAAGTGCCCGGCGCCGGCAATTACTACGCACCGACCGTACTGGCCAACGTCACCGACCAGATGACCTCGTTCAAACAGGAACTGTTCGGTCCCGTCGCCTCGATCATCACCGCCCGCGACGCCGACCACGCCGTGGCCCTGGCGAATGACAGCGAGTTCGGCCTCACCGCCAGCATCTTCACCACCGACGCGGCGAAGGCACGGGACATCGCCAGCCAACTGGAAACCGGCGGTGTTTTCGTCAACGCCTTCAGCGTCTCCGACCCTCGGGTAGCGTTTGGGGGGATCAAGAAGAGCGGCTTCGGGCGTGAGTTGTCGCACTTCGGCGTGCGGGAATTCTGCAACGCGCAGACAGTGTGGCTGGATCGCAAGTAAGCGAAACCTCACCGCCTGTCGCAACGGCACCGCTCAACTGTGGGAGGGGCAAGCCCTAATGCCCTTAGCTGACTGGCATTAGGGCTTGACCCCTCCCCCCAGTTAAATCACCTGAAGCTGTTGCTTCCCCAGCCCGGCCACCAATGCCTCCAGTACCACGCGTACCTTGGGCAGCGCCTGGCGGCTTTTGACCCAGCCCAACGTGATTGCCGCCCCTTGGGTGGCCAGGTGGGGCAACACCTCGACCAGCGTCCCTTCCTGCAGCGGTTGCTGGACCATCCACGAGGGCAATTGCACGATGCCGCAACCGGCCAAGGCGGCCATCAACAGCCCGTCTCCATTGCCAACCACCAGTTGCGGGGTGATCTGCCGGCGTCGGGGAGCGCCCTGTTCATCCGCGAAATTCCATGGGCTGGTGCGCCCGTCCACCCAGCCGTAGGCGATGCACTGATGGTGCTCAAGGTCGTGTTCCGACAGCGGGGTGCCGTGCCGCGACAAGTAGACCGGCGAGGCATACAAGCTATGCCATTCATGGGCGAGCACACGCTGCCCGACGGTTTCCGGCCAGGCATTCGTGCCGCCGATACGCACCACAATGTCCACGCCTTCCTCGAACGGCTCGATGAACCCGTCGCCAAACGTGAAGTGCGCCAAAAGCAGCGGATGCGCCTGCAAAAAAGGCAGTAACACCGGCAGTACCTGCGCGCGCCCCAATGCGCTGGGCAGGTCGATGCGCACACGACCGCGGGCCTCGGTATTTTCCACGTGCAGTAAAAGCTCGGCCTCTTCCAAGTCGGCCAGTACGCCCGTGCACGTCCGGTAAAACGCCACACCGGCATCGGTGAGGGACAAGCGCCGCGTGGTGCGCTGGAACAGCCGAACACCCAAGCGTTTTTCCAGCCGCGCGATGCTTTTACTGATGGCCGAGGCGGTCAGGTTCATTTTCTCGGCAGCGGCGGTAAAGCTGCCGTGGTCCGAGACACACACAAACACATCGATACCTTTCAAGCGTTCGGAAGAAAACATGCACATCCTGTATTGGTGAATTCAGTTCAGGCAACTTTGTAAAAAGCATCCTAAATCAGAAATCAGCTCAACAGTAAGCTATGACCGGATAAACCCTGGCACTGAGGCTCGGATGCTGACCACGCTGAAAAACTACCCCCTGGCCGTCAACCTGCTACTGGGCGCGTCCCTGGTGCTGACGCTCGCCAGGGCGATCACCCTGCCCTATCTGGTGATCTACCTGTCGAGCCAGTTCCAGTTGGGCGTCGCCGACATCGGCCTGGTGATCGGCAGCTCGCTGATCATCGGCTCCTTGTTAAGCCTGTATGGCGGCTTTCTGGTGGACAGCCTGCCCGGTCACCGCCTGATCCTCGGCTGTTGCGCGGTATTCACCAGCGGGTTTCTGGGGGCGTTTATCGCTCAGGATCTGTGGGTGTTCTACGTCTGCCTGGTCGCGATCAACCTGGCCTACGCCGTCATCGATATCGCGGTCAAATCCGGGTTTGGCCGGCTGCTTCCCGCCGAGGCGCGCAGCGAAGCGTTTTCGATCAAATACACCCTGACCAATATCGGCTATGCCGTCGGCCCGTTCCTCGGTGCTGGGCTAGCCGCACTGGCCATCAGCCTGCCCTTTTTGGCCTCGGCCGGGCTTGGGGCCGGGTTCTTCATGGTTTATTGCGTGTGGGGCGACAGGCACTGGGCGCCACCCCACGCCAGCCTGCCCGCCGCGCCCTTCCTGGCGGTGGGCAAATTACTGCTGAGGGACTACCGCCTGGTGTGCTTTACCTTGGGCGGCATCCTCAGCGCCGTGGTGTTTGGCCAGTTCACGGCTTACCTCTCGCAATACCTGGTCGTCACCACCACGCCCGAGGCGGCCTACCGGATTATCAGCAACGTGGTGGCCACCAACGCGCTGATGGTGATCAGCCTGCAATACACGATTGGCAAGCGGATCACCCATCAACACCTGCACCTGTGGCTCGCCGGAGGGCTGGGGATGTTCATCGTCGGGTTGGCGGGGTTTGGCTTGTCCACCTCGCTGACGTTCTGGGTGGTGTCCATGGCGATCTTCACGCTGGGCGAAATCATCGTGTTCCCCGCCGAATACATGTTCATCGACATCATCGCGCCCGATCATCTGCGCGGCATGTACTACGGCGCGCAAAACCTCGGCAACGTCGGCGCGGCACTGGGGCCGGTACTGTGCGGGATGGTGCTGGTGTCACAGCCGGCCCATTGCATGTTCTACCTGCTGGCGCTGTTTGTGATCGCGGGCGGGTTGCTCTACTGCCTGGGCGCGTCTCTCGCGGACAAGGTGCACGCCCCGACCTGAACCTCAATCACGGATATGCCGCCGCACGCACTGCACCAGGCCGTCCAGCGCCTGCGACTTCACCGGCGCTAGCACACAGACGGTGTGCTCGCGCTGGCCTTCTGTCACGGTCAGCGTGTAATGCACCTGGCCCGGATTACCGGGGGTCGGTGCGTTGCTTTGCGGCAGCTGGAAGAAGTCGGCGGCCTCGATAAGCTGCCGCAACTCCTGCTGGTCCTGCTCGGGCAGTGTGGCCAGTTCCACCGTACGCGGCTTGGCCAGGCCCGGAAAATACCCGGCCCCGCCGTTTTCCTTGATCGAAATGTGCATGGTTGTTCCTCACGTCAGACAGAAATGCCGACCGCCTTCCAACCGTCCTTGACCGCCTTCTGTTCATCCTTGTTCGCGCCGTAGAGTCGACCGGCAACATCGTAGGTAATGCGCGCAAAACGCAGGAACCCCGAATTGGGCCGCAACCGCGCATCGCGCAGCGCGTCATACCAGATGCGCCCAGCGCGTTCCCAGGCAAACCCGCCGAGTTTTGTCGCGACCTGGTAGAACGCATGGTTGGGAATGCCGGAATTGATATGCACCCCGCCATTGTCCTCGTAGGTCTGCACAAAATCATCCATGTGCCCCGGCTGAGGGTCCTTGCCCAACAGTTTGTCGTCAAACGCCGTGCCGGGGGCTTTCATCGAGCGCAGGGCGGTGCCTTTGATCTTTTTGGTGAACAGCCCTTTGCCGATCAGCCAATCGGCGTCCTCTGCGGTTTGCTTCAGCGCGTATTGCTTGATCAACGAACCGAACACGTCCGACAGCGACTCGTTCAACGCGCCGGATTGGTTGAAATACATCAGCTTGGCCTCGTCCTCGGTCACGCCATGGGCCAACTCATGGCCAATCACATCGAGCGCCACCGTGAAACGGTTGAACAGTTGCTCATCGCCATCACCAAACACCATCTGGGTCGAGTTCCAGAACGCATTGTTGTAGTTCTGGCCAAAGTGAACGGTAGCGTCCAAGGCCATGCCGGCATCGTCGATGGAGTTACGGTCGAACACCTGATCGAAAAAATCGAAGGTGGCGCCCAGGCCATCATAGGCCTCGTCCACCGCGGCATCACCACTGGCGGGCTGGCCTTCGCCACGCACCAGCTTGCCGGGCAGGCTATCGGTGCCTTCGGCGCTGTAGATCGAACGCCGTTTGTCGGCGCCCATGACCAAGGCCATGCGGGCCGGGCCCTTGGCGGGCACCGCGACCATGCGCAGCGAGCGGAACGTGCTGTCCTTGGCGCGGGTGCGCAATGCGACATCCCGTTGCGCCTTATCGCCATTACGTGCGATCTGGTCGAGCATGTACGGCGGAATCAGGCAGAAAATCGGGTGACGGGGGTGGCGAACACACATGGTCAGGCTCCATTGAGTATGTGACAACGTCCAGGCAACCGATTCAGGATAGCCCCGAGACGTTAACGCGTGTCATCAATTGTCATTAACCTATGTTGCAGTCGTGTTTATCCAAGGAGGACTTACCGATGCCTGCCCGTAAAGCCAAAATCGTTCTTTCCCACCGTCCACGGCTCGCCGACCTGCGCCCGTTGATTGCGCCCAGCCCCACCCTCTTGGAGGCCAGGGCGGCGACACCCCACGTCACACCGGCCAAAGACTTGAAGGACCGGCGCGGCTACACAGAGGATTTTCTCGGCAATTTCGTGGTGCCCTGGCCCACGGTTGAAGAGGCCTTGGCGGGGGATGCACAGAAGGAGCGCCTGGACTACACGCACTTCTCGATAACGATGTCCCGCTCAAAACGGCTCGCGCTGTATGTAGGCGTCAACATCGACGGCGGGCAGCATGTGGACATCGTGCGCAGCAACGACACCTGGGCCTATGACGGCCGCCTGCCCATCGACGCGCAGGTGGGCGAAGCGCTCTACGCCAGAAATGGCCTGGATCGCGGCCACCTGGTACGCCGCCAAGACCCCAACTGGGGCGACGACGCTAAAACCGCCAACCTCGACACCTTCCACTTCACCAACTGCTCGCCGCAAATGAGCGGGTTCAACCAGAAGACTTGGCTGGAACTCGAAGACTACATCCTCGACAACACCCAGCGCTGGAAAGCCCGCGCCACGGTGTTTACCGGCCCGGTATTCGCCGATGACGACCGCGTCTACCGGGGCGTGAAAATCCCCAAGGCGTTCTGGAAAGTGGTCGCCTACCTCAGCGACGACGGCAAGCCTTCCGCCAGCGCCTACATGATCGACCAGAGCCGCGAACTGGGCCAACTCGACCTGGTGTTCGGCCAACTCCGGACCTACCAGCGCAGCGTCATCCAGATCGAACGCCTGACCGGCATCCGCTTCGCCAACCTGGCCGACTACGACGGTTTCAGCAACGAAGAACGCGCCACCGGCACGCGGATTGAAGCACTGATACAAGGTCCAGAAGACATTCGTCTCTAAGCTTCACATATTGATCTGCGTTAACAAACCAACGCCAACCACGATGCGAAGCGATCCGCTCTTGATCTTGATCGTGCTTTTGATCTTAGGCGCCCCGTCAAACACGCTGGCCGAACGCAGGCTTGAATGCGTGGGTAACCCGGCAGGACGCCGGGTTAGCCGCCCCGCGCCATGGATGGCGCGTGGCGGCGGCCCACGGATTCAAGCCGGAGTGAGGGCACACCGAGCCTAAGCGAGGTGCCGAGTGTTGGGGCGAAGCGTTTTTGGTTACTTTTGGCGCTCTTCCAAAAGTGACCCGCCGTAAGGGCGGAACCCACAGCGGCCGTTACCGCAGCAACGGATATGTACCCGGTCTGATCCAACATCCAGGCCATCTGTCAGGCCGCCAACGGGAGCAAGCTCCCTCGCCACAGGTCCAGCACCGTACCCAGAGTTATCAGGCCAACGGGCAAACCCTCATTGCGCATTGATGTAATGAAACTGCGCCTGCGTTTTCTCGACCGCCGCACGCACCGTGTCCTTCTGCGCCTCAGTGCCCGAGTAGTAAATCTGCATCCCCTTCAAATCCTGCCCTTCGACTGCTTTGCCGATCACCGCAACATCAACCGGCGTGCCGGCACCGATAATCAAAAAGAACACATCGCCCAAGCGTTTAGCATCGAGCAACTCTCCCCTAAGGCGAGCGGCGTTTTGCTCACCCGCCATGGAAATCGCCAGGGTATCGCCGAACATCCCGCTTTTGGGGATGCTCATCGTGTGCAAACGGAGTTTGTCCGACCCGGCCGGCATCGACGCGACATACGCGGTGGCGGCCTCGTCAAGAATCTGCTTTTCAGATTTACCCTGGGTGGCACAACCGGCGAGCGTGGCGACGAGGGCGAACGCGAGAAATAATTTCACTGTGTATTCCTTGTGATAAAGCGATCCATTGGCTGCGCATCATAGGAGCCCCACCGCCAAAGAGCCACCGTTGGCGTCACGGCCTCCCGTTCAACCTCGCGATCGACTACCATACCGCGCCGGTTCCCAAACGGGACTAATAGGGAATCCGAACCGCGGTACCCCCGCGTCAATCGGAACTGCCCCCGCAACTGTAGGTGCTGAGCCTGCTCCTCGATGCCACTGGACCTTGTCCGGGAAGGCCGGAGCGTGGCGACGACGCATCAGTCAGGAGACCTGCCGGCTCAAGCTCAATCACTAACCGGCGGGGTGTCCGGGAAGGACATTCTTGCCTGTCTCTACCACAGCGCTCGAGGGTGTATTTCCGAACCGTACCTCCCCAGTTGCACGTACGGTTCACTCGGAGATCGTCCCATGCTGCCACGCGTTACCGCCCTGCTCACCGGCATTGGCTTCTGTGCCCTGGCCCACGCCGCGCCCACCCACTACCCGCTCACCGTGGAAAACTGCGGCAGTAGCCTCACCTTCCAGCAGGCGCCGGCGCGCAGCGTGACCATCGGCCAAGCCGCTACCGAGATGCTCTACGCCTTGGGCGTGGGCGATAAAGTGGTCGGCACTTCGCTGTGGTTCAACAGCGTGTTACCGCAGTACAAGGCACAGAACGACCGCATCGAGCGCCTGGCCAACAACGAGCCGAGCTTCGAAGCCGTGATCGCCAAACGCCCGCAATTGGTGGCCGCCGAGCTGGAATGGGTGGTCGGGCCGCAGGGCGTGGTCGGCACCCGCGAGCAATTCCATGAACTGAAGATCCCCACCTACCTGCTGCCCTCCGACTGCGAAGGCAAGGACAACCTGGTGGGCGCCGACGGCACGCGGCTGGAGCCGTTCCGTATCGAGACCATTTATAAAAGCATCAGCCAATTGGCGCAGATCTTCGACGTACAGGATCGCGGCCAGCAATTGAACGACGAACTCAAGGCGCGCCTGGCCAAATCCGTCGCCACCGTGCAGAGCAAAGGCCTCAAGCACGCCAGCGCGTTGGTGTGGTTCTCCAGCTCGGAGATGGCCAGCGACCCGTACGTGGCCGGCCACAAAGGCATTCCCGAGTTCATGCTGCAAACCCTCGGCCTGTCCAACGTGGTGCAGTCCGATGAAGAGTGGCCCGCCGTCGGCTGGGAAACGATTGCCAAGGCCAACCCGACCTTCCTGGTGATCGCCCGCATGGACCGTCGCCGCTACCCCGCCGACGACCATGAAAAGAAACTCGCCTTCCTGCGCAGCGACCCGGTGACCCGCAACATGGACGCGGTGAAAAACAACCGCATTATCATCCTCGACGCCCTGGCGTTGCAGGCCAGCATCCGCATGTTCGACGGCCTTGAACAACTGGCCACGGCCATCGACGGCTACGACCTACCAAAATGATGCGCACCCTATTCGCCCTGGCATTGCTGCTGATCGCCGTACTCGCCGGCGTGGCCATCGGCGAAACCGCCATTTCGCCGCAGGTCGTGCTCCAGGTGCTCGCCAACAAACTGTGGGCGGCCGGCTACGTGCTCGACCCCATCGATGAAGGCGTGGTGTGGAACTACCGCCTCACCCGCGCGCTGGTCGCTGCCGCCTGCGGTGCGGGGTTGGCGACGTGCGGGGTGATCCTGCAATCACTGTTGCGCAACCCGCTGGCCGATCCGTACCTGCTGGGCATCAGCGCCGGCGCATCGACCGGCGCGGTATTGGTGGCGTTGATGGGCGTGGGCGGCGGGTTGATTTCGTTATCGGCCGGCGCGTTTGTCGGTGCGATGGCGGCGTTTGCGCTGGTGATCCTGTTGGCCCGCGCCAGCGGTTCGGCCAGCGGCACCGGCCAGATCATCCTGGCGGGCATTGCCGGTTCGCAGTTGTTCAATGCGCTCACCGCGTTCCTGATCACCAAATCGGCCAGTTCCGAACAGGCACGCGGCATCCTGTTTTGGCTACTGGGCAACCTCAGCGGCGTGCGCTGGCCGTCGGTGTGGCTGGCGGTGCCGGTGGCGGTCGTGGGTTTGGCCGTGTGCCTGTGGCACCGTCGAGCGCTGGATGCGTTTACCTTTGGCAGCGACTCGGCAGCATCCCTCGGCATTCCGGTGCGCCGGGTGCAGTTTGTGCTGGTGGGCTGCGCGGCCCTGGTGACGGCAGTGATGGTGTCGATTGTCGGCTCCATCGGCTTTGTCGGGCTGGTGATTCCGCATGCCGTGCGCCTGCTGCTCGGCACCGGGCATTCGCGCCTGCTGCCGGCGAGCGCCTTGGGTGGCGCACTGTTTTTGATTGCGGCGGACGTGCTGTCACGCACGCTGATCAAGGGCCAGGTGATTCCCGTTGGCGTGGTCACGGCGCTGGTGGGCGCGCCGGTGTTTGCGCTGATCCTGATCGGCCGGAGGAACGCGCGATGACGGTTCTGAGCTGCACCGGGCTGGGTTTCAAGGTGCGCGAGGCCGAGCTGCTGCGCGACATTCATCTGGACGTACACCTGGGCGAAACCCTCGGCATCGTCGGCCCGAACGGCTCGGGCAAATCGACCTTGCTCAAACTGCTGGCCGGCCTGCGTACACCCGCGTCCGGCGAAGTGTTGCTGGGCGGCCGGCGCCTGGGCAGCCTGTCCCGCCGCGCCATCGCGCAGCAACTGGCGGTGGTGGAACAACAGGCCGACACCGACGACGCCATCCGCGTGTTCGACGCCGTGGCGCTGGGCCGTACGCCGTGGTTGTCGGCGTTGAGCCCGTGGTCCTTGGATGACGACGCCATCGTGAACCAGGCCTTGCACGACGTCGACGCCACCCACCTGAGCCAGCGCGCCTGGCGCAGCCTCTCGGGCGGTGAACGTCAACGCGTGCACATCGCCCGTGCATTGGCGCAACGGCCGCAGATCCTGTTATTGGATGAGCCGACCAATCACCTGGATATCCAGCATCAACTGGGGATTTTGGAGGGCGTGCAACGGTTGCCTGTCACCACCTTGATTGCCCTGCATGACCTGAACCAGGCGCTGACCTGTGACCGCTTGGCGGTGCTGGACCACGGGCGGTTGGTGGCGCTGGGCAACCCCCTGGACGTGCTGACGCCACAGCGGTTGCAGGAGACGTTTGGGGTGCAGGCGCACTACCTGACAGACCCGTTTGATGGGGCGCAAATCCTGCGGCTACGCCCAATCTAAAGCCGGAGTAAAGCGTTACTGTAGTGAGCGGGCTTGCCCCGCGCTGGGCTGCGCAGCAGCCCCAATAAGGCCGCTGCATTCCTCCAGGTTGAACCGGGGCGTATGGCTTCAGGGGCTGCTTCGCAGCCCAGCGCGGGGCAAGCCCGCTCACTACAACAAGCCCCCCCAGAGCAATAAGCCCCCCGGAGCATTGATCTATAAAGCCCTGTGCATATGCGTCGTCCGCCACACCGGGTCTGCTTCCACATCCACGACCTCAAACCCCTGCCGAACCCAAAATTCAATTGCCCCCGGCAAAAACGGATGGGTATGCAAGTACATCACCTCCACCCGATCGGCTATCGCCATCGCTTCCAACGCACGGTACAACTGCCCCGCCAAGCCAAAACGGCGAAACGCTGGTGCTACAAACAAGCGCACCACTTCCACCGTCTTGCGGCCTTGGTAATTCAACTGCGCAAAACGCCCGTCATAGGGCAGATAACCCATGGCGGCAACGATTTGGCCCTCATCGCGCGCGATAAGAAAACGCCCATCGCCCTGCAGATAAACCGCCTCGAACCGCGCCAGGTCCGCCGGCATCCCTGTAGCGCTGAGCGTGGGAAACAGCTCGGCACGGGCGTGCAGCACGAACCTCAGCACCTCGGGGATATCCGCCGCCGTGACCGCCTGAATAATGGGACTTGTGCTCATGCAACCTCTATCTGCGTAATCCCTACCACCTGCGCCTGCTCCAGAATTTGCTCCGGCAGCGCATCCGCAGGCGGCAGGATCAAGCCATTTTCCGCATCGCCAAAATGCAACTGCAGCAGGTGCAACGCCGCCTCGTGTACCCGCAACTCAGGCTGGTTGAGTTCGAATGCATGGGTGCGGGGTTCGCCGTTGAACAGATAGTTGATGGTGTATTCGCGCATGGGGGTCCTTGTTATGTGAGAGAGGCAACTGATCAGCCGGATCAGATCACCAAGTTTCAAGCTCCCAACCCGCTCTTGGCAAAGATAGCCAGGTTACTCGTTCAGACAATTCCCGGAGGCAAAAAAAGTAAAACCCAATATCCTGGACCACCATTAAGCTGCTGGAAGTCACGCAAACGTATCAGTCAAATGAGTGAGTCGAGAGTGATAAATATGAATGAACTACCGGGCCCCGGCGCCCGACAGAATGATAAAAACCGCAAGACCATCCAGACCACCGTAGCGGCAAGAAACCTGGCAGGCGCGGCAAACAACACCAAGTGGAACGAACTGATTACACACATGCGCCAGCGCTCGGAGTGGGTACCTTCGTATCGCTCAAAATGCATCACAGGCCATATCTCGGGATGGGATGTGGAATGGTTTTACCACCTGCCGTTCCCTTTTGCGTATGTCGAATGGCTCGACATCGGCGTGTGGCAAGAGGCGCCTTCGTTGGGCGTATTATTGCCACGAACGTATATTGACCATACCGACGAAATCTCTCAGATTGTCTCGCAGATAGGCTTCGAATTTGAAGTGAAAGCCGATGTGCTGAGAATATGGGGCTACCTTCCAAAATCCTACGATGACTTTCCGCCGGTATAACGCACAGCGGCGGATTCTGCGGCGACGCCGCTTCAGCCACCCTCACTGTAGTGAGCGGGCTTGCCCCGCGCTGGGTGGCAAAGCCGCCCCAACCCCCTGCGCCTCGGTGCTTCCGGGATACCGTTGCGCCCCTCGCGCAGGGCAAGCCCGCTCACCACAAGTTAGAGTCGGCATGGCCGCTTGAATGATCATCCCGCCGTCATCCCCAGTCGGGCACTGATCCACTGGCGGCTATAAGCAAGCACGCTCCCCCCCATCGCCACCGGAAAATGAATAAACCCATGCGCCGCCTCCGGCAACAGGTGCGCCTCAGCCCCCGGCCACCGCTCAGCGATCAACAGCGTGTCGTCTTTCAACGGGTCCAACTCACCCACAAACATCAACGCCGGCGGCAAGCCGCCGAAATCGCCATACAACGGTGACAACGGCGGCTGGCGACGTTCCTCATCGCTCAACCCCGGCGTCAGCCTGCGCAGTGCCTCGACCATGCCCGGCCCGTCCAGCAACAACGTGTGCTTCCCCGCCGTGCGCACGCTCGGGGTACCGGTCAGGTCGTAGACGCCGTAATACAGCACCGCTGCGCTCACCCGCTTGAGCACGTCCGGCCATTGCTTTAACGCCAGCAACGTCGCCGCCGCCAAATGCCCACCGGCCGATTCGCCGACGACGATCACCGGCAGGTCGGCAAATTCATCGGTGGTCAGCAACCAGCGGGCGGCCGCCAGGCAGTCGTCCATAAGGCCCTCGACCGGCGTGTCGACTGCCAGCCGATAGTCCACCGACACCACCGTCACGTCGCAGGCGTTGACCATGCCGAGGTTGAGGTCGTCGTCCATCTGCGCATTGCCGATCACCCAGCCGCCGCCGTGGATGTCCAGCACCACGCCCTTGGGCTTGCCGCTCGGCCGCAGGATGCGCACCGGGACTGAACCCACGAGTCGGGTCTCAACCACCGGCGCCCGCTTGATCTTTTGACTGGCGCGCAACAACGCCTGGATCAGGCGCGGCGTAACGCGATTGCGGATTTTAAAACGTGGCATCCACGCGAGTTTCTGGTTGAAACGGCGCATCTCGGCCCGTTCAGGCTCACTGGCGGGCCAGGGTGTGTAGGCCATCACCGGTTATTCCGCAGGATCGAGAAATTCAGCGCTGCCGCCACACACAGCCACGCCAGGTAAGGGAACAGGATCAAGCCGGTGATCAGGTCCAGGCGCACCGCCAGCACCACCATCGCCGCCACGGTCACCCACAGCACCGCGATAATCACCATCCCCGCCATTAAGCGATGAGCGCCGAAGAACACCGGCGTCCACAGCGTATTCAACGCAATCTGCGCCGCCCACAGGGCCAACACCATTTGGCTACCTGGGATAAGGCTCAGGCGATAACCGGCCCACGCCAGCAATAGGTAGATGATCGTCCACGCCACCGGGAACAGCCAATTGGGCGGGGTGAAGCTGGGTTTGACCAGGGATTCGTACCAGGCGCCGGGTTTGAAGATGACGCCGGTACTGGCAGCGGCGGCGCAGGCGAGCAGGAAGATGAAGAAGGTCATGGTCGGTCCTTGGCTGGGCATTTCAAGCTTGGACGCGCAGGACACGGGTAAAAGTTCACTGCAATTCAGGGCATCACGATGTTCAGCCAAGGCCATCGCGCCTGATAACTGTGGGCCTTCTGCACGAACAACTCCCGCTCCGGATGCAGCGGGTTAATGCGCAGCACACCCTGCTCCACATCCTCCAAACCATACGGCGCATACACCTCACCCGTCGCAATCTCCAAGCCGATGCACGTACCCGCCACCAGGTAACGATCAATCCCCTGCTTGGCCGTGTGCAGCTGCGGATACGGCCGACCAAACCGCTGGCCATACCACAGATGAACCCGCGCCTGGTTTTTCACTTCAACATTCACGCCCAGGTCCTTGAACAGCACCTCGGCCGCACGGATCACCGCATCCTCAGCCTCGTAGGACAGGTCCGTATCGAAGTAGAAAACGTCGTAGTCCTTGACGCCCTGGTCAGCAGGCAGGTTCGACTGATGATTCCACACCGCCTGGAACAGGCAGCCCGCCGTGAGAAAGCACTGGTCCACGCCAAGGTCGGGCAGGCGCGCGGTAATCTCGGCATTGATGGGGTTGGCCATGGCCAGGTTGAGCAAAGCGTCGACGGTCAATGTCATGCGCATTCCTTCTTGAACTACCCGCAGCTCCCCTTGTGGCGAGGGAGCTTGCTCCCGTTGGGGCGCGAAGCGGCCCTCATCGGCGTCCGTGTTTTGCCTGATAACCCGCGTCAGCCGGTTTTGGGGTTGCTGCGCAGCCCACCGGGAGCAAGCGCCCTCGCCACCAGGAGGACCGACCGATGATCAAGCCTTCAACTCACCCGCACGGTGAGTCGCCGCGTCATCGTAAACCACATACAACGACTCGGCGACCTGGCTTTTGATGGCCTTGGTCGACTCAAGGCCCAGCACAAAACCCTCGGCTTTACCGCCGGCACGGTTGAGTTCTTCAGGGGTGGCGGCGCCGGTGATGGCGTCGAAAAGCTTGGTGGCGTGGGAGCCTACGCCTTTGGGCAGGCTGATCTGGTCGATGGACATGGGCGATACCTTAAAAGAGAGAGATCGGTAGCGCGTGGAACCACTGCCGGGGGTGGCATGGTAGACCGGCTGGAACAGAAAGGGGCGGCTTTTGATTAACCTGCGCTCAGGGCGCCGACTTGAACCGGCCTTGAAACGCGATGCGCAGGCATGCCCAGGCGATATAGCCCACGATCACCACCTCGACCACGCCGATGAGCAGGTTGAATGAAAAGGTGACGGGTTGCTCCGCCCAATAAAAGGTCGTTGCACGGGATCGAAAACCACTGACCCGCAGTCGCCCCGTGAACAGCGCGGGCACCAGTGCGAAGAGCTGCGACAGCTCCAACACCGCCAAAAACGCACCCAGCAGGCCCAGCAGACCGCGTGCGGGCAGGCCGACAGCCTCGGGCGACTCCGCTGAAGACGCAGGCTCTTTTGCTTTTTGCGCGCGGGCGACCTTGGCCGGGGATGGCGCAGGCCTATAAGGCGGCTTGCGCGGCGCCGACGCATCGATCACCTCGGTCGGCACCGCCAGGTTCAGGTAGCCGGCCACTTCCGCCAGCCACCGCTCGGTGCGCGGGCTGCCCGGCACCACCGGAACGTTGTCGGTGGTCAGGCGGTGCTCGCTGCCGTCACGCATCACCAACCACAGCTGGGTGTAAATCGGCTCGGCCTGTGGGCGGCGGCGCAGTTCGAGGACGTGTGGGTGATCGAGTCGAAACGCCTGACTCACCCGCTCGCGGCGCCCAAAGGCATTGCGGGTCAGGCGTTGCCCCTGCCCGTCGTGTCGCGACAAGCGCAAGGTCTCGCGAATGCCGGTGTACACCATCAGGAACAGCCCCATGGCCGGCATCAACAGCAACGCGAGCACGATCAGCAGCGAGGACAGCGGGTGCAGGCCCACCAGCGGCAAATAGCCCTCGATGATCCCGCACACCACGAACACCACCGGCACGCTCAAGGCCAGCCCGCCTACCCACCACACAACAGCACTCTGCACACGGTTGTGCGAGTGGATGAGCAAATCATCCTGCTCCGTTCGCTCGAACCGATGGCCAATCCACATGCCGCTCTCCTGATGTGCGTGCGTGGCCCCGGATGATACGTGAGCGCGCCCATTTGTTTCATGATCCTCCCCACAAAACCGTGATATCGATAAGCTTGATCCCCCACCCGCCGCGCAGGCCCCGCACCATGACCCTCTCTCCCGACTTCACCCCCTGGACCTCCCTGCTCGGCGGCGCACTGATCGGCCTCAGCGCCGGCCTGTTCATCCTGCTCAACGGCCGCATCGCCGGCATCAGCGGCCTGCTCGGCAGCCTGCTGGCCAAACATGGCGAAGGGCGCGCTGAAAAAGGCCTGTTCCTGCTCGGCCTGCTCGCCTCGCCCTGGCTCTGGTCACTGTTCGGCACCCTGCCCAGCGTGTCGGTCCAGGCCGGTGGCGCTGCGTTGGTGCTGGCGGGGCTGCTGGTCGGCATCGGCACACGCTACGGCGCCGGGTGTACCAGCGGGCATGGGATCTGCGGGCTGTCGCGCTTGTCGTTGCGCTCGCTGGTGGCAGTGAGTTGCTTCATGGGCAGCGGGTTTGCCGCTGTCTACGTGACTCGCCACCTGATAGGAGCCTGAGCATGCGCAAACTGACCGCATTAATCGCCGGCCTGATCTTCGGCCTGGGGCTGTACCTCAGCGGCATGACCAACCCGGCAAAGGTGCTGGGGTTTCTCGACCTGGCCGGTGAATGGGACCCTTCCCTGGCGCTCGTCATGCTCGGTGCGCTCGTGGTCAGCAGCGTGTTCTTCTACTTCGCCAGGCTCCGACGCACCTCGTTACTGGGCGCGCCGATGCAGATGCCGACCCACCGCACATTCGACCGGCGGCTGGTGCTCGGCAGCGTGGTGTTCGGGGTTGGCTGGGGGATCGCCGGGTTGTGTCCGGGCCCTGCGGTGGCATTGTTGCTGACGGGGCAATGGCAGGTGGGGGTGCTGTCTCTTATTAACACCACCGAGCCCACGTGAC
>NZ_JAIOKW010000010.1:0-170028 GCF_020093335.1 Pseudomonas fluorescens group sp. | reverse complement strand
TTCTTGACGACCATAGAGCATTGGAACCACCTGATCCCATCCCGAACTCAGTAGTGAAACGATGCATCGCCGATGGTAGTGTGGGGTTTCCCCATGTGAGAGTAGGTCATCGTCAAGATTAAATTCCAGAACCCCTGTTTGCTAACGCAAACAGGGGTTTTGTTTATGTAGAAGTCCATGAATTTAACCGGCACGTTGCTAACACAACGGTCCGGTGCACAGAATTTCTTGACGACCATAGAGCATTGGAACCACCTGATCCCATCCCGAACTCAGCAGTGAAACGATGCATCGCCGATGGTAGTGTGGGGTTTCCCCATGTGAGAGTAGGTCATCGTCAAGATTGAATTCCGAAACCCCTGTCTGCTAGCGCAGACAGGGGTTTTGTCGTTTAAGAGATGCGGCAGTTGATAGATCCCCGGTAAGCATGTTCGATTTATTCACGTCGTCAGTGATCGATTACCAGGCCATTGCATGACATGCAAAAACCTATGAGGCATCTTGATTCCGGAGCTCCTGCTCTGTTGCAGCAAGTTCACAAAGGCGCCTTGCGCGGACGTATCTGCGGCACGACCCTGGCGACTGAAAGGCTCTGCATCACCGATCCGTTATCGCCTACCACCGGTCGGTTTCTCTCGCGAAAACAGGATATACCTCACAATCCCCTAAGATTTGCCCTGCTTTGGCCGAAAGCCTGACGAGCCATGCGTGCACCGAAATAGAGCGGTCAGAGAGTCCGCCTATACCGTTACATGGAATGTTCCACTCGGCACGCTCACACCCCCATTTGGCAAAAGAAGTCGGTGAAATGAATCTTAAGTTCAGTCATAAAATTCTGTTGGCCGCGTCAGGCGTTGTGGTTCTAGCCTTCGCGTTATTCACGCTTTACAACGACTACCTGCAGCGAAGCACCATCAAGCAAAACCTGGATTCCTCCATCCAGCAATCCGGCGAGCTTACCGCCAGTAGTGTGCAGAACTGGCTCAGTGGGCGAATTCTGGTACTCGAAAGCCTGGCGCAAAATATTGCCCACCAGGGCACTGGCGCAGACCTCCCGGGCTTGGTCGATCAACCTGCCCTCACAGCAAATTTCCAGTTCACCTATGTCGGCCAAACCAACGGTGTGTTCACCCAGCGTCCAGATGCGAAGATGCCTGATGGCTACGACCCCCGTCAGCGTCCTTGGTACAAGCAAGCTGTAGCCACTGATAAAACCATGCTCACCCCGCCTTACATGGCCGCAGTGGGTGGGCAGATCGTGACCATCGCGATGCCGGTGAAAAAGAACGGTGAACTGCTGGGTGTCGTCGGTGGTGACCTGAGCCTGCAAACCCTGGTGAAGATCATCAACTCTGTGGATTTCGGCGGCATCGGCCATGCGTTTCTGGTCAGCGGCGATGGCCAGGTCATCGTCAGTCCTGACCAGGACCAGGTGATGAAGAACCTTAAGGACATCTATCCAGGCTCCCCTGTGCGTATCGAGAAGGTCAGTCAGGATGTCGTCCTCAATGGCCAGGATCGTATTTTGTCGTTCACCCCGATCAGTGGCCTGCCAGATGCGGATTGGTACATTGGTCTGTCGATCGATAAAGACAAGGCCTACGCACCGCTGGGTAAATTCCGTACATCAGCGTTGATTGCCATGTTAATTGCGGTGGTGGCGATCGCAGTGCTCTTGAGCCTGCTGATCCAAGTACTGCTGCGGCCTCTGACCACTATGGGCGTTGCCATGCAGGACATCGCTCAGGGTGAGGGCGACCTGACCCGTCGCCTGGACGTCACCAGCAAGGACGAGTTTGGCGAGGTAGGCAGTGCATTCAATCAATTCGTAGAGCGTATCCACGCCTCCATCTCCGAAGTGTCTTCAGCAACACGCCAGGTGCATGACTTGTCCCAGCGCGTAATGGCATCGTCCAACGCCTCGATCATCGGTTCCGACGAGCAGAGCGCGCGCACTAACAGCGTGGCTGCCGCGATCAACGAGCTGGGCGCAGCCACTCAGGAAATCGCGCGTAATGCTGCCGACGCCTCGCAGCACGCGAGCGGTGCCAGTGAGCAGGCTGACGATGGGCGCAAAGTGGTGGAGCAAACCATTTTGGCGATGTCGGAACTGTCGCAAAAGATCAGCCTGTCCTGCACGCAGATTGAAACCCTGAATGCCAGCACCGACAACATCGGTCACATTCTTGATGTCATCAAAGGCATCTCCCAGCAGACCAACCTGCTTGCGCTCAACGCCGCGATCGAGGCTGCCCGTGCCGGGGAGGCTGGCCGCGGGTTTGCCGTGGTCGCTGATGAAGTGCGTAACCTGGCGCACCGTACGCAGGAGTCGGCTGAAGAAATCCACAAAATGATCACCTCGTTGCAAGTGGGTTCGCGTGAAGCGGTGAGCACGATGAACGCCAGCCAGACCTCCAGCGAAGAAAGTGTCCAGGTGGCCAACCAGGCGGGTGAGCGGCTGATCAGCGTGACGAAGAGGATCGTTGAAATCGATGGCATGAACCAATCGGTCGCTGCCGCCACCGAAGAGCAGACTGCAGTAGTGGAAACACTCAATGTCGACATCAATCAGATCAACCTGCTGAACCAGCAAGGCGTGACCAATCTCAACGAAACATTGAAGGACTGCGACGCGCTATCCCAGCAGGCCAGCCGCTTGAAACAGCTGGTCGACAGTTTCAAGATCTGACGGTGATTGAACAGGAGCGAGCCCTCTCGCTCCTGCTCCTCAACCCAGCATATGGCGCACATTTCCCAAAGCGTTGTCGGCGAATGTTTGTACAAACTGTTCAAACTCCGCCTGCGCCATTTCTGCTGGCTCGCCGATCAGCGTCCAGGTCGCCCTTGAACCGCTTGAACCGAGTGCTTCCACGCGCATCGCCGCCCACAATCGAGCTACGCCCAGCGTGTTATAGATCGTTGTCCAGGTCATGCTCATGGCATCTTCGTCCCGGCTATTGAGTTGCTCCACGACGCGATGACCATCGTGGAAAAACTTGGTGCGCAAAGCGCCCACGCCGTCCCCCGTCATTTCGATGTGCGACAGGGCCGGAATAAAGGCATCAAAGCCTGCAAAGTGACCCACCACCCCCCACAGTCGCATGGCCTCGCAGTTGACCACGACAGAGGCCACCACCGGCATGCCAGTTGGGTTGTGAATCAATGTATCGGGTTGCAGCGGTTTCATGAGGTTGTCCTTAATCCGTTCAAAGAAAGCCGATAGCCTTGAGGTAGTCGCAGCCCCTTTGCAGCAGCGACGCGCTCTTTTCGGGGTAGTGGGTGCCCATTGCTTCCACTGCCCGACGTGCGTTGTTGCAGTGGATCATTGAGGTGTCGCCAATGTCGTCCCCCAGCCCGTCCAGATAAAAGCCCAGTACGCCAAACAGCGCGTTTTCGCGGCTTACCGTGCGCAGCGCCCTTTGCCAGTGCGCGACACTGACGCGCTCGAATTCGTAGCCCGCCCGGCTGAATGCATCCAAATATTGATCCCAGCTCAAAGGCTGTGGGTTATGCAGGTTGAAGACGTTTCGCCTCGCTTCAAAATGGCCGCAGTGGAACGCGAGAAACCGAGCAAAAAAATCCACAGGCATCAGGTCGAAGTTCACTTCCAAACGGGGCACCAAGCCCAATTGCAGCGAGCCTTTTAGCATCAGCATCAGGCGATTTTTCTGCGGCTGACACACACCGCTCCGGCTGTTGAAACTGATGTTTCCCGGGCGGTGAATGTTCACCCAGGAACCTTGCTTGACCGCGCGCCCCAGCCAGCGCTCAGCGACCCACTTGGACAAGTTGTAGCCATTTTTGATGTAGATCGGCAGGGTCTGCGCGGCCGGGGTTTCGAGGACGTGGCCATGTGCGTCGGTGTCGCTGCAGGCGGACAAGGTCGAGATGAAATTGAGCACTTTCTTGCAGTGGGTCTCACACAAGCGCAGGCATTCCAGCAGGGGGGCGACGTTGTCCTTTACCAACGAGGCGTAGTCCATCACGTGATTGACCCGCGCGGCGTTGTGCACGAGCACACCGTAGTCCCGTGTAAGGTGCTCATACGTATCGCAAGCCAAGCCCAGGCGTGGTTGGCTGATATCCGCGGCATAGACCTGCACCCGGTTCAAGTCCAAGTGTTCAAGACGGTGTTCGCGCAACGCCTGAGCGAATCGCGTGTTTGCGGCTTGTCCCGGCAGCTCCCGCACCAGGCACGCCACGTGGGTTGCACCATTGGCCAACAGCGCCTCGACGATATGCACACCGATAAAACTGTTTGCGCCTGTCACGATCACTTTGTTGCGATCACCGACGCGCTCTACAGGCAGTACCTGAACAACGTCTTCCCTCTGTGCATCCTGAAGTGCCTGGCCGAAAGCTGCTTCAGGCAGCGCCCCATCCTCGATCAGCAGCGCAAGCGTGCGAATCGTTGGTGCTTCAAAGAAGCGGTTCAACGGCAGGCTGCGGCCAAACTGCTCGCGGATACGCAGCAACAACATCGACAACAACATGGAGTGGCCGCCGAGATTGAAGAAGCTGTCATCAATTGACAGCTCGCCCACTGGCAAGCGCAACAACTCACGCCATAACGCCACCAGTTGCCTGTGAAGGGCCGTTTGCGCAGCCTGCCCGGCGCTATTCAACGTGGGGTGGGCCGGCAACGCCAGCAAGGCCAGACGGTCGACCTTGCCGTTACTGGAGCAAGGCAGGCTGGGTAGCTCGGCCCACAGGTCGGGCTGCAGGTAATCAGGCAGCCACTGCCGTGCATGCTGTTTCAAGCCGGCTAGCGTGGCGCCAGGCTCCGGTTGGGCGACGACACCACGAATCTTGCGTTCACTATCAATGACCACCGCCACCTGGCGATACAGTCGACTGTCGCGCAGGCACTGTTCGATTTCCTGAGGCGCGACCCGGATTCCGCGAATCTTCACCTGCGCATCGCGCCTGCCGCCCAGCTCGATACCCTCGGCAGTCCACTTCGCAAGGTCGCCACTGCGATAGGCCCGCAGGGGCTTGCCACCCGGCAGGGTCAGCGTCATGAAAGGGTCGTCGGGCAACTGCGCTGCATTTAAATACCCCAGGCCTACCCCAGGGCCGACGATGTACAGCTCGCCCATCACCTGCTCGTCCACCGGTTGCAGGTTATCGTCGAGGATCAGCACTTGGCTGTTGGCGATGGGGCGGCCCAGGTTGCGATTGCCATCCCCGGCTTGCAGGATCCGATGGGTGACCAGTACCGTCGCTTCGGTGGGACCGTAGAGGTTGTGCAGGTGGCAATGGCCTGCCAAGCGTTCGATCACATAAGGCTCGCAGGCATCGCCGCCGGTCAACAGATGCGTCAGGCCCAAGGGTTTATCAAGCGGCAGGAGGCTGAGCAGCGCCGGCGGCAAGAACGCATGGGTGATGCGCTGTTGCCGAATCAGCTCGACCAATTGCTGCGGATCGCGCCGTTGCGTCTCGCTGGGGATGATCAACTCCGCGCCGGCGATCAGGCTGGGGAAAATGTCCATCAGCGATGCATCGAAATTCACCGAGGCGAACTGCAGCACACGACTCCGTTCACTCAGCGCCATTTGGCTGGCAAACCAAGCGCTGAAATGGGCGAGATTGTCCTGGCCGAGCAGTACACCCTTGGGCCGTCCCGTGGTGCCTGAGGTGAAGAGCGCCATGCAAGGTGCTTCAAGGTCGATGCAAGGAGGCCGCAATGGTCGTGCAGTGTCTGGCGCGCCGAGATTGCCAACGTCCAGCGAAACGAAGTGCTCACGCAATGGATGGCTGCCGTCATCCAGCAATACGCGGGCGCCTGCACTTTCCAGCATGGCCTGCTGGCGTTGTGATGGGTGGTCGGGCGCCAGCGGCAGGTACACCGCGCCGCAGCCGAGCACTGCGAGAATACTGGCGTACAACGCGATGGATTTTTCCAGGCAAACACCGACTACGGCGGGTGCCTCAATGCCCTCCAGTAGCCGTTCCAGCCGCTGCTGGATGGCGAGCACCTGAGTCTGCAGTTGCCGGTAAGTCGTCACATTGCCCGCAATGTTCAGGGCAGGTCTCTCGGCGAAGGTGAGAAGGCTGGCCTGCAATCGCTCGATCACCGGCACCCGGGCTGCCTGCCACACGGCCGGGTCCGCCGTGCGATTAAACCGATGCAGAAACGCCACCGCTTCCAGCCCCTGCATGCCTTGCTCAGGCCAGGCATTGGCGCAGGCCTCTGGGGGCAAATACTCAGGGTCACGTGCAACACGACTGATGTGCAAGGCAACCCATTCCGCCAGCACCCGGGTTGCGTGCAAACGCAGTCGCTGGCCGTTCCCACTGGGCTCTTCGGCAAGGTCCAGCGCGGCAAGCAGGCGCCTGTTGCGGTCATAGCCGCGCAACTGTACGGCGGGCAGCCCGTATTCAGTCAGAGCGCCGATGCCCACGCGCAAGCTGATGCGGGAGGCTTCGGACAAGCGCCGGGGTACTGGCTGGCTCCCGTCTTCGATCACCCAGTCGGCGGCCTCATCACCAGACCGATGGCCGTACTGCTCCAGCACGTGCTTCACGCTCTCCAGGGCTTGGCTGACACCGACCCATCCAATGGTCAGGCATCTCATGCCGCTCTCCCGGCCAGGGGCAAATAGTCACTCAATGCCTGTGTCACGCTGGGTGTCTGCAGCAAGCCGCTACGCTGCAGAAAACCTGTGATGTTACCGATCAGTGGGTGTTGTCGGGTGATGGGGAAATCCAGCGCGTTTACTTCTCGCGTCAGCGCCTGACGGATGTTGGGGTCCACGTCCAGACGTTCGATCAGTTGCAGGTCGAAGGACTTCTGCAGGTCGTTGGTCAGGTAGTGGCTCAAGAATGTTGGCAGCACGTCGGCGATGCTGTCGCGATCCTCCGGGCTCGCCGCTTGCCAGTAGAGGCGTACCAGGCGTGTCCAGAATTGCGCATGACGCCCTTCGTCAGAGAGATGATCGGCCATCATGCCGCGGACCGACGACTTGACGCTGTCGTCCTTGGCGAAGGCGGCGACGTCATGGGTCACCGTGTTTTCGGCGATGGCCACGCCAATCAACTCAACCGCGTCACGCAGGTGTGCCGGGGCCTGCGCCTGTGCTGCCGGCAGGGCGCGACTGAGCTCGATTTGTGCCGGCAGTTCGAGCGGTTCTATACCGGTCATTGCCACCGTCTGTTGCAGGAAATCCAGCGCGACCAGGGCATGGTAATCCTCGTCCACCACGATGGTCATTGCGTCGTAGCGACAGGCGAGGGGGAAGGTGATGGCGAAGCGGTTCTTGGCAATGCGGCGGGCGGTCTTGTCGACGATCTCGGTTTCGAAAATCACTACGTCATTGATGAATTTATAGAAGCTTTGCACCAGCACAAAATCGCGCCATTGCGAGCAGTGCTCGAGAAACGTCGCGCCCACTACCAGTGGCTGGCGACACAATGGATAGATCAGATTGCCGTCGTTTTCCAGCACGCGGCGAGGACGTGTGCGAATGGTTGCACGGCACTCCCAATCCTCAGCGATGGAGCGATAGTCAGCGGTATTCATGGATGCCCCCTTGCAACGAGGCACGCACCGAGTCCCAGAAGGTGATGCGGTTTTCCACCGCGTTGAGTGCAGCGCCCGCAACTTCTTCTTTGCGGCACGCGTCGGCGCCAATCAGGCGTTGCAGTAACTGTTGCGCCGCTGGCTCATGGCCCTGGGTATCCAATTCGATGTGACGGTTCAGGTAGTGGCCCAGGATAGGCGCCTGTTGATTGATGATCCCGTTACCTTGCAACAGACGTTCGAACATGGCCGGGATTACACTCTCACGGCCGTGCAGGAACGCTGCGGCGACACAATGGGTCGGGGCATTTAACGCGATAAGCAACGTGTCCTCGACGAAGCGGGACACGCCTTGCGGTACATCGATCTGTTGCAAGGCTGCGTGGGCCTCGATGCCTCCGCGTTGCAGCGTAATAAAGGCATCGATGGCGGCGGTGCTGGCGCCCACTTCGACCATTGCTTCACGGTACAGCTCGAAGTGGCTGCTATAGCCTCGCTCAGGATGCTCGTCGGACTCCTCACCCAGCACGATCTCGTTGATCAATCGGGCAGCGTGTGGATCGGTCGGGGGAAGCCAGGGTAGCCGCGTGCACGTCAGGTCCTGTTGCAGGCGTTTGGTGAGGGTCATGAAGTCCCATACCGCAAATACGTGGCTCTCCATGAAAAGTTGTAACTTACCCAGTGAAGTTATTTCATCAAATAACAGATGGCTGCATAACAGCTGTTTTTTTTGCTCAAGCAAAGTTTGATACATGGTTGATGCCTATAAGTTGTCGCGACTGCTCGTGAAGCAGTGATGGCTTTTGCAGCCGGAAGTAGACAAGTAGCGTTCAGTCAGGCCACGCGCAAGGCGCGCCATAGGCCTGGATGGATACGGACAGTTGAAAAGTTTAATGTTCAGCGGAAGATAATAAGCTGATTAAACGTTTGGGTGAGCTTATAAGTGCACTGGATGTTTTTTCGAGAAGTTACATGTGGTGTGTAAGGTGCGTTTTAAAGGTGGGAAGTTTCTTGGGTAGAAGCAGGTTTAGTTTAATCAAGTTGTTTTAATCACGTCATCTTGACGCGGCGCTCTCCTTGAGGGGGGAGCCCCGCAACGCAGGGGGGCGAGCGTTGCGGTGGAAACCTATCTGTCGGCTTCTTCAAGGCCATTGAGATAGTTCGCGATGACTTCCATGCCGCGCGTCAGGTGATTGCGCAATGCCAGGATGCTTTCGTCGAGCTTCTTCTGCGCCACCAGGTTCAGCAGTTCACGGTGATCTTCCTGGGATGTCTCGCCCAGCCCCATCGCTTCAAGGTTGAAGCGCAAAAAGCGCTCCTCTTCATTCAAACCGTGTTCGACCAGCTTGAGCAGCCGCTGGTTAGGAGCCTTGCCATACAGGACCATGTGAAACAGTCGATTCAGGCGGCCAATCTCGGTGTAGTCTTTCTCCCGTTCCAAGGCATCGATGTAGGTATTCGCCTCGGCAATATCGGCGGCGGTCAGCAACGGGGTCGACAAGCGCAGCGCTTCCGACTCCAGAAGAATGCGCAAGGCATAGGTCTCAGCCGAGTTGTCCTCAATCAGCGGCGCAACCACTGCGCCCTTGTGCGTCACCACATGCAGCAATGACTGTGCCTCCAACTGGCGCAAGGCTTCGCGGACTGGCATGCGGCTGACCCCGAACAGGCTGGCCAGCTCTTGCTGGCGCATGGCGGTACCACACGGCAACCGGCCATCGAGAATGGCGTTACGCAAGGTTTCTTCAATTACGGAGCGGGCAAGGTGGGCGGGAATCGGCCCGCTGATCTTGATGCTGTTCAAAGGGTTCGGCTTCTGCGTCACGGCTACGCTATCCTCCTTATTAGAATGAGTGTGGCTAATTGGATCCAATGCACACTAGAGACTGCCTGCCGGGTTGTCAAACGGGCAAGGTTTTCGGCTTGTAAGCGGCTAAACACGCGGTTCTTGGCGCCCACACAGCGTTTCTACGGCGTCTTACAGCTGAACGTTTCGCTTCGCTGATTTATGCCATCCCCGCCGCCGAAAGCGCCTTTTCGCCGGAACATTCCTGTCTATAGATATTCATTATCGGTATTTAAAATGCCGCTCTTATATCTATAAAGTCACTCTCCTGTCTGACCGGGAGTGAACTCATGTCCGCCGCCTCTACTGTTCCAACAGCGATCCCTACCCACCAAACCTTCGAGATTCGCCCACTTCCCGGCAGTGTCGGTGCCGAGATCATTGGCCTGGACTTGACCCGTGCGATCAACGACAAAGATTTCGCGCGCATCCACCGCGCACATCTGGACCATCATGTCGTGGTCTTCCGTGACCAACGCATCACCCCCGAGCAACAGATCGCCTTCAGCCGTCGCTTTGGCGTGCTGCAGATCCATGTGCTCAAACAGTTCCTGTTGGCCAACCATCCGGAAATCCTGATCGTCTCCAACATCATCGAAAACGGCCAGTCCATCGGCCTGGGGGACGCGGGCAAATTCTGGCATTCGGACCTGTCCTATAAAGAACTGCCGAGCCTGGGCTCGATGCTGCACGCTCAGGAGCTGCCCTCTGAAGGCGGCGACACCTTGTTCGCCGATATGCACAAAGCCTGGGACCAATTGCCCGAGCACTTGCGCAACGCCGTCGAAGGTCGCAGTGCCGCCCACTCCTACACCGCGCGCTACAGCGAAACCAAATTCGAAGGCAACTGGCGCCCCACGTTGACCCCTGAGCAGCTTGCCCAGGTGGCGGAAGTCGTGCACCCCATCGTGCGCACTCACCCGGAAAACGGCCGCAAAGCGCTGTTTGTCAGTGAAGGTTTCACCACCCGCATCGTCGGCCTGCCGGAGGACGAAAGCCGCGACCTGCTGGCCCAACTCTATGCGCACAGCGTGTTGCCGCAAAACATCTACCGCCACCAGTGGCAGCCCCACGATCTGGTGTTCTGGGACAACCGTTCGCTGATCCACCTGGCTGCCGGTTGCCCGAGCCATCTGCGCCGCAAGCTGTTTCGTACCACCATCCAGGGCGACGCGCCTTTCTGATTCGGAGCATGACCATGTCCAGGAACATTCCATTTGCACGGCTGGCCGCGACCGTCGGCCTGGGTATCAGCCTGCTGGCCGGCAGCCTGGTCGCGCCAGCGGCCGCGCAGGCCGAAGGCGAGATTCGCATTGCTGAGCAGTTCGGCATCGTCTACCTGTTACTCAACGTGGTACGCGACCAGAACCTGATCGAGAAATACGGCAAGCAGGAAGGCATCGACATCAAGGTGGACTGGACTCAGCTGTCTGGCGGCGCGGCAGTCAACGACGCACTGCTCTCCGGTTCCATCGATATTGCCGGTGCCGGTGTCGGCCCGTTGCTGACCATCTGGGATCGCACCCACGGCAAGCAGAACGTCAAGGCCGTCGCTTCCCTGGGCAACTTCCCGTACTACCTGGTCAGCAACAACCCCAAGGTCAAGACCATCGCCGATTTCACCGAGAAAGATCGCATTGCCGTACCGGCGGTGGGCGTGTCGGTGCAGTCGCGTTTCCTGCAATACGCGGCGGCCAAACAATGGGGTGACAAGGAATTCAACCGCCTCGACAAGTACACCGTTGCCGTCCCGCACCCGGATGCCACCGCCGCGCTGATCGCAGGCGGCACCGAGCTCACCGGGCACTTTTCCAACCCACCGTTCCAAGACCAGGCCCTGGCCAACCCGAACGTGCACGTGGTGCTGAACACCTACGACCTGCTCGGCCCGAACTCGCCGACGGTGCTGTTCGCCACCGAGAAATTTCGCAACGACAACCCGAAAACCTACAAGGCGTTCGTCGAGGCATTGACCGAAGCCGCGCAGTTCGCCCAGAACGACAAAGGCGCAGCGGCGGACACCTACATCCGTGTCACCAACGCCAAGATCGACCGCGCCGAGTTGCTGAAAATCATCGACAACCCGCAGTTCGAATTCAGCGTCACGCCGAAAAACACCTACCCGCTGGCGGAATTCCTCTACCGCGTTGGCGCCATCAAGAACAAGCCTGAATCGTGGAAGGACTATTTCTTCCAGGACGCCAAGCCCCTGCAAGGAAGTTGAGATGAACGCGCCTTTGCAAGGCCACGCGGCCAGCAACCTGCACACCACCGGCCCGCTGCTGGCGGTGGATAACGTCAGCCTGGAATACCGCACCCCCGAGCGCGTGGTGCGGGCCACCCACCAGGTGAGTTTCGAGATCGACCCGGCCGATCGCTACGTGCTGCTCGGCCCTTCGGGCTGCGGTAAGTCCACCTTGCTCAAATCCATCGCCGGGTTTATCAAACCCTGCGAAGGCGAGATCCGCTTGCTGGGCCAGAAGGTCGAGCAACCAGGCCCGGACCGTATCGTGGTGTTCCAGGAATTCGACCAGTTGCCGCCGTGGAAGACCGTCAAACAGAACGTGATGTTTCCGCTGCTGGCCTCGAAAACCTTGAAGCGCGCCGAAGCCGAAGAACGCGCGCTGCACTACCTCGACAAAGTCGGCCTCACCGCCTTTGCCGATGCCTACCCGCACACCCTTTCCGGCGGTATGAAAGCCCGCGTCGCCATCGCCCGTGCCCTGGCCATGCAGCCGAAAATCCTGTTGATGGACGAACCCTTCGCCGCCCTCGACGCGCTGACCCGGCGCAAGATGCAGGAAGAGTTGCTGCTGCTCTGGGAAGAAGTGCGTTTCACGCTGCTGTTCGTCACCCACTCCATTGAGGAAGCGCTGGTGGTGGGTAATCGCATCCTGTTGCTGTCGCCTCACCCGGGACGCGTGCGCGCGGAAATCCACAGCCATCAATACGACCTGCACAGCCTCGGTGGCGTGGAGTTCCAGGCGTCGGCACGGCGCATTCATCGCCTGCTGTTCGATGAAGCGCCCGAGGCCGAACGCGAGTTGGGTTTCGCCGATATCCGCATCGCTTACTGAAGGGACAACCCATGCGCCAGGAATACGAAATCACCCTCGAGCCGTTGCTCAGTGTCCCAGTGGAACGCGAGCTGCCGCTGCGTCAACGTTTGTGGCAACAAGGCTGGCTGCGCAAGGGCCTGATCCTGATCGTGCTCGCGATCCTCTGGGAAGCCGTTGCGCGTTATCAGAACAACGACCTGCTGTTGCCGAGCTTCTTGCAGACCTTTCACGCACTGTACGACGGGCTGCTCAGCGGTGAATTGCTCAGCAAAGTCAGCATTTCGCTGGTGGTGCTGATCAAGGGTTACCTGATCGGCATTGTGCTGGCGTTTGCCCTGACCACCTTGGCGGTATCGACCCAACTGGGCCGTGATCTGCTGAGCACCCTGACCTCGATGTTCAACCCGCTGCCGGCGATTGCCTTGCTGCCGCTGGCGCTGCTGTGGTTTGGCCTGGGGCAGAACAGCCTGATCTTCGTGCTGGTGCATTCGGTGCTGTGGGCGTTGGCGCTCAACACCTATTCGGGGTTCCTCGGCGTGTCCGAAACCCTGCGCATGGCTGGCCGCAATTACGGCCTCAAGGGCATGCGTTTTGTGCTGTTCATCCTCATCCCGGCGGCGCTGCCGTCGATCCTCGCGGGCCTCAAGATTGGCTGGGCATTTGCCTGGCGCACGCTGATCGCGGCCGAACTGGTATTCGGCGCCACCAGCGGCAAGGGTGGCCTGGGGTGGTACATCTTCCAGAACCGCAACGAGCTGTATACCGACAAGGTGTTTGCCGGGCTGGCGGTGGTGATCCTGATCGGCCTGCTTGTGGAAAATCTGGTGTTTGACACGTTCGAGCGCCTGACCGTGAAGCGCTGGGGCATGCAGCGCTAAACAGGAATGATTGCTCTTTGTCCGCCGTGAACCCGATAATGCCGGCCAAATCTGACGTCGCCCTGGCGTCAGGTGTGCCCGGTAAAAGGATTTACGACGATGCGGTTTTTTGTTTTGGCGGCGGCTTTGTGTTTGTCGACTTCGGTTCTGGCGGAATTCGTGCCTGAAGTGGTCACCATGCCCAAGCCGCTGTACCCCAGCCACCTGATAGCCACCCAGGGGCACGCACGCATCAGCCTGAACATTCATAACGACGGTACGGTCAGCGACGTCAAAGCGCTCAGCGCCACCAAGCCGGCGTTTGGTGAAGCCGCCGTGGCGGCGGCCACGCTATGGCGGTTCAAGCCCTGGACGGTAGAGGCCGATCGGCCCGCAGTGCTCGAGGCGCAAAACGATATGGTGTTCACACCCGAACCGGTGAAAAAGGAAACCACTCAACTGACCTTTACCCAGACCACCTACCAATCCTGCAGCACGCTGACCGAAGAAGTCAGCCAGTTCCGTCGCGAACATCCCACGCGCCCCTTGATCGCAATGAAGAGCTTTGCCATTACCCGCGTCGCGGTGATGTTCCCGGCGCTGAGCGGTAAGAGCGACTACAACGAAGGCCTGACTCGCGCCGACGAACTGGAAAATGCCCTGCCGGACATCGTGCGCAAATGCCAGGCCCATCCCAAAGCCGCCTTTGCGGACTACCTGCCCCGCAACGTGAAGCCTTACCTGTAAAGCCTGCTACGATTGCGCTCAATTCACGCCCCGTTGATCACGAGTGCTTGGCATGCAACTACCGGACATGAACCTGCTGGTCGCCCTCGACGCCTTGCTCGACGAGGGCAGTGTGGTTGGCGCCGCGCGCCGCATGAACCTCAGCCCGGCGGCCATGAGCCGCACCCTGACGCGTATTCGCGAAGCGGTGGGCGACCCGATCCTGGTGCGCGCCGGTCGCGGCCTGGTGCCCACGCCTAAGGCGCTGCAGCTGCAAGGCCAGGTGCGCAACGTCGTTGAGCAGGCGGCGCTGCTGTTCCGCTCGGCGGACCAGGTGGATCTGAGCACCTTGCGCCGCCGCTTCAGCGTGCGCGCCAATGACTTCTTTATCGGCGTATACGGCGGGCGGCTGTTCGACACCATGGAGCGCCTGGCGCCCCTGTGCGAGCTGTGCTTCGTGCCCGAAGGCGACACCGATGACGAGGCCCTGCGCGAAGGGCGCCTGGATTTACGCGTGAGCAACACCATGCCGGCCAGCCCCGAGGTGAAGGTGCAGAACCTGTTCTCCACCACCTTCGTCGGCCTGGCGCGGGAAGACCACCCGTTGTTCGACGAAGAAATCACCGCCGCACGTTTCGCCAGTTATTCCCATATCAGCATCTCGCGGCGCGGCATCGCACGGGGGCCGATCGATACCGCGCTGAATGCCCAGGGCCTGGAGCGCCGCGTGGCGATGATCGCCCCAGGCTTTCACGGCGCGATGTTCATGCTGCCCGACTCCGACCTGATCCTGCCGGTGCCTAAGGAGGCGCTGTTGAGTGCCAATCGCCTGAAGCTGCCACTGCGCGCGTTCGCCCTGCCTATCTCGCTGCCGACGCTGGTATTGGCCCAATCCTGGCACCCGCGATTCGACAAAGACCCCGCCCACAAATGGCTGCGCGAAACCCTGCGCGAGAGCTGCCACGCCACGTGGCTCGAAGCCCAGCCGGCCTGAAGTGAACTCGGTGAATGTGGGAGCTGGCTTGCCTGCGATTGCGGTCTGACTGTTCCAAATGGATCACTGACCCACCGCTATCGCCGGCAAGCCAGCTCCCACAGAGGTTGGTGTTTATCGTGATTGTTGCGTCTGGTGCAGTTACACACTGCCAACAAGTAACTTTTTGTCATGTTTGTGCCTGATTAAACTGCTCGGGTATTTATCATTCGAGCTACTTGTTCATGACGTCCCTCGCTGCACCCACCCTTGCGGCCGCAGCCAAGCCCGCTGCCATGACCCCGCCCGTGTTCGGCCCGCGCATCATCATCGGGCTGGTCGGTGTGTTGCTGGCGGTGCTGGTCTCCGGTCTCAACGAGATGGTCACCAAAGTAGCCCTCGCCGATATTCGCGGCGCGCTGTACATCGGGTTCGACGAAGGCACCTGGCTGGTCGCGGCCTACACCGCCACCTCGGTATCAGCCATGGCCTTTGCACCCTGGTGTTCGGTGACTTTTTCCCTGCGCCGCTTCACCCTCTGGGCGATCGGAGTGTTTACGGTGCTGGGGATCCTGTGCCCGTTCGCGCCGAACTACGAAAGCCTGCTGGTGCTGCGCACCGTGCAAGGCCTGGCCGGTGGTGCGCTGCCGCCGATGCTGATGACCGTGGCGCTGCGCTTCCTGCCGGCCAACGTCAAGCTGTACGGCCTGGCCGGCTACGCCCTCACCGCCACCTTCGGCCCGAGCCTGGGCACGCCGTTGGCGGCACTGTGGACCGAGTACGTCGGCTGGCAGTGGGCGTTCTGGCAGATCGTTGCGCCGTGTCTGCTGGCCATGGCCGCCGTGGCCTACGGGCTGCCGCAGGACCCGCTGCGCCTGGAGCGCTTCAAGCAGTTCAACTGGCGCGGCCTGCTGCTGGGCTTCCCGGCGATCTGCATGCTGGTGATCGGCATCCTGCAAGGCAATCGCCTGGACTGGTTCGAGTCGGGCCTGATCACCTTCCTGCTGTCGGGTGGCAGCGTGTTGTTAGTGCTCTTCATGGTGAACGAGTGGTCGCACCCGATGCCGTTTTTCAAATTGCAGATGCTCGGGCTGCGCAACCTGTCGTTCGCCCTGATTGTGCTGGCGGGCGTGCTGATGGTGCTGACCTCGGTGATCATCATCCCGTCGAGTTTTCTCGCCCAGGTCCAGGGGTACCGTCCGCTGCAAACCGCGCCGGTGATGCTGTTGATGGCGATCCCGCAATTGATCGCGCTGCCGCTGGTGGCGGCGCTGTGCAACCTGCGCTGGGTCGATTGCCGCTGGGTGCTCGGGATCGGCCTGGGGATGCTGGTGCTGTGCTGCGTGGGCAGTGCGCACCTGACCTCGGCCTGGATTCGCGATGACTTCTACGGCCTGTACCTGCTACAAATTTTCGGACAACCGATGGCCGTGTTGCCGCTGCTGATGCTCTCCACCGGCAGCATCCAGCCAACGGACGGCCCGTTCGCCTCAGCCTGGTTCAACACCATTAAAGGCCTGGCCGCCGTGATTGCCACCGGCGTGCTCGACACCTTGACCACCCAGCGCCTGCACTTCCATTCGACCCTGCTGGTGGACCGCCTGGGCAACTCACCCCTGGCCGACGGCGACGCGCCGGGCTTGGCGCACCGTCTGCACGAGCAGGCCGTGGTGCTGACCTCTTCGGATCTCTATTACGTCATGGCCGCAGTCGCGGCGGCGTTGATCCTGCTGATTTTCTGGATGCCCACGCGGATTTTCCCGCCTCGTGCACCGACTTGATTGAAAGGACTGCTCATGAAACGCAAAGACAAAATTGCCGTCTCCGTTATCGCGGTATTCGCCGTCGGCGTGCTGGTGTACCTGGTCGCGCCGGGCGTGCTCGGCAGCAAGCGCCAGACCACCAACGACGCCTTCGTCGCCGCTGACTTCACCCTGGTGGCGCCGCGCGTGGCGGGCTTCATCAAAGAGGTGCTGGTGGAGGACAACCAGCGCGTCAAGGCCGGGCAACTGTTGGCGCTGATCGACGACCGCGATTTCCGCGCCGCCGCCCAGGCTGCCGACGCTGATACGTTGGTCGCCCAGGCCCAACTGAAAAATGCCACCGCCACCCTCGAGCGCCAAAGCTCGGTGATCGCCCAGGCCCAGGCCACCGTCGCAGCGGACCGCGCCGAAGTGGCTTTTGCCGAACACGAACTCAATCGCTACAACCACCTCGCCGGTGTCGGCGCCGGCACCGTGCAGAACGCCCAGCAAGCCAAGACCCGCATCGACCAGGCCACCGCGCGCCTGGCGAACGCGACGGCGGTGCTGGCGGCCGAACGCAAGCAAGTGGAGATCCTCACCGCCCAGCGCGATGCCGCCGAAGGTGGGCTCAAGCGTGCCCAGGCCGCGCTGGAATTGGCCAGTTATCAACTGTCCTACACGCGCATCGTCGCGCCGGTGGATGGCATGGTCGGCGAACGTGCGGTGCGCGTTGGCGCGTATGTGACGCCGGGCAGCAAGATACTCGCGGTGGTGCCGCTGGAGGAGGCGTACGTGGTGGCCAACTTCCAGGAAACCCAGCTTTCCCATATGCACGCCGGCCAGGCCGTGCAGGTGCGCGTCGACAGCCTCGACGGTGAGTTGCTCAACGGCCATCTGGAAAGCCTCGCGCCTGCGACGGGCGTGACGTTCGCCTCGGTCAAACCCGACAACGCCACCGGCAACTTCACCAAGGTGGTGCAACGCATCCCGGTGAAAATCGTCCTCGAACCCAACCAGGCACTCACCGAACGCCTGCGGGTCGGCATGTCGGTGGAAGCCAGCGTCGACACCCAGCCCGTTGCGCAGCAGCGTGAGGTGGCCCAGCAATGAAGCGAATTGCCTGGCTCACCTTGAGCCTTATCAGCCTGAGTGCCTGCACGGTCGGCCCGGACTTCCACAAGCCCCAGAGCCTGCCAGTGTCGCAATGGAACGAGCCCCAGGGTCGTCAGGCGACCAGCCGTGCCGTCAGCGATCCCTTGCAGGAGCGCTGGTGGGATGTGTTTCACGACGCGCAACTCTCGGCCCTCACCCGTCGCGCGCTCACCGATAACCTTGACCTGAAACTGGCCAGCAGTCGCCTGCAACAAAGCCGTGCCGTGCGCCAGGTGACCACAGCCGAGCGTTATCCCAACCTCAGCGCCAACGCTGATTACCTGCGCCAACGCAACAGCGGCAAAGGCCTAAGCGACCCGTCCGGCAACAACGGTCGTTCGGCGTTCAACCAGTGGGACATGGGCTTTTCTGCCTCTTGGGAGTTGGACTTCTGGGGCCGTGTGAAACGCGAAACCGAAGCCGCTGACGCCACCCTGCAAGTCGCCGAAGACGACCGCCGCGCTGTGCTGTTGTCGGTACTCGCCGAGACCGCCCAGGACTACATCCAACTGCGCGGTGTACAGAACACCCGCGCCGTCACCGAGCAGAACCTCGACGTCGCCCGCCACAGCCTCAAGCTGTCACAGTTGCGCCTGGCCGACGGCGTGGCGACCGACCTGGACGTCGCCGAAGCCGCCGCCCAGGTCGCGGCCATCGAAGCACGGCTGCCGGATCTGCAACAGCGTCAGGACCAACTGATCAATGCCCTCAGCCTGCTAATGGGCGAGCCGCCGCAGGCCCTGCATGCGCAGTTGTCCAAGGACGCCGCCGTGCCGCAAACCCAGCGCCAGGTTGCGATTGGCCTGCCGTCGGAACTGGCCGAGCGCCGCCCGGACATCCGCCAGGCTGAAGCCCGCCTGCACGCCGCGACCGCCAGCATCGGCGTTGCCAAAGGCGACTTCTACCCGCGCATCACCTTGTCCGGCAGCCTCGGCTCCCAGGCCATGCAACTCTCGGATCTCGGTTCCTGGGGCTCCCGCGCTTTTGCCTTCGGGCCGCAGTTCAGCTTGCCGCTGTTCAACGGCGGGCGCCTGCAAGGCATGTTGAACCTGCGCGAAGCCCAACAACAGGAAGCGGCGCTCGCGTATCAGCAAACCGTGCTGCGGGCCTGGCATGAGATCGACGACCAATTGACCCGCTACAACGCCAGCCAACTGCGCCGCGACAGCCTCGCCGAAGCCGTGCGGCAGAACCAGATTGCCCTGAGCACCGCGCAGCAGCAGTACGTGGAAGGCGTGGTGGATTTCGTCAACGTGCTCACTGTGCAGAGCGCGCTGCTGGCGACGCAGGAGCAGTGGGTGGAAAGCTCGACCGGCGTGTCCCTGGCCATGGTTGGCCTGTACAAAGCGTTGGGCGGCGGCTGGGAATCGGTGTATCCGCTGCAAACCGCTGGGCGCTGAGCGGCAAAGCTACAGATTGAACGCATCAAGGGTTTTGCAAAAACACCACATAGCCTCGAAACCACTCGCTGTCCTTCAGATACCCCGGTGCTTGCCACTCTCCGCCCTGAATCAAGCCAATCTTGAACGGCAGCCCCAGCCGATCCATGCGTGGCAAGTACGCCGCGTAATCCGGGATGCTGTGGCGGCCTTGGTACGTCTGCACCACCACTTCATCCACCACGCCCTTGAGCTGGGCGATGGCCGCCGGGTCGGCGTTGCTGCTCCAGTCCATCAAGCCGGTGATGCTCAGGCGCAACTCGGCAGGCAAACGCTGGCGCAGGTCGCGCAGGAACTCGGCGTATTCGTGCAGGTATTGGGTACGCGCATCGAAGTCGATCTGGATACCGACCACCGGGTTGCCCGCATCGCGCCAGCGTTGCACTTGCCCGAGCAGTTGTGTGTAGACCTGTTCCGGCCAGCGCAGGGTGTGGGCGCGGTAGACGATCCAGATGTCGCCCTGGGTGAGGCGTGGCACGCTGATGCCTTGGGCGATCATCTGCACGCCACGGCCCGGCGCGCGGCGGGTGGCGTTGATCTGGCCCTGGAGGATATACAAGGTCTTGGCCTGCTTGAGCACCGGTTGCGGGGTGACGCCACTCCACAGCCAGAAGGCGTCATAGTCACGGGCGTCAACGGCGCCGAAGGCCGGGCTTGCCAGTAACAGCAAGCCTAGCCACAGGTGCTTCACCAGTAGTACTGCAGGGACTTGCCCCACTGGGTGTCGGCGAAGCCGGTTTTCAACTGACGGAACCATGCCTTGCGCACGGCCGGCTCCACATCAACGCCGCCGCAACTGTTGTAGCCCGATGGCCCATAGCAGTTGATCGCGCGAAACAGCGCATAGGCGCGATCATTCTTAGGCGCCTTGGCGTTGCCGATCACCTGTTTGTAGCCGTCCAGGCGCGAGAAGGTTTCTCCCTTGAAGTCCGACGCAGTGCTGCCCAGGCTGCCGGCGGCGCGTGCCTGTTCCAGTGGCATGCCGTCCAGGCCGTTGCGCAGGATGAACTCACCCAGACAGTTCAGGCCCTGTGGATTTTTGGCATCGCCCTGCAAGGTCGCGGCGGTTTGCGCGATGCTCGGGCAGGCGTAGCCGGATTCGGCCTTGTCGCCATTCCACTGGAACAGCTTCAAGGTTTGGCCGGCGCTGTAGACGTAGCCCAGGCTGGTGCCCAGTTTGTCTTCCGAAGGCTGGGCGGGCAGTTGCTTGAGGTCTTCGGCAAAGGTCGCGAACTGGCCGCGCAGCAGGTCTTTGTAGAGCAGCACGAATTGTGCGGTCTGGCGTTCCAGCGGGTCGCTGGCCTGGGCGATCTGCTGGCGCAGCAACTCGGGACCTGCAACGTTGCGCAGCAGGATGTAGCGCACCGGCTTGGCGCTGATCGGCGAGTCGGCGGCGAATACTTTGGCCAACTGGCCGCTGCGCTCGTAGTTCATGGCCAGGGCCAATTCCAACTGGTCGCGTTGCAGCGGCAGTTTCGCCAGCGGCAGCAGTTGCAGCCAGAGCGCTTCGGCACCTTTCCAGTCTTGCTTGGCTTCCAGGGCGAGGGCGCGCAGGGTCTGCTGGCTGAAGGCGAAGTAATTCAGGCTCGACGGTACGGTTTGGGGCAATAGCTTCAAGGCAGCGTCCGGTTGATGCTCGCTGTACAGCGCATTGACCGCCAGCAGGTAGTCATGCAGTTCCGGCGCATTGGCGAATGCGGCTTTTTGCTTCTCCAGGTCGGCGCGGGAGAGGGCTGGCTGGTTGCCGCCGCGCATCACCATCAGGTCACTGACAAACTGGATCATCGGTGTGGTGACGGTCTCGCTGTTGACCATCAACAGCTTGAGGTCAGCTTCCTCCACCAATTCATCCACCGACACATTGCGCTGCGCGTCAGTGGCCTGGGTCATCGCCCAGGCGTAGGCCTCGGCGAGTTTGGTGTTGTCACCCGCCAACCAATAGACCCGGCGCAACAGGCCACGGGCGGAAGCGACGTAATCGCCCTGTGGATAAGTTTTCAAGTAGTTGAGGAAACCTTCCTCAGCCTCGCTCAGGGCAGACTTATCCACATGCTCGAGGCGCGGCATGCCGTATTCGTCGAAGGCTTCGGCCTGGGCCTGGTTCAGTGAGGTACGCGCGGTCATGTACAGCGCGGTTTCCTTCAGCCACGGCACGTTGCTGCTGCTGGCGGCGGCAAACCCCCGTTCGGCGTCACTGAAGCGACCACTGTAGAAGTCGGCCGCGGCTTGCAGGTAAGTGCGCAACAGTTGGCCTTCGCTGGACTGGATCTGCTGGGCGTTCACCACTTGGCCCTCCCACGAACAGGCCGTGAGCAGCTGCAAGCGCGCCTTTACCAGCAGGTCGCGTTCGGCCGCCGGTACGTCGGCCTTGATCACCTGGCGGATAAACGCGGTGGCGCTGTCATCGTCGTTGCTGCGGCAGCGGCTGCCTTCGCCATTGAGGAATGCTTCGCCAGCGGTTTTGTACTCGTCGCGCTTGATGCCCAAGGGCTGCAGCAGTGTGTCGAGTTCAGCGGTGCGTGAGTCGTCCGGGGCGTTGTCGGGTTCTTCGTTTGTGCTGGGAATGGGGGCCAGGCGATAGACCGGGAAGGGCACCGGGCCAAAGCCCTGGGACAGGTCATCTTCGCTCAAGGCGTTGGGCGCCAACGGCGCTGACTTTTTGTCGGCCAGCAACAGGCGCAGATTGACGCGGCTGTCGTTTCCCGGGCTGAGGAACGGCAGGTTGCTGCACGCGTCGAGGCTGTCACGTGTCACCCGCCAATCGGGGTAGCACGAGTCGTCGGAGCTGGCCTGGGCGTGTTGGGAAAGGCCTGCGAGCAGTGCCAGTGCCAGGGGTGACAGAAAACCGATGCGCATGACGTGTCCTTGATCCTGAGTCCGTGGAGGGGGGCAATAATAGCGTGTTCCTACGGTTGCTTCGGAGACGCCCTGCACAATTTGCTGATTTGTCCGATTCCAGCAGCCAGCCTGGATCTTTTGTCCTAGAGTGGCGGTGTTTACGCGTGGGCAATCAAGGCAGTGGTAGGGGAATCGAGGTGCGTCGGTCTGTGGTAGAACAAAACGAAAAGGTCGGGACGTTACCCGCACTCAACCGCCTGACGTGGGAAGGCGCCGGTTGGATCAGCCGACTCTGGTGGGTGCCGATCCTGGCGCTGGCTATGATTCTGCGTTTTTACAACCTGACGGCGGCGGCGATCTGGGGCGACGAAGGCTCGAGCCTGCTGCTCAGCGAATACGCCTTGGCCGACCTGTGGTTTCACGCGGCGCACGACGTGCATCCGCCGCTGTATTTTTTCCTGCTGCGCGGCTGGATCGAGCTGTTCGGCGACAGTATCTGGTCGATACGCGGCATGAGCGCCATTCCCGGTGTGGTGGTCGTGGGCCTGGGCGTCTGGCTGACCCGGCAACTGTCCACGCGCCGGGCGGCGGTACTGGCGGGGATCCTGCTGGCGCTGTTGCCGACAGCGGTGCGTTACAGCCAGGAAGTGCGCATGTATTCGTTGCTGGGCGTGTGGTTGCTGGGCGCCACGCTGGCGCTGGTGTACTGGGTGCGCCAACCCGAGCGGACGCGCTATCTGGCGGCCTATGTCGTATTGATGAGTGCCGGTTTCTATACCCATTACTTCACTGCGCTGTGCGTGCTGGTGCATTGGGCTTACCTGGGCGTGCTGGGTGGCACGGCGCCTCGAGGCCAACGCCTGATCACGCGCCCGGCCTGGTGGGTGGCGAACACGGCGATTGTGCTGGTGTACCTGCCGTGGCTGCCGAACCTGCTGGACCTGGTACAGCACGTCGACCAGCTCAAGGTGGGGGGCGACATCGGCTGGGAAGAACCGGTCAACCTGTTCTCCCTGCCCTCGATGATCTGGCAATTCGTGCTGCAGGATGAAGGCGTTGGCTTCTGGGCACCGCTGTTCTGGCTGTTTCCGCTGTTGCTGGTGGCTGTCGTCGTCATCACGGCCTGGCGTGATCGCGAGCGTCATCGACCGGCCCGCCTGCTGGCGCTGTTTTTCTTGCTGCCGTTGTTATTGGTCTACGGCGTGTCGTTTATTTCCCCGGTGTTTATCGAACGCTACCTGACGGTGTATGCCCTGGGATTGCCGATCCTTTGGGCGATGGCCATCGACCGCCTGCCATCACGGTTTGCACTGCTGGGGGCAGCGTTGTTCGTCCTGTTTGTCGGCGTGGAACTGGTGGGGCTTAAGAACAATTTCACCGTGGATGAGCACGACCAGTTCAACGTGCCGGTGGAGTTCGTCAACCGCAATTACCAGGAAGACGACCGCATCGTCCTCAGCGACATGATGTGGTACCTCAGCTACGTGTATTACGACCAGACCGACGCTCAATTGCAGCTCTACACCCCGCCCAAACCGGACGGCACGCCCACCCGGCCGAATGCCTACGGCTTCGGCACCCTGGTGGACCAGGACGGCGGACGCATCTACCTCGACCACCTGTCGGCACTGCCCGCCGAAACCCGCCGCGTGTGGCTGATCAGCAGCAACGAAGCCCCGGACGACTTCGCCCCGCTGCCCGAAGGCTGGCGCGAACTCAGCCGCCAGGATGGCGGCGGTGCGAGGGCGCGGTTGTTCGTGTTGTGCAACGTGCCGTCGGCGCAACCCGAGGGCTGCCGCTAGACTGGGTTAACGCTTTTCTAACAGGAGTCCGTCATGGAATCGCCCGTGCATAGCTTGCCGTCACTGTTCAAACAGTTGGGTCTGCCGGATGACCCGGTGAGTATCGAGCAGTTTGTCACGACTCATTCGCCCCTCAAGCCGGAGCTGAAACTGGCGGATGCGTTCTTCTGGACGCACAGCCAGCAAGCGTTTTTGCGTGAGGAAATTCTGGAGGATGCAGATTGGGCAGAAGTGGTGGATGAGTTGAACTTGATGTTGCGGGGCGGGCGAGGGGTGCAAAAAACTTAGCAGAAAGGGCAAAAGTTGAAAAAATCCGGTCTTTTACCGCGTTAGTAAACTTTTCCTGAGGTCCGGGCTTGGTGGCCAGGCCGAACACCAATCCTGAAGCCAGCACTGATCTAAATGTGGGAGGGGGCTTGCTCCCGATAGCGGTCAATCAGTCAACCTTGTATTGACTGAAACTGCGAAATCGGGAGCAAGCCCCTCCCACATTCGGTATGCGGTAAATCCTACCCCCACGCTAAAACCAGCTTTACTGACTCTCACCACCCATCCGCAAAATTGTTTCAAAACTTGACGCATTTGGATCCATCCACCATATTGATAGTTAGCAAACTAACTGTATGCGAACTATCCAGTGCCTCAATCCCTCGAACAACTCCAGATGAACCTCAGCAGCAGCATGGTGGTGGGCGCCCGTAACTGGCGCAAAATCTGCCAGACCACGCTGGTGAGCTATGGCATCTCCGAAGCTTGCGCCGTGCCGCTGTTGATGATCGGCCGCCTGGGTGACGGGGTGCACCAGGTCAAAGTGGCCCAGGCGTCGGGGATGGAAAGCCCGTCGCTGGTGCGCCTGCTCGACCGGCTGTGTTCCGACGGCTACGTGTGCCGTACCGAAGACGTTCACGACCGTCGCGCCAAGTCCCTGAGCCTCACCGAGCGCGGTCGTGAACTGGTGCATGCGGTGGAAGTGCAACTGGTGCGCCTGCGCAAGGACGTGCTGGCGGATATCGCCCCCAGCGATCTGGAAGCCGCGCTGCGTGTGCTGCGTGCTTTCGAGGCGGCGTCGCTTTGAACGGATTTTTTACCGGTTTCCCGCCCGCCCGTGATTGGTTCTACGGGGTCCGTACCTTCGCGGCCTCGATGATTGCCCTGTACATCGCCATGCTCATGCAAATGCCGCGTCCGTATTGGGCGATGGCCACGGTGTATATCGTGTCCAGCCCGTTTGTCGGCCCTACCAGTTCCAAAGCGCTCTACCGTGCGATCGGCACGTTCATGGGGGCGGCGGCGGCGGTGATCTTTGTGCCGATGTTCGTGCAATCGCCCTACCTGCTGGTGGTGGTGATTGCCCTGTGGACGGGCACCTTGCTGTTCCTCTCCATGCACCTGCGCACCGCCAACAATTACGCCCTGATGCTGGCCGGCTACACCTTGCCGCTGATCGCCTTGCCGGTGGTGGATAACCCCCTGGCGGTCAGGGACGTGGCCGAAGCGCGCACTGAAGAAATCTTCCTCGGCATCGCAGTCGCAGCGGTGGTGGGCGCAATGTTCTGGCCGCGCCGGTTGATGCCGGTGTTCGATGGCTCGGTAGCCAAATGGTTTGCCGACGCGCAGGTCTACAGCCAGCGCTTCCTCACGCGCAATGTCGAGCCTGAAGAAATCAGCACACTGCGCGGCGGTATGGTCGCCACTTTCAACACCCTTGAATTGATGATCGGCCAATTGCCGCACGAAGGCGCACGGCCACAGACGGTACGCAATACCAAGGAATTGCGCGGGCGCATGATTCACCTGCTGCCGGTGATCGATGCCCTGGATGATGCGGTGTACGCCATCGAACACCGCGCGCCGGAGTTTGTCGATCAGCTCGCGCCGTTGCTGGAAGCCGCCAACGCCTGGCTGGAAAGGACTACCGACACCGCGCCTCTTGAGCGCTGGCGCGTGCTGCGCGACCAGGTCGACGCCGCCCAACCCCAAGGCGAAGCGCTGGACGACCGTCACACGCTGCTGTTTTCCAACGCGCTGTACCGCCTGGGCGAATGGATCGATTTGTGGCAAGACTGCCGCAGCCTGCAAGCCGCCATCCAGTGCGAGAGCCAGGACACTTGGCGCGCCGTCTACCGCCACTGGCGCCTGGGCCGGCTCACGCCGTTCCTCGACCGTGGCCTGATGTTCTACTCGGCGTTTTCCACCGTTACCGCGATCATCGTCGCCTCGGTGCTGTGGATCCTGCTCGGTTGGACCGACGGCGGCAGCGCAGTGATCCTGGCCGCCGTCGCCTGCAGCTTTTTCGCAACGATGGACGACCCGGCGCCGCAGATCTACCGGTTCTTTTTCTGGACCGCCATGTCGGTGCTGTTCGCCAGCCTGTACCTGTTCCTGGTGCTGCCCAACCTGCATGACTTCCCGATGCTGGTGCTGGCGTTTGCCGTGCCGTTTATCTGCATCGGCACGCTCACGGTGCAGCCGCGCTTTTACCTGGGCATGCTGCTGACGCTGGTGAATACCTCGTCATTCATCAGCATCCAGGGTGCCTACGACGCGGACTTTCTCAACTTCGCCAACGTCAACCTGGCGGGGCCAGTGGGCCTGCTGTTCGCCTTTGTGTGGACGTTGATCGCGCGGCCCTTCGGCGCTGAATTGGCGGCCAAGCGCCTGACCCGTTTCAGCTGGCGCGACATCGTCAGCCTCACCGAGCCGGCGACCCTCGCCGAACACCGGCACATGGCCGTGCAAATGCTCGACCGCCTGATGCAACACCTGCCGCGCCTGGCCCTGATCAACCAGGACACCGGCACCGCCCTGCGCGATTTGCGTGTGGCGCTGAACCTGCTCGACCTGCTGGCCTACTCGCCGCGCATCCTCGGCGTGCCACGGGTGCTGCTCAACCAAGTGGTGGAAGGCGTGGGGGGGTACTTCAAGGCCTGCCTCAAGGCGGGTGAACGCTTGCCCGCGCCCAGCGGTCTGCTGATGACCCTGGACCGCACGCGCCGCGCCCTCAACGGCCAGGGCCTGCAAGACGAAGACGACACGCGCCTGCACCTGCTACACGCGCTGGCCGGGCTGCGCTTGTCGCTGCTGCCGGGCGTGGAATTTATTGGCGGCACCGAGATGGAAGCGCCGCTGCCTGATGGAGCGCCTTTATGATCGGTGATCTGGATATCAGCGGGGTGTTCCTGCCCACGCTGCTGGTGCTGATGGGCATTACGTATGTGTTGTTCCTGGTGGTGCACGGGTTGTTGACCCGCGTCCACTTCTATCGCCTGGTCTGGCACCGGGCATTGTTCAATGTGGGGCTCTACGCGCTGTTGCTGGGCGCGGTGGACTCACTCAGTCGATACCTGATGACATGAAAAAACCTTTTTTGACCATCGGCCGTGTAGTCCTCACGCTGTTGATCGTGACGTTTGCGGTCGTCGTAGTGTGGCGCATGGTCATGTACTACATGTTTGCCCCCTGGACCCGTGACGGCCACATCCGGGCCGACATCGTGCAGATCGCCCCGGACGTCTCCGGGCTGATCCAGCGCGTGGACGTGCGCGATAACCAGTTGGTGACCAAGGGCCAGGTGCTGTTTGCTGTCGACCAGGACCGCTTCAAGCTGGCCCTGCGCCAAGCCCAGGCCGCCGTGGCCGACCGCCAGGAAACCCTGGCCCAGGCCCAGCGCGAGTACAAGCGTAACCGTGGCCTTGGCAACCTGGTGCCCAGCGAGCAACTGGAAGAAAGCCAGTCGCGTGTCGCCCGCGCCCAGTCAGCCTTGGCCGAGGCCCAGGTGACGGTGGATTCCGCCCAGCTCAACCTCGACCGCTCGGTGATCCGCAGCCCGGTGGACGGCTACGTCAACGACCGTGCGCCGCGCGCGCAGGAGTTCGTCACCGCCGGGCGCCCGGTGCTGTCGGTGGTGGACAGCAATTCCTTCCATATCGACGGTTATTTCGAAGAGACCAAGCTCGACGGCATCCATGTCGGCATGAGCGTGGATATCCGTGTGATCGGCGACAACGCCCGTCTGCGCGGCCATGTGCAGAGCATCGTCGCCGGTATCGAAGACCGCGACCGCAGCAGCGGCTCCAACCTGTTGCCCAACGTCAACCCGGCGTTCAGTTGGGTGCGCCTGGCCCAGCGGATTCCGGTGCGCATTGCCTTTGACGATGTACCGGCGGACTTCCGCATGATCGCCGGGCGCACGGCGACGGTGTCGATCATCGGCGATAAGGTCGACAACGGAGCCAAGCCATGAAGCAGCTGCTGGCAACCGCTGCACTGGGGGTGTTGCTGTCGGCCTGCCAAGTCGTGGGGCCGGATTACACGCTGCCGGAAAAGTCCGCCATCAACCGTGGCGACCTGCAAGGGCAACTCGCGGGCGAGGGCCACAACGTGGTCTCGGCGCCGGTGCCGGCCGACTGGTGGAAACTCTACAAGGACCCGCGCCTGGATGAGCTGGTGCGCCAGGCCATGGCCTCCAACACCGACCTTCGCGTGGCGGCCGCCAACTTGCAGCGTGCGCGCTATCAAACCCAGCAAGCCGAATCCGCCGGAGGCTGGAGCGTCGGCGCCAAGGCCGAAGCCCAGCGCCTGCAAGAGTCCGGTGAGGCCTTTTTGCTGTCGGAAAAAGTACCGGTGGGCAATATCGGCAGCGTGGGCATCACCACCTCTTACCAGTTCGATTTGTTCGGCACCCTGCAGCGCGGAATCGAAAGCGCTCAGGCCAGTGCGGACGCCGCGCAAGCCGCCGCCGATATCGCGCGCATCACCCTGGTAGCGGACGTAGTGCGCTCCTACACCCAGGTCTGTGCGGCCAATGAAGAGCTGGCGATTGCCAACGAGTCCCTCGACCTGCAGGCCCAGAGCACGAAGCTGACCCAGCGCCTGCGTGACGCCGGGCGCGGTGATGAAACCCAGGTGACGCGCTCGCAGACCCAATACAAATCGTTGCGCGCCGACATGCCGCGCTACCAGGCGCTGCGCCAGGCCGGCTTGTTCCGCCTGTCGATGCTGCTCGCCAAGCCGCTGGACCAACTGCCGGCGGGCACCGGCACTTGCGCCGAATTACCGCACATCGCCCAATTGTTGCCGGTGGGCGACGGCGCGACGCTGCTCAAGCGCCGTCCCGATGTGCGTCAGGCCGAACGGCAACTGGCCGCTGCCACCGCGCGTATTGGCGTGGCCACGGGGGCGCTTTACCCGGATATCAGTATCGGTGCCACTGTGGGCACCGTCGGTCTGCTCGATAACCTCGGCACACCGGCCACCAATCGCTGGGGCTTTGGCCCGATGATCAGTTGGACAGTGCCGACCAACGGCGCACGCGCCCGCATCCACGAAGCCGAAGCCGCCACTCAGGGCGCCCTGGCGCACTTTGACGGCGTGGTGCTCAACGCCATCCGCGAAACCCAGACCGGCCTTGCGCAATACACCGCGCAGCTGCAACGCCGCGACGCCCTGGCCGAAGCGGGCGAGTCGGCCAAGGAAGCGGCGGGGCAGACCCATCGCTTTTTCCAGGCGGGTCGCGCGTCTTTCCTGGCCGACCTGCAAGCCACCCGCACCTACACCGATGTGCGCGCGCAACTGGCGGCGGCCAACACCCAGGTCGCCATGAGCCAGATCGATCTGTTCCTGGCCCTTGGCGGTGGCTGGGAAAGCGGACGAACGCAAGCGTCACAGCCCGGCAAACCCTGAGCGAATAGCTATGCTTTGACAGGCGGATCGCCGTGACGATTCGCCTGACACTGCTCGCGTTTGCTCATGGGGATTCCAATAATGAAAAACCCTTATGCTCCCGCTTTCTGGTGCGTGTGTTTCGCACTGGTATTGTTATCGGCGACTTACTTCTACGGCGTCATGCTGGCTCATCAACTCGACAAGGCGATGGTATTTCTCGACAGCGCCTGCCTGGTGATCGGCACCCTGTCCATCGGCGTCGTGGCCTGGGCCTCCTACCAAAATCAACGGGTGAAGAAAAAGCTCCTCGAACAAGGCAAGACCCGCGTAGCCATCTGGGATACCAAGGTTGCGCTGCGTCGGGTCGAAACCGTGTTCGACCGCTATTTCTGGGGCAGCTATTGGCAGCCGGGGCGCACGTTCCAGGAAGTCATGGGCGACCTCACCGGCACGCCCCTGGAAAAAAGCCTCGAAGTCCTGAAAAAACAGTGTGTGGCGCTTGATCAGCAGGTTGCTGACGGCAGGCACTGGCTGAATAACGCGCGGGAATTGTCCGACGTGGCCACCCAGATGGCCCGCGAGCGCTACCAGCTCGACTTCTGCGACCCCAAGGCCGACACCCCCGGTAATGCCGTGATACACCGCGAGTTTGAGGTGTTGGTGTACACCTGGACGGCTCGCTTGAAGAGTTTCGACCACCAACTGGATGAAATTGAGCTGGAGTACTCCTGAACTCCTGTTGAACTGATCCCTCTGAAAGGCTGGGCCGTTTGTGGCCGCCAGTGCTAATCTTCCCCCGTTTTCGGCGGGCTTGAGCCAATCCCCTTGGGGTTCAAGGAAGACAGCCCACTTCTCACAGGATTTGATCAGGTCACTTCATGAATAAGCCAGCAGTCGTTCTTTTGGGTTTTGTTGTCGCCGTCGGCGTCGTCAGTGCGGGCGGTGCCTGGTACACCGGTAAGCAACTGGAGCCGGTGTTGCAAACGGCGGTTCAGGACGCCAACAAGGAACTGCAACGTTCCATGGCCGGCATCGACGGCACCGTTGCCCTGGAGCTGGTGTCCCTGGACCGTGGCCTGTTCAGCAGTACCGCGCACTACCGCCTCAAAGGCCAGGGCTCGTTCTTCGGCGAGCAGAACCCGAACCCCGAGCTGCTGATTGTCGACCATATCGAACACGGCCCGCTGCCATTCTCGCGCCTGGTGTCGCTGAAATGGCTGCCGGTCATGGCCACCAGTCACTACGAACTGGAAAAGAACGCCACCACCGAGAAATGGTTCGCCGCCGCCAAAGACCTGTCGCCGCTCAAAGGCGTGGCCAATATCGGCTACAGCCGTTCGGTGAACGGCAATCTCGAACTGCTGCCGCTGGAGTTCAAGGACGCGACGGGCTCGGTCAACTTCTCCGGCCTGAACCTGGATTTTGACAGCACCGCCGAAGGCAAGAAGGTCAAGGTTGACGGCTACATGAACAGCCTCAAGCTGGCCGTGATCGACGCCAATGGCGCGCCATTCGACGCTGAACTCGCTGGCTTGACCGTGGCCAGCAACCTGGAGAAATCCACTTTCGGCTTCTACACCGGGCAGAACACCGTAGAGCTGAGCGACGCCAAGCTCACCTTCGGCCCGCAGAAAGCCGTGCTGACCCTCAAGGGCTTCGAGCAAAAAGACGCCAGTGAAGTCAAAGACAACACCATGTCCGGCCGCGTTGACTACAAGATCGACGAGATCGGCTACCAGGGCAAACCGGTCGGTTCCGCCGCCATGGCCCTGAGCTTGAAGAACATCGATGTCCCGTCGGGCCTGGTGCTGACCAAGCTGTACCAGGACAAGATGCAGCCGGTGCAAGCCGCTGCCGCCGCCGGCCAACCGGTGCCCGAGCTGCAGCTGACCGAAGCCGAGCAAGCGCTGGCCCAAGCCAACGTCAACCAGATGCTGGCCGCCAAGCCGCACCTGGCGCTGGAAAACCTGTCGCTGAAAACCACCCACGGTGAAAGCAAGTTCAACCTGGTGCTGGACCTGGCCAAGCCGACCACCCTGGAACTGCCGCCGGTTGAACTGGGCAAGCAAATGGTCTCGCTGCTGGACGCCAACCTGACCCTGTCCAAGCCGATGATCGCTGACGTTGCCGCGCTGCAAGCACAGGTCGGCGGTGTGACCGACCCTAAAGCCATCGAGCAGCAATCCCAGATGGCCAGCGAAATGGTCAGCGGCATGGCCGTCGGCACGCAGCTGGCGACCCTGGTGGGCAGCGACGTGGTCTCCAAGCTGCATTACGCCAACAATGAAGTGACCTTCAATGGCCAGAAGATGACCGTTGAGCAATTCATTGGCTTCGTGATGTCCAAAGTCGGTGCGGTTGGCGGCGCGCAGTAAAGATTTCGCCATCGCCCAGAAATAAATAATGGGGGAGCGGGATTGCCCGCGATACGGGTCAAACTGTCGGCGCTCCCGCCGGCGTGTGACCCGTTATCGTAGGCAAGTCCGCTCCCCCATTCGTATTTCAGATTTGTCGCGCAATTCTGAACAATTGTGCTGATTTGTGCATTTCGATACAGGCGTCGGGGATAGTTCATACAGGAAAGCTAGGTCGGGTCACGAGACGCCGACGCCCTGATGCAAATCGCTCAGGACCACCTATCGTTACAGCTTTCCGTGTGTAAGGAAGCTCACGATATGCTGCGAAACATTCCACTCAGTGCCTCAGGCCGGTTACGGCTGCTCATCGGGGTAACCTTGTGCAGCCAGTTGCTGATGCCCACCTTTGCCATGGCCGACACGGCCTATGACGCCCTGATCATCCAGGCGCGCAACGGCAACTTCACCCCCGCCCTGACCCAATTGCGCCAATTGCCTGCCGAGCGCCAGACGCCAGGCCAGATCAGCGATCACCTGGTGATCGCCGGTTGGGCCGGCCAGGATGCCGAAGTGCTGAAGGTGTACGAGGCGCAGGGTCAGAACCGCAACTTGACTGCCCAGGCGCTGGCCACGGTTGCGCGTACCTATCGCAACCAGAAGCAGTGGGCGCAGGCCGAGGCGGTCTATCGCAAGGCGCTGCTGCGTGAACCGAATAATGTCGACCTGCAATTGGGCCTGGCCCTTACCCAGGCTGACGGTGGTAAGGCCAGCGAAGCGGTGCAGCGCACCCGCGCCTTGGTGGCCGCCAAGCCCGATGACCCCAACCGGCGCATGGCGCTGGGCTACGCGCTGACTCGCGCGGGCTTGCAGTTCGATGCGCTGCATGAATTCGACCAGGCGTTTATCCGCGCCGGCGACAAACCGGAAGTGGCCCGCGAATACATCGTCGCCCTGCAAAAGGCGCGTTTACCGGAGCCTGCATTGCGCCTGTCGGCCCAGCGTCCGGGGCTTGTTGACCCCGTCACTCAGCGTCGCCTGGAAGGTGACCTGGCGGCCGAGCGCGTGCGCATGGCCGAGTTCGCCACGCGCTCCGAGAAAGAACGCTATGTCATCGCTGATCGTGCCTTGCAGGGCTACGACCAACTCCTTGCCCGCTGGACCCCGGACGCCACGGCCCGTGACGACGTGCTGACCTGGCGCATCGACCGCCTGGGCGCGCTCAAGGCACGGGCTCGCACCGCTGACGTGATTCGCGAGTACGAAACCCTCAAGGCCGAGGGTGTGCAATTGCCCACCTACGCTGTGCGTTGGGTGGCGGCATCCTATCTCGACCAGCGCCAGCCGGAAAAAGCCGAACCGTTGTACCGCCAGGCGCTGAGCGCCCCCGACGCCGAGCCCGATGATCGGGTCGAAGACACCACGGCGTTGTTCTACGCCTTGCAGGAAAGCGATAAAGCCGACGACGCCCGCGAAGTCGCCAACAACCTCGCCAAGAACCAAAGCCCTCGAGTCGAACTCAAGGGCTTGCCTGTCGGCAACCCCAGCGATGCGTGGATGGACGCGCAACAACTGTCAGCCCAGGCCGGCGTTTTCGGTGGTGACCTGCCAGGCAGCGAGGCCGGCCTGGAAGCGCTGGTGGCAAAAGCCCCGGGCAATGTCGGCTTGCGCCTGGCCCAGGCCGACATGTACCGCGCCCGTGATTGGCCACGGCGCGCCGAAGGCCTTCTCAAGGAAACCGAAGCCCAGGCCCCGCGCGACATTGGCCTGGAAGTGAGCCAGGCCTACACCGCCATGGACTTGCAGGAGTGGCGCCAACTCGATGTGCTGACCGATGACGTGGTCGCGCGCAACCCGGACAACCGCCAGGTGCAGCGCCTCAGTCGCCTGCGCGATGTGCATGATATGGCCGAGCTACGGGTCGAGGCCTACACCGGTAAAAGCTTCGGCGGTGGCAGCGACGGCGATGCGGGTGCCGTATCCGGCAGCCGTGACTGGGGTATCGAAAGCCGCCTCTACACGCCGCCCATCGACGAAGATTGGCGCCTGTTCGCCGGTGCCGGCTATGCCCGCGCCGATTTCGAAGAGGGCACCGGCCAGCATCGTTGGCAGGTAGTCGGCGTAGAGCGGCGCACCCGCGACATGACCATTGAAGCCGAGGTGTCCAACCACTCCTACGGTGATGGCTCAAAACAAGGCGCTGCCGTGTCGATTGCCCGCGACATCAACGACAACTGGCAATACGGCGGCAGCCTTGGCTACCTCCTGTCCACCACTCCGCTGCGGGCGTTGAATGACGGCGTCACGGCCAACGGCGGCAGCGGTTTCATCCGCTGGCGTGCCAACGAAAGCCGCGAATGGAAACTGACCCTCAGCCCGTCCCATTTCAGCGATGGCAACGACCGTTTCGAAGCCTTGCTCAGCGGCCGTGAAGGCCTCTACAGCTCGTCGAAAGTGCAAGTGGACCTGGGCCTGGAAGTCGGCGCCAGCCGCAACAGCAAGGAAGACACGGTGTACTTCAACCCGAAGTCGGACTTCACCGTGTTGCCTGTCCTCAACATCAACCATGTGCTCTATCACCGCTACGAGACCCAGTGGAGTCAGCAGTTCCAGGTCGGTGCGGGTACGTATAGCCAGCGGGATTATTCCACCGGAGGCATCGGTCTGGTGGGCTACGGCCAACGCTTTCGCTGGAACGATGTCCTGGAAGCCGGCGCCAACCTGAGCCTGATCAGCCGACCTTATGACGGTGATCGCGAACGCGATCTGCGTCTGCTCGTCGACCTCACTTACCGTTTCTAGAAGAGCCTGACCATGACCGTCCTCAGCCGTTGCCTGTTGATCCTGGGCGTAATGCTGGCCAGTGCCTGCGCCCAGCAACCCGCACCCTTTACTCCACCCGCCGAGCGGCCGACCCCGGCCAACGAAGCGCCGTGGCCGAAAAACCATTTCCTGGGCATTGCCTACCACGACGTCGAGGATCGCGACCCCGATCAGGCGGTGGTGGCGGTGCGTACCGAACGTTTGATCGAACAGCTGGCCTGGCTGCGCGAGAACGGCTACCAGGCGGTCAGCGTCGACCAGATCCTGGCAGCCCGCAACGGTGGGCGGCCGCTGCCACCCAAAGCCATCATGCTCAGCTTCGATGACGGTTATTCCAGCTTCTACACACGGGTGATGCCGATCCTGCGCGCCTATCACTGGCCGGCGTTGCTGGCGCCGGTGGGCTACTGGATCGATACGCCGATGGACAAACCGGTGGACTTTGCCGGCCAACCACGGCCGCGTGGAGAGTTCCTTACCTGGCAGCAGATCCGCGAAGTGTCCCAGTCGGGCCTGGTGGAAATTGCGGCGCACACCGATGCCAGCCACACCGGCATCCTCGCCAACCCCCAGGGCAACCTGGAGCCGGCGGCGACCTCGCTGCGCTTTGATCCGGCCACGGGCCGTTATGAAAGCCAAGCGCAGTTCGATGCGCGCATGCGTGCCGATGTGGTGGCGATCTCCAACAAGATCCAAAAAGTCACGGGCAAGAAACCACGGGTGTGGGTATGGCCCTACGGTGCAGCCAAGGGCACTTCGCTGGCGATCGTTGGCGAGCAGGGCTATCAAATGGCCCTGACCCTGGAAGACGGCCTCGACAGCTCCAGTGACCTGATGAACAGCCCGCGCTTCCTGGTCGCCTCTGACCCGGACGGCGAGCACTTCGCCAACAGCATTGTCGCGGCGCAAGCCAAGGCACCGCTGCGCGTGCTGCATGTGGACCTGGACAACGTCTACGACCCGGACCCGGCCCAGCAAGCGCGCAACCTCGACCAACTGGTGCAGAGAGTTGTCGACATGGGCGCGGGCACCGTGTTCCTGCAAGCCTTCGCCGACCCCAAGGGTGACGGCCTGGTGCATGAGCTGTACTTCCCCAACCGTCACTTGCCGGTACGTGCCGACTTGTTCAACCGCGTCTCCTGGCAATTGCACACCCGTGCCCATGCCGCGGTGTATGCCTGGATGCCGGTGCTCAGTTTCGCCCTCGACCCCAAGCTGCCGCGCGTGACGCGCTGGGACCCGAAAACCGGCCAGGTCGGCCTCGACCCCGACCAATACAAACGCCTGTCGCCGTTTGACCCGCAGGTGCGCAAGATCATTGGTGAGATCTATGAAGACCTGGCGCGCAACAACGCCATCGACGGTGTGCTGTACCACGACGATGCGGTGCTCAACGACTTCGAAGACGCCAGCCCGGCCGCGCTCAAGGCGTATGCCGCCAACGGCCTGCCGAATACGATCGAGGCCCTGCGTGCCGACCCGGCCGTGATGCAACGCTGGACGCGCTTCAAGAGCCGCTACCTGATCGACTTCACCAACGAGCTGACCGCCAAGGTCCGCGCCATCGGTGGTCCGCAGGTGCAGACCGCGCGCAATATCTTCGCCGAGCCGATGCTCAATCCCGGCAGCGAAGCCTGGTTCGCGCAGAACCTTGATGACTTCCTCCAAACCTACGACTGGACCGCGCCCATGGCCATGCCGTTGATGGAAGGCCAAGAGTACAAGACCTCCAACGCCTGGCTGGAGAAGCTGGTGGCGACGGTCAAGGCGCGTCCTGGCGCGATGGAGCGCACGGTATTCGAACTGCAAGCCAAAGACTGGCGCACCAAGGCCGCGCCGGATATTGACGCTAAGCAGATGGCTGAATGGATGGGTGTACTCAAGCGCCAGGGTGTCACGAGTTTCGGTTACTACCCGGACAACTTCCTGGAAAACTCCCCGGACCTGAAGACTGTGCGTCCGGCCCTTTCCAACCAATGGAACCCTTGACCATGTTCGACAGACTCCTGGCTTTATTCGTGCTGGCATTGGTATTGGGCGTGCCCCTGGGCCTGATCTTCCTGGTCACCGGGCAGTTCCTGATGGACTTTGTGTTTTTCTACCCGCTGTTCATGTCGGCGTTGTGGATCGCAGGCGGCGTTTACTTCTGGCTGCACTGGGAGCGCCACTGGCCCTGGGAAGAAGACACACCGGCACCCACGCTGGCCGGCAACCCGCTGATCTCGATCATCATCCCTTGCTACAACGAAGGGGATAACGCCGCCGACACCATCCATGCGGCGCTGGGCCAGCTGTACCCGAACATCGAAGTGATCGCGGTGAACGACGGCTCCAAGGACAACACCGCCGCCGTGCTCGACGCACTGGCACTGGAGCACCCGCGCTTGCGCGTGTTGCACTTGGCGCAGAACCAAGGCAAGGCGGTGGCCTTGCGCATGGGGGCCGTGGCCGCACGCAGCGAATACCTGGTGTGCATCGACGGCGATGCGTTGCTGGATAAAAACGCGGCGGCCTACCTGGTTGCGCCGATGCTCGATAACCCGCGCCTGGGCGCCGTGACCGGCAACCCACGGATCCGCACACGCTCGACCTTGATCGGCCGGGTGCAAGTGGGTGAGTTCTCTTCGATCATCGGCTTGATCAAGCGGACACAACGGGTGTTTGGCCGGATCTTCACGGTGTCGGGTGTGGTGGTAGCGTTCCGTAAAAAGGCGCTCGACCGTATCGACTACTGGAGCACCGACATGATCACCGAGGACATCGATGTCAGTTGGAAGCTGCAGCTTGATCACTGGAGCATCTTCTACGAGCCGCGCGCCCTGTGCTGGATCCTGATGCCCGAAACCGTCGGCGGCCTGTGGAAACAGCGCCTGCGTTGGGCCCAGGGCGGTGCCGAAGTGCTGTTCAAGAATATCCGTGGCATCTGGCAATGGCGTCACCGCTACCTGTGGCCGCTGCTGTTCGAATACTGCCTGTCCACCGGTTGGGCGTTCACGTTCCTGCTGTCGGTGATTTTCTGGGGGGTGGGCAAGTTCATTCCGCTGCCCCAGGCCATTGCCGTGGACTCCCTGATGCCGCCGGCGTTTACCGGGCTGGTACTGGCGATGGTGTGCCTGTTGCAGTTTGCGGTGAGCATCCTGATCGACCGCCGCTACGAGAAAGACCTGTGGAAAACCCTGTTCTGGACCGTGTGGTACCCGATGGTGTTCTGGCTGGTCAGTTTGTTCACCACTCTGGTCAGCTTTCCCAAGGTGCTGTTCAACCAGCACCAGAAGCGTGCGCGCTGGGTAAGCCCCGATCGCGGCATCAAACCCACTGAAGAGGAGGCGTGATCATGAAGCTGGTCAGAACCCGCCAACGTACCGTGATGTGGATCATCGATGTGCTGTTGACCCTGATGGCCTGGGCCGGGTTGATCTGGCTGCTGGCCCGCGGGATCGGCTCGATGCTCGACAGCCACGGTGGGCCACGGATTGAAGCGCCGATCTTTGCAGCGCTCAATACCCTGCAGATCTACCTGTGGATCGCGCTGTTCAACGCTGTGATCCTGGTCAGTTGGGCCCGCTACCAGCAACGCAAGGGGCGCAAGTTCGCCCAGCGTCGCGCGGAGGCCAAGGCCCTCACCGACAAGAACCTGAGCGAGAGCTTCAGCCTTGCTGAAGGGGACCTTGAGCAGTTGCGTCGACCTGGGGTGTTGGTGATCCATAACGACGAGGACGGCGGTGTCGCGCAAGTGACATCCCATGTCTCCCGCGATGTGGAAAAGCCGGGGCTGACACTGGTGCCTGGTAAGGACCAGACCAAAGACGCCGGTTGAGTATTGTGACGGGCGGGCTTTGTGTCTGCCGCAAGCCCGCTCGTCACAGGCATAAGCTTTAAGCCCATAAATGGGATCCAAATCACAAAAAGGCCGCGAACTTTTCTGCTGTTTTCGGTACTAACTTATCTCGGCAAGAACTTGATGGCTAATTAATAGCAATCTGTTAGTTCTCCGACGAATCGCGATCAATAGTGCTGCCGCTTGTCGGATTAATACTTCCAGTTACAAGCCGTTCGCCTATTTGATTATTTTTACTTGTTATCAATCAATGAGTTGCGTGATTAGCTTGCGCGAATATCCAACTAGCTCTGTTCTTTGAGTTGGCGGAAGTTCGATGTTAGTTTGCCGCCCTTTGATTTTCGACGGATCGAACATGTCTTCGTTATTGCCACGGACTCGGTATCTGCTGTGCACTTTCCTGCTCGCTTATTTGAGCCTGAACAGCGCCTCGGCCGCCCCTACGCCCGGGGATCAGGACCTGATCCGCGACCGGCAGAACCGCTTGCTCGAAGAGCAGCGCCGGCGCCTCGAAGAGCTCCAGGACCTGCCGGGCAAGGGCACCCAGTCCCAGACCCCGGCCGCGCCTGCCGACACCCGTTGCTTCCCTATCAAAGACATCCAACTGCAGGGTGCCGACAGCCTGTCGACGTCGGACCGCGTGCGCCTGCTCAAGCCCTATGTCGGCCAATGCCTGGGTGTCTCGCAGCTCAATGAGCTGCTTAAGGTCATCACTGATTTCTACATCGCCAAAGGCCGTGTCACCAGCCGCGCCTACCTGCCGCAGCAGGACCTTTCCAGCGGCCACCTGCAGGTGCTGGTGGTGGAAGGCAAGCTCGAAGGCGTGAAAGGCGGCCCAGGCAGCACCGTCACCGACCGCGAACTGGCGATGGCCTTTCCCGGCAAGGTGGGTGAGCCGCTCAACCTGCGCGAAGTCGAGCAACTGGTCGACCAACTCAGCCGCTTGCCGTCCAAGCAGGCGCAGATGGAGCTGACGCCCGGCAGCCAAGTGGGCGGCAGCGAAGTGGTGGTCAAGAACACCCCGCAGAAACCCTGGCGCGCCAGCCTATCGCGTAACAACGATGGTCAGAAAAGCACCGGCGAACAGCAATGGGGTGCTGGTCTTGAGTGGGACAGCCCCCTCGGCCTGGCCGATCAACTGATACTGCGCGGCGGCCACGACGCCATGAGTGACCACCAGAAAACCTCGAAAAACAGCATGCTCTACTACAACGTGCCATGGGGCTGGTGGAACTTCAGTTACACCTACAGCGAAAGCGACTACCGCACCCTCGGCGATGCTGATGGCTTCAAGTTCAAGCAGTCCGGCGACAGCCAGAACCATCAGCTGCGCGCCGAGCGTGTGATCCATCGTGACGATGTGAGCAAGACCTCAGTGAACGTCGGCCTCGCCCATATACGCACCAACAACTACTTGCTCGACACTCGCCTGGGCCCCAGCAGCAACCGCCTCAGTGAGTTCCAGGTCGGCATCAACCACGGGCGGCGTATCGGCAGCGCCTTCGTCAACCTCGACCTGGGTATGCAGAACGGCATCGGCGCCTTCGACGCGCAAAGCAACGACCAGGAACGCGATCGCGAGGGCAACCTCACGCCCACGCCGAACTACCGCAAATACACCGCCACGCTCAGCTACCTGCAGCCCTTCACGCTGTGGGGTGAGTCGTTCAGTTTTTCCAGCCTGGCCACCGGGCAGCGAAGTGAAGACGTGCTGTTCAGCCCCCAGCGCATCAGCCTGGGCGGGTCGGCCTCGGTACGCGGCTACAAGGACCAGCAACTCACCGGCGACAGCGGTGGCTACTGGCGCAACGACATTCGCTGGGCCCGCCCGGTGACGTGGGACTGGATGCGCCCGGCGTTCCTGGAATACGGCGCCAGTGTCGGCTACGACCAGGGTGTGATCCGCAATGACCGCTACAACGAAACGCTCCATGGGCGGGTTTCGAGCAACTCCTTGGAGCTGTTCGCCCGCGGCAAAAACGTCAGCGCCAGCGTGACATTTGCCCACTCCCTGGAACGCCCTGCGGTGATGAGCGAGCGCGAAGCGCCGATCTATTTCCGCATGGATTTTTACCTGTAATTCAACGCCAGCTGCCTTGAGATCTTGAATATGGACGTTCGCCCTGTTTCTGCCCTGAAAAGCCTAACCCAGCGCGGCCTCGCACTGATTTTGGCGAATGCGCTGTTCTGGCAGCCGCTGTTGGCCCAGGCCGACGGCATTGTCGTCAGCGGCCCTGGCACCACGGTCGGCCAGGCAGGCAATGGCGTGCCGGTGGTGAACATCGCCACGCCGAACGGCAGCGGCCTGTCGCACAACCAATTCAAGGACTACAACGTCGGCCCCAACGGCGTGATCCTTAACAACGCCAGCGGGCCGGTGCAAAGCACGCAACTGGGCGGGATCATCGTCGGCAACCCGAACCTCAGGGGCGGCGCGGCGAATGTCATCCTCAACGAAGTCAAAGGCGGCAGCCCCAGCCAATTGCGCGGCTACACCGAAGTGGCGGGCCAGTCGGCCAAGGTCATCGTCGCCAACCCCTACGGCATCAGCTGCAACGGTTGCGGGTTCATCAACACCCCCAACGTCACCCTGACCACCGGTAAACCGATGATCGATCAGGCCGGGCAGCTGAAAAGCTACCAGGTCGATGGCGGCGCCGTGACCATCGACGGCCAGGGCTTGAATGCAAGCAACGTGGACCGCTTCGAAATCATCACCCGTTCGGCCAAGATCAACGCGAAGATCAACGCCCGCCAACTGACCGTGATCGCCGGCCGCAACGACGTCGATGCACAAAGCCTGAAAACCACTGCGCGCGCCGACGACGGCAGCGCCAAGCCCGAACTGGCCATCGACTCGTCGGCCCTGGGTGGCATGTATGCCGGTGCGATAAAACTGGTGGGCACCGAAGCCGGTGTGGGCGTGAAGCTCGACGGCACACTGGCCGCCAGTGGTGGTGATATTCAGCTCGACGCCAACGGCCACCTGAGCATGGCCCAGGCCGCCGCGAGCGGTGCGGTGGACATCAAGGCCGCGAGCCTGGAGACCAAGGGCGCGGTGTACGCGGGCACCACCCTCAAGGCACAGACCAAGGGCGCACTGAAAAACAGCAAGACCCTCGCCGCCCGCGACAGCATCACCTTGGCCAGCAACGGTCAGTTGACCAACAGCGGCATCATCGAAGCCGGGGTCAACCCCGACAACACGCGCAATGCCGGTGGCGACGTCACCCTCGACAGCCAGCACCTCACCAACACCGGCACGGTGATCGCCAATCGCAGCCTCACCGCCACCGCGCAAAGCCTGGATAACCAGGGCGCTACCTTGAGCGCCAAGCAGGCGCTGAACGTCACCGCCGCCAGCGTCGACAACCGCAACAAAGGTCGCCTGCTCAGCGACGGCGCACAGACCCTCAACGTCAGCGGCCTGCTGGACAACAGCCAGGGCGGCATCATCGACAGCACCGGTGCGTTCACCCTCAACGGCAATACCCTGGATAACAGCACCGGTAGCCTGACCGCCGGCGGGGCGATCACCCTGGATTTGATCGGCGACCTGATCAACCGCAACGGCAAGCTGGCCAGCGCCGGGCCGCTGCTGATCCAGCGCGCCGCGCACATCGATAACCAGGGCGGCAAGCTCGCCAGCCAGGGCTTGCTGACGGTATTCGCCAACAGCATCGACAACCGTAACACCGGCACCCTGGCCGCCAACGATGGCCTGGCCCTGACCACCAGCGGCCTGTTGCAAAACAGCGGCAACGGTCTGATCCACAGTGAAAACGCTGGCGTGACCATCACCGCCGGTACGCTCGACAACGACGGTGGCCGTATCGCCGCCAAAGCCGGTGATGCGCAGATCGATGCAACGGATTTCAACAACGGCAGCGGCGCGTTGTTTGCTCGGGATCGCGTGCACCTGACCGGTATGAATGTGGATAACGGCGGCGAGATCGCCGGCAACCGGATCGACGTCAGCCTCAAGGGCGCACTGACCAACCGTGGCCTGATCGAAAGCGCCACGGCCCTTGATGTCGAGACCGCCAGCCTCAACAACAGCGGGCAAATACGCGCCTTGGGCACCAGCGGCAAGACCCGCTACGCCATCGGTGGCCTGCTCAACAACAGCGGTAGCCTGGAAACCGCCAACGACCAATTGAGCCTCGCCGCCACCCGCTTCCAGAACACCGGTGGCAAGGTGTTGCATGTGGGCACCGGCGCGCTCGACCTCAGTGGCATCAGCCTCGATGACGTGGGTGGCAGCCTGGTCACCAACGGTGACCTGACCTTCGACAAAGTCAATTGGACCAACAGCACCGCGATCCAGGCCGGGCGCCTGACCGTCAACGTGGATAACCTGCAACAGACCGCCACCGGCAAACTGCTCGGCACCCGCGCCCTGGTCGGCAGCGGCAAGGACTGGACCGTGGGCGGCAGCGTCGCCAGCCAGGGCAGCCTGGATCTTTCGGTGGACAACCTGCTCAACGACCACGGCCTGATCTTCAGTGGCGGCGACCTGAACCTCAAGGTCGACCGCCTGAAAAACCTCGGCGCCACGCTCTACGCCATGGGCAACCTGCGCGTCGATCGTGACGGCCAGGGCGGCTTGGCCACCAGCATCATCAACAGCTCGGGCACCATCGAGAGCGAGCGCAATCTGGTCCTGGCCGCCAGCACGATCCAGAACATCCGTACGGTGCTCAACACCGAGTCCGGTATCTACAGCGCCTCCATCACGCCCACGGCCTGTATCTTTCGCGTGACCGGTGGAGACTGCGACGGCCCCAAGCAGAACCGCCCGTTCCTGATTACCCAGCGTGATCACTTCATCGTCAGCGATGCCACGGCAGCGTCCAGCATCACCTCGGGCGGCAACATGCTGCTCACCGTCGGCGAGCTGCTCAACAGCAGCAGTAGCATCGGCGCCGGCGGCAACCTCACGGCCGTCGTCAACCAACTCACCAATGTCGGTGTAGTGACCCACGACACTCAGTACGATCGCATCTTCACCTCCGCCCGTGAGCGCAAGCCCGGTGCCTGGTACCGCGAAGCCGCTGCGTTCACCCAGCGCTATTCGGCCGGCCAGGACATGGGCGGCGTCGAAGCGGGCCTGGCCTCGTTCATCGGTAAGATGGAGAGCGAGCAGATCGCCCTGCGCAAGACCACCCAGTTAAGCGCGCCAGACCAAAGTTACGCCGCTGTGATCCAAGCTGGCGGCAGCGTGGATGTGAAGGCCCAGGCCGGCATCGACAACAGCGTCGTGCGAGGTGGCTACACCTACGTCGGCAGCGGCGCCAACACCAATGCGCCGGGCTACTCGACCCTGGTCAGCCTCAACCCGCAACTGCCACCGGACGTGGCCCAGCAACAGGTCAACCCGCTGGGCCTGCCCGGCTTCGACCTGCCCAGTGGCCAGAACGGCCTGTTCCACCTCAACGACAGCGATGGCGCCAAAGGCCTGCCCACCAGCCAGTTCGCGGCCAGCCCGCATAAATACCTGATCGAAACCAACCCGCTGTTCACGGATATGCGTCAGTTCCTGGGCTCGGACTACATGCTGACCAAGCTCGGCTATGACCCCGACACCGCGCAAAAGCGCCTGGGCGATGGTTTCTACGAACAGCGCCTGATCCAGCAAGCCGTACTCGCCCGCACCGGCCAGCGCTTCATCGACGGCCAGACCAGCGACGCCGACCTGTTCAAGCACCTGATGGACAACGCCATCAGCAGCAAAAGCGCCCTGAATTTGTCCGTAGGCGTGAGCCTCACCGCCGAACAAGTCGCCGCCCTGACCCACGATATCGTGTGGCTGGAAAACGCCACCGTCGCCGGCCAGCAAGTGCTGGTGCCGGTGCTGTACCTGGCCCAGGCGAACGACCGCCTGGCACCCAATGGGGCGCTGATTTCCGGCAGCGACGTCAACTTGATCACCGGCAGCAACCTCAATAACGCCGGCACCCTGCGTGCCACCGGCAACCTGCTGGCGAACGTCGGCGGCAACCTCACCAACAGTGGGTTGATGGAAGCCGGTGGTCGCCTCGACCTGCTCAGCGGCAACAACCTGACCAACCGCGCCGGCGGTGTGATCAGCGCGGGCAACGTCAACCTCGCCGCTGGCGCCGACCTGCTCAACGAACGCAGCGTCACCACCCACGAAAGCGCCAGCAGTTACCGCACCGAACGCAGCGACTTCGTCGACAGCGCCGCGCGCATCGAATCGGCCAACGATTTGGCCATGCAGGCGGGCGGCAACGTCAACAACATCGGTGGCGTGCTCAAGAGCGGTGCCGACACCACGGTCAAGGCCGTGGGCGACGTGAACATCACCGCCTCGAAAAGCCTCGACAGCGGCGCCATCGGCAACCGTTCCAGCTTCACCACCATCGCCCAACAGGGCTCCGTGGTCGACGCTGGCCGCGACCTGCATGTGATTGGCGGGCGCGATATCAGCGCCGTGGCCAGCCAGGTCGAAGCCAAGCGCGACGTCAACCTGATTGCCACCCGCGACCTCAACGCCGTTGCGGCGGCCAACGAGCAGCACTCCACGGGCAACACAAAAAAGGTCAAGAGCATCGAAGACCACGTGCAGCAAGTGTCCAGCGTGATCAAGGCCGGCGGCGACGCCACCCTGAGCGCCGGGCAGAACCTGCAACTGGTGGCCAGCCAGGTCAATGCCGGCAACGAGGCGTACCTGGTATCCGGTAAAAACCTCGAGCTCAAAGCCGCAGCAAATCAGGACTACAGCTTCTACAGCAAGACCAAGAAAACCTCCCAGGGCAAGAAATTCCGCCTGGATGAAACCGACGTGGTGAACAACGTTGGCAGCCTGGTCAGCGCGGGGACGAACAGCACCGTCGTCGCTGGTGCAGACCTGCTGCTGGCCGGCAGTGCTGTTACCGCTGAAAAAGGCGCCACGCAACTGGTCGCCGGCCAGGACGTGAACATCCTCGCCGTCAGTAACGCCGACAGCGCCCGTCATGAACGCAAGGAAAGCAAAAGCAGCTGGGGCGGGCTCAAGTCGAGCAAGGTCCAGGACAAAGTCGACGAAAAACGCACCACCGCCTTGGGCAGCATGGTCTCCGGCGAAACCGTCACCGTCGCGGCCCAACGTGATGCCACGGTCACCGGCTCCAACCTGGTCAGCACCGGCGACCTCGCCGTGCAAGCCGGCCGCGACCTGACCATCGACGCGGCGCAAAACACCTTCGCCCGCACCGACATGCACAAGGAGAAGAACCGCGACCTCACCGGCGTGTTGACCGGCAACAAGCTCGGTCTGGACGACATGACCGGCAACCAGAAGCTGTACATCAACAGCTCCAAGCACAACGGCACCGCCAATGAAATGACCTTGACCGGCAGCACGATTGGCTCCAGCGCGGGCAACGTGTCGCTGACGGCGGGGCGTGAGTTGAAGGTGGTGGCCAGTGATCTGGTGAGTACCAAGAACATGGAGTTGAGTGGGGCTAATGTCACCGTTACTTCGGGGATGGAGACGGCCAGTCAGACCAGTAAGGACAGCTCAAAAAGCTTGGCGGTTGGGCGAGTGATTGCGGGCACCGTGGTCGACACCGCCAACAGCATCCGCGACGCAGCCGAGGCGGCGCGCAGCTCCGACGATCCACGCCTCAAGGCTGTGAAGATCGCCCAGGCGGCGCTGTCGATGTACAACCTGAATAACCAGGCGGGCGATCTCGCTAAACAAAGTACCGGCTTCAAGGACAAGACTGGTGGCTCTGCCGGCAACGGGTCGCTGATCAAGATCGGTACCGAACTGGCCAACACCCGCACCAAAAGCAGCAGCGAATACACGGCGCAGACCGCTCACCAGAGCAACCTCAACGCCGGGGGCAAACTGTCGATCATCGCTGCGGGCGATGCGCCGGGCACTGTGGGTGACTTGACGATTACCGGCAGTACGTTGAAAGCCGACAGCACGTTGCTGTCCGCGAAAAACAACATCCTGATGCAGAGCGCACAGAACACCACCGACCGCAAAAACGACGGCTCACGCAACAGGACCGCTATCGGTGCCAGCTTCAACATAGGCGAGCAAAACGGTTTCACCATCGACCTCGGCGCACAAACCGCCAAGAACCTCGGTTCGGGTGGCTCGGTTACCCAGGTCAATACCACGTTGGACACCGGCTCGCTGGTACTGCGCAGCGGCCAGGACACCAGCCTGATCGGCGCGCAGGTACGCGCTGACCGTATCGATGCCAACATCGGCGGCAACCTCAACATTCTGTCGCGCCAGGACACCGAGACGTCCAAGAGCAAGCAGAACAGCGCGGGCTTCGGTGCGAGCATCTGCATTCCGCCGATCTGTTATGGCTCCCCAGTGACAGCGTCCGCGAGCCTGGCGGCGTCGAAAATGAACAGCGACTACCAAGCTGTCACCGACCAGAGCGGTTTCTTTGCCGGTAAGGGCGGCTACACCATCGACGTGGCCAAAAACACCATCCTGCAAGGTGCGGTGATTGCCAGCGAGGCTGCGGCCGACAGGAACCTGCTGCTCACCGATCGGTTGCTGGTTAGTGACATCAAGAACAAGAGCGAGATCGAGAGCAAGTCTGCGGGCATGAGCGTCTCCGGCTCCTACAGCAGCGGCGCGAGCACGATGACACCGGGCGCTCTGTATGGAATGTCGCTGAACGATTCGGACCACAGCTATACGCGCAGTGCTGTCAGCGAAGGCACGATCGTGGTGCGTAACCCCGAGGGTGCCAATGACCTGGTCGGCTTGAACCGCGACACGGCCAACGCCAACCAGCGTCTCGACAAGCCTGATGAAAAGGCCATGCAGGAACGCATGGAACTGATCAAGAGTTCGATAGAGTTGACCAAGGGCATTGGCGATGCGATTGCTGCCGCGAAGATCAGGGACGCCGAAGACCCCACCACTGAGGCTGGCAAAGCCACGCGGCAGAAGCTAATTGAAGACGGCATCGCTAACCCGACTGCCGAACAAGTCAGCCAGCGTGCTCAGAAGGACTATGGCTTAGGGAGCAGCTTCCAGAGGGCCAGCCAAGCCGTCACCGCCATTGTTCAAGCGGTCATGGGTGGCAATGTTGGCGGTGCGTTGGCAGGTGCCGCGGCGCCGTACCTGGCACAGGAGATCAAGAAAAAAACTGAAGGCGACCCTTACGCCAACCTGATGGCTCACGCAGTGCTTGGCGCGATGGTGGCGCAAGCGCAAGGAAATTCGGCGCTGGCAGGGGGCACCGGCGCTGCGATGGGTGAGTTGATTGCCCGTCAACTTTATCCGGGCACCGCAACAAGTGACCTGACGCAAGCGCAAAAGGAAACGGTTTCCGCCTTGTCGACCTTGGCTGCGGGGGTGGGCGGAGGGCTCACTGGCGGTGATATGCTCGGTGCCTCCGCTGGCGCTCAGGCAGGACGTAATGCGGTGGAGAATAACTGGCTGAGTGAGACAGAAGCCCGCGCACTTGATAGAGAACTATCGGCCTGCAAAAACGTTAAAGGCGACTGCGGTCTAGTATTAAAAAAATATATTGAAATCAGTAATGAAAACAGTAAAAAAATGATGGGTCGTTGCATTGGCGGTGGTTTAACGTGTGTCCTACGGGAAGAGGAAATTCAGGCAAGCACCAATGCTGCGAGAGATGCCGACCCGTCACAGTTCCGCCTGAGTGAAAAATTGAAAAATCCCGAGGCTGTCGCACTGGTAAATTACCTCAATGGCTCGGACCTTAAATTTTTGAAGGAAAATATTACTGACACAGACCGAGTCATGTCAGTTGTCATCGATCCGCTCTCTTGGCCGGTAATGGTGATGGGCGGAAGTTCAATCCTTACTAACGCTTTGACCAAAGGTAAAGAACAATTGATAGCGGTGGGCGCTTCCGCAGGTATTGGTGCAGCTATCCAATATGGAACGACAGGAAAAGTGACACTGTCGGACGTGATTGGCTCTGGGGTAGTCGGCGCGATCACAGCTGGCAAAGGTTACAATCCGACGGTTACTTGGAATGCAACGGGTGGTTATTATCAAGCGGAAATGAAAGGGGAAGACCCATTTATGGGAGCTTTGTTAAGTAAGGCGGGCGCTTCTGTGGGGTTTGCCGTTGGTAATACGATCAAGGCGCCTCTTGATAAGCTGCTTAACCCGGTGTCGAAGCAGTATGAGTGGATGCCGACTGGAATATGGACTATCAGCAGGCCGGCATCGCAAAGTTCCGTTCCCTCCATATTTGGTAATCTGGGCGACTCTGTATCGTCAGGATTTTTCAATAGTGGAGCTGATTTCTATTTGAAGAAAAGAGACAACAATGAAAAAGAATGAACCTTGGTGGGTTGCTATTTATCTTCCTTGTGCCTGTGCGTTCGGTCTGTTGTTTATGTGTGTGTTCTTTCAGATTGCCGGGTATTGGTTGAGTGGTGGCGAGGACTTTATTGTGCTTATAAAAGAAAATACGCCGCTTTATTTAAAAATGGCTGGGGTTGGCTTTGTTCTAGGTTTTGTTCTGTGGTTTTTTAATGTTCGTTGATTTTTAATTTAATAAAGGTGGCTGAGTTTTTGTATAAAAGGGTGCATGAAAGGGGGCGGATTTATTTAAACGTGACGCTAGTCGGTAGTCGATTAATAAATCTGTCCCCTTGAAAAATAGGGGTCAGACCACGGTTTTGCGCTTTTTAGAGTTCAGCAAAATTGCTCTTTTAAAATATGATTTATTTTTTGTAATTATTCGATTGTGTTGGCCTGGTGATGGGCGGCTAAGCTGTAAGCTCTTATTCATTTGGGGGTTTATATGGCTCGCCGTCCTAGAGTTATACTGCCGGATGTCCCGTTGCACATTATTCAGCGGGGAAACAACCGGTCTGCGTGTTTTTATTCAGACGAAGACTATATTTTTTACGTTGATAAGTTAGACCTGCTTGCTGAATTGTATGGCTGTAAAATTCACGCAATGTGCTTGATGACAAATCACGTTCACTTGTTGTTGACCCCCACCTGCTTCGCAGGGGCTGGTCTACTTATGAAAGGGCTGGGGCAGCGCTACGTTCAATACATCAATCGAACCTATCAACGAACGGGCACGTTGTGGGAAGGACGTTTCCGCTCCTGTCTGGTTCAAAAAGACAACTATGTTTTAGCTTGCTATCGATATATCGAAATGAATCCGGTTAGAGCGGGCATGGTTGCTCATCCGGGCGACTATCGCTGGACCAGCTACAGGGCAAATGCACAGGGCGAGCCATCAAGCTTTTTAAGCCCACATGCGGTCTATAGAGAGTTAGGTAGCAGCACCGTGCAACGAGCCGAATCCTACCGGTCTTTATTCAAGGATCGGCTTTCACCTGAGTTGATAGAGCAAATTCGATTTTCTACAAACGGTAATTACGTTTTGGGCGATCAGAAGTTTGCGGCCGAGATTGAGCAGGCATTAGGTAAACGAGTTTCGCAGGGGGTGTCAGGACGCCCAAGAAGTGTGAGCTAAAAGAATAGAAGAATAGTGGTCTGACCCCTATTTCTTTCTATTTCTTTCGTTGCTGAAGTCCACCACTGGAACTTCGGTAAGACAGATTTCCCGACCCAGATCGTTGACCCACGGCATTTAGTACCCGTACCTTCGCGCGAGGCTCATCAACTGATACACCAGCAAACTAGTGCAACTTCCAAACCCTGGGTGGGCCCAGTTTCTCCGTTGCATAGAATAGATATCCCTGAGTGGTCGACGCCTCTGGCGCCAATACGGTGAAGATATGAATCTCAAGAAGACCTTTGAAGCCTTAGGATTGCCCACCGTGCTGGATGCCTGCGCGGATGGAAGCATCCATCCGCCCATCTGCACGCTGGATGCCCCAGCGCAATGGTACGGGTTCCCGCCGGCGTTGATCCCGCTGTGGAGCGATGGATCGCGGCCGACCTATATTGGCTATTGGAGGCACTGGTTTGTCGACCGTGAACCCTGCTTCGTCAAGATGTATGTAGCCGCCGAGCATATGACGATCGAGATTGCCCGCACGCCTGCCCAGTTGATGGGTGTTCTGGCTATGATGTCCATCAGTGTCGAAGATGCTGTCACCCCAGAGCTTGAGCAATTTGCCCAAGCGGTTGGGCTTGATTGTCTGGAGGAGCTAGAAGCGCAGTCATTGAAAACCGGTGATGATCCCCAAGGCTTCGCCAACGTCGAATTGTTTAGCAAAGAGACGCCGCTGGAGAGCATGGCTGAAGACGCGGGGCCCTACACCGGAGACTTTCCCAACCCGTCCGACCCTGGCCGGCCATGGTGGGAAAGCAGTTGTTCCTTCGAAATCATTGATCGGGATATGCCCCCGCCGACAGGAGGGCAATTGCCGGCGTGGTTTGATCCTGATCGAGAGAAAAAGCCGTTGTTTGAGAGCTTCTTGCAAGCCGGCCGCTTGGACTATGCGTGGCTGAGCCTGAACTCCACGGGCTGGTCGATAACCGATGCGCGGCAGGCGCTTGTCGCGTTGCAGGCTCGGGCCAACGACAGAGGCTTCGATGCAGTAGTGGATTATTGGTTGTCGGTTGCGGATGTCAGTGCCGGGGGGTACTGAACCCCATGGCCAACCCAAAAAGGGGACGATTCATTTAGCTGGGGCCTTGATCGGTAAGCTATTGAATAAATCTGTCCCCTTTAATTACAAGGCCCGGCCTACCGGGAAATCGGAACGCCAGTTGGTGCTCAATACCGTCATTGGTCATCACGTGGAAGAGGTCGCCGGGGGACTCGGGGTCAGACAACGTTTTTTTAATGTATGTGAGGCAAGCCTAGAACATTACGCTCTTTAAAAATTAGCTTTTTATTTTTATCTGCTTAAAATTTTTTTCAGCAAGGCGGTTATGAAAATAGGGGTCAGACCACGATTACTGCTAAAACGTATATTGGTGGTCTGAACCCTATTTTCTAATTCGGTAAAAAAATACCAGAGGGACCGCATAAAACAGCGGCTGAAAATGCGCTCAAGGCTGGCAGGATCGAATGCAAAATATTCAAATGGCCGCAATAATTCTGGAGGGTGTGGTGATGATTCCTTGGTCGTTGTTGCTTGAGCAAAAAGCAGGTGATGTCCTTGATACATCCGGAGCGGCACTTTCACTCATCGATGAGGGTGTTTATGGAACTTGCGATAATCAATTCTGCTTGGCCGACACCGTTAACGAGGATGGTCAAGACAAACTCCGATTAGTTTCTTTTTACTGGGCAGCCAGCGAGGCAGCGTTTCGTCGAGCCTATTTCAGAGAAGTTGAACGTGATGACATGGTAGTCATTAGTCCCCCTGCGGAATTGATACCAAAGACGGCAGACACGACCTATGGTCAAATCAAGCAAGCGTTGAAGGCCGTGGGGGACGTTATGGAACATGCCTCTACCGCATAATGTCCGATGGTGCCTTTGTTCACAAAAGCCTCGAGAACGCTTCAGTGGTCTACTATTTTCGCTCGACAGACATATTGGACGACGAGCTGCCCTATGCCATTTTGTGGAAATGTCGTGTGCATGGTAACTATTAAAAAGCAGCAGTGAGTGAGGTGATTAATGGTAGACACTGGAGAAACGCCGGATAGGCTGCTTGACCGACGTGCTGCTGGATTTGCGGCATTTAGATCAGAGCGTCTGCCGGTGCTGCATAAATTCTGTGAAAGTCTCGGATTTGATCAGCCTCATGAAGTATTGGTTGAGCCAAAAAAGTTTTTAGCTCTGCTGGACCGTGGGTTTCAGCACGCTGTTATCAGTGAGGAACACAGAGTCTGGTTTGTGACGCGTATCGGATATTACATTGGCGAGTACCTGATTTCCTTGTTTTATGGCTGCTGGCTACTTGATGGTGATCGGCTGTCATCGTCTTTCGCCAAATATGTGGTCGGCGATTTTTCAATTGAAGGGGTTAAAGCAAAAGTTGTCGACCCTTTTGAAATCGCACAGCGTTATGCAACAACGCCGGCCCCGCGGTTCTTAAGACAAGAGATTGAAACAGTACTGGACTAAAGGGGGCGGTTTATTTGGTAGTGGCGCCAGTCGGTAAGCGGTTAAATAAATCCGTCCCCTTTAATCCCATCGCGCGGCGTCTTCCGGTTTTTGCGCGAGCAAGCGCCCTCCTGCGCAGGGCAATTAGGGTTATGCGTGGTATCGATGGAGTACATGTTGAATATTCGCGAACTTATAAAACACATCACCTCTGCTGAGCAGTACGAAGGGGATTATGGAAGCTGCATAAGTGACCGGGATTTAATACTGAGTGGCGTCGAATTTTCGCACCGCGACAGTGTGCCGGATGACTATCTTGAGTTTCTTGAGCAGTTCGGCTTCGGTGACTTGGACAGCGCGCTCTACATCGAGGACGGCCCAGTGAAGTACGCCGCCATCGCCAAATGCGAGGTCGATGCCTACCGTCATATGTATGTGTTTGCCAGCAGTGGGAGCGGTGTGCTTTATGCATTCGACGCAGAGAACGATTGGTCAATCGTAGAAATTGATCCTGAACTGGATGGGGCAACAGTTTTGTTCGAGGACTTTTCGAGCTTCATGTTGAGCCAGTTAGAGGCGGTCAAGGGTTACGTGGATTGGCGCGCCGCACAGTAATAGGCGCAACGCGCGCACTTGCATTATTAAGGATGATCAATGAAACCTGTAAAACTCTCCCTGCAAGCTTTCCTGATGTCCTGCCTGGTGGCCGGTTGGGGGCTTGTCTACGTGGGCCGTATCAAGTGGGCCATTTCGGTTGCTGCGCTGTTGTACGGCGGTGTGGTGCTGCTCGGCGTGTTCGGTCTGAGCGCCTCGCCCATCGGGCTGTACGTGTTGTTCGGCTGGATTGTCGCGGTCAAGCTCAGCTCGGCAATCGTATCGGCAGTGTTGGCCCGTCGTTACACGGGCCCGGCGGGCGTGCCGCGCAAACGGTTCCACGCGCTATACGTCGGCGTGTTGATCGTGATCACGTTCATTCTGTTGGAGGTCCTGCGGGGGCCGCTGATAGGGTTCAAGAATTACTACATTCCGACCGGTTCGATGGCACCGACGGTGTCCGTGGGCGACTACATTGTGGCCGACCTCAAGGCCGGTGTGCCGAAGGTCGGCGATATCGTGGTGTATCGCTGGAACGGCACCGAGGCAATCAAGCGCGTGGCGGGTGTTGGGGGCGATACGTTGGCCATCGTCAACGGCGAACTGATCCGCAACGGTGAAAACCTCGGCCTGTTTCATGCACCGGCAGACCGTGTGAATGGGCCGGCGTCGATGGAGTTGGCTCCGCTCAAGGTCGAGCCAGGGCACGTCTACCTGCTGGGTGACAACCGCAATAACAGCAATGACAGCCGCTTTATGGGACAGGTGGCCGTTGAAGAGGTGGTCGGTAAGGTCACAGGCATCTGGTTTTCCGAAGAGCGGGCACGCATTGGTATGACGTTCCCGTGAATGCTCAAACGCGCTTGGCGCGCTTTTTCAGCATTGGGTGTCGGGTTGCCCAGTGGCTGTGCCTGTTGGTGATGTTCGCCAGCGCCACGGTATCCATGCTGGCCTGGGCCTACCTCGATCCTGGTTCGACGCCGTTGGGCGTGGCAGTCACAGGCTTCCTGTGGTGCGGCATTGGGCTGCTGTTCGCGTTCGTGTTTGAGCGATCGCGCACAACCGCAGCAACGCTTCGATTCATGCTGACTCGGATGGCCGCGATGCTGGTGCTCGCGGCCACGGCGGCCTACTTGCTCGGCCTGCTGTGGGTTGAGCCTGGGCGCGATTCCCTGGACGCTCTGTTGGAAAGGGCGTCCTGTGAAAAGTACGGCGGCACGATTGAAAAAGGCTGGGAGCGCAATTGCACCCGCCCGGAATAGACGCAATCACGTTGAAGTTGGAGTAACCCTGTATGGACGCAAATAGCACCCCTAAACGCCCCACAATCCTGGCCAGCATCGGCCGTCGCCTGGCCGCACGCATCATTGACTGCGCCATCGCGGTGCTGATCTTTTTCATCGTCAAATATAGTGCAGAGGCGTTGTCTGCCTATGTCCCTGCGGCGACGCCCAAGGCCGGTTTCCTCTGCGCGTTTTTTGCGGGCTTTGCCTACTTCCTGCTGGCCGATGCGCTCCCCTACGGCCAGAGCCTTGGCAAGCGCCTGCTGAGCATTGCCACGGTTGACCGCAAGACCCTCAAGGGTTGCAGCGTTTCCCAGTCGTTTACGCGTAACTCCGGTGCGCTGGTGGTCATCGATTGGGTGTGGATCCTCATGGAATCGAGGACACGCCTGGGTGACATGTTCGCCAAGACCATCGTGATCCAGACCGGTAATCTGACGAGCGTTCGCAGCCTGGCGGATATTTACGACAAAGGCAGGGGATAAGCACGTTATGAACGATTCAGTATCGGCGGCAGAAACCTGGGACCTTGCCAGCCCGTTCAGGCGGCTGCTCGGCTATGTCATCGATATGGCCGTGGTGTTTTTCCTGCTGTTTTTGATCCGCAACCTGGACTACGCGTATCTGTCTTTGCGCTCGGTGGTGGCCCCGCTGTTTTTTGATGGCATCCGCTATGTGCTGATGTTTTTAGCCTTCGGGTACTTTCTGTTTTGCGATGCCTTGCCCAAAGGCCAGAGCCTGGGTAAGCGGGTGTGCCGGACGGCGGTGGTGGGTTACCCCTAACCAACGAACTGCACGCTGTTTCAATCGTTTTTGCGTAATGTTCCGAAGCTGTTGTTCAGTATGCTGAACGGCCTTTTTGTGCTGTTCGGGTTGCGCCGTCGATTGGGCGATATGTTGGCCAAGACGATTGTGATCAACACGTGAGCAGGGCGGTCTGGCTGTAACTAATGTGGGCGGCGTTGAACCGCCGCTCCCACATTTTTGATTGACGTGCGTCAGATGGATAACCGTCGACGTACAGGCCTTTACAGTAACTTGCGCTGCACCGCCTCATCCAGCGTACTGCGCGTCAACGCCTCGACCACTTCCCGTGTGTCGGTCTGGAAAGGCAGGCCTACGATCAGCACCAGATGCACCCATGTGCGCACCGACTCACTCTTTTTGACCCGGCCCAACTCCTTGCCGTCCTTGTCTTTGAACACCGTTTCGAGGGTAAAAATGTTCTTCGCAGTGGTGGGGATGATGCAGAACGTGAAGCCGGTAATGAACGCTGACACCGGGCTGTATTCTTCATTGTTGTGCAGGGTGGCATCCACATAGAGGTCCGAGTCAACCTTGTCGGTGCTTACTCGCGAAAAGCGGTTGGACTGTTGGAAGGTGTCGGCCACAGCCTTTTCCCACAGCACCACCGGGGCACCCACTGCCGCGTTGCCTGGGCCACCGTTGACGTGGTTTTGCGCCGTGGTGCGCACGTACGCCGTCGGCTTTTGAGCCGGTGCGTTAGCGGTCGGCGGCCAGGTTTGCACTGCCGGCAGCTCGTGCTGCGAGTAAGAAACGCAACCGGTCAGCAGGACCGCCGCGAGGACCAGGCAGTGTTTAATCAATCCTTTCATGTGTTGCTCCTTAAATTTACGGTTTCGCCAGTTTGGCGGTAGCGGTGTCGAGCAATTGCGCGACCAGTTTGGTCAGCTGCTGGCCGCCCATCGAGGGCGCCCAATACTGGCCGCTGTAAAGCCCGACGTTGTGTTCGAACTTGATCGACTCTTTCGCCGAAGCCAGTTCCTGGCCGTTGCGGTCGACGATGACCAGGTCGCCCGCTACGTCAAAGCTGTCCACGTAGATCGGGCCGTTGACCCAGATCCAGATCGTCAGCGTCAGCAGCGCGCCCGGCACATACGCAGGGTGTGGCGCGCGATGGCCTTTGAGGGAGGTCATCTTGAATTTGAGCGTGACGTCGTGCTCGCCCAGGCGTACCGGATACTCGGTGACCTGGTTGAAATAACCCGCCGTGCGCACGTATTGGTTGATCTGGGCCGTCAGCGAGCGGCTGATGGCCGTCTTGTTGGCCTCGTTGACGTCGGCGGCATTCACCGTCACATCGGCGACTTGCGCACTGCGCGAGCTACTGCTGGAGGCCGGATGGAGCGGGGCGCCGATGGGGCCAGTGACGGTGTACGACACACAGCCGGTCATGGATAACGCGGCGACGAGCGCCGCTGCCCGGAAGAGGGTTTTCAACACGCAATATCCCTATAAATGAACGAACCAAGCCACTGTCTCGTCCTTCACGGGCATAACTTGAGAATGCATTTTTTATTTGATTGGTGCAGGCCAATAGCCATCATTGTTTTTGTTTTGCTGACAATGCCTTAGGGCATTTCGCCGCGGACTTGGGCATAAGCGCCAGTAAAACGGCGCAGCTCGGGCGTCAAAACAACTTGAGAACGGCTTTCAACTCCGTAAAATGCCGCGATTGTTTAAAGCACGATACTTTTCAGGGACGAATTCAGACATGCGCCTGTTTGCCGTATTCCTCGCGGCCTGCCTTATGGCGGGCTGTGCCTCCAAGCCGGCGTATTACATCTCCCCGGCGCCGGTCACTATTCCCAAGACGGCTACCTACTGGGTCGACACCTTCGACGTTGAAGTGGGCGGCAAAAGCAAACATTTCATGCCAGACGACAAGGTTCGCCAGGAGCTCGGTGTCGATCTGGTCAACCGCCTGCTCAACGCCAAGCGCTACGCCACCAGCAAGGAAACCGCCGATTATTTGCTGGACGTGGATATCGTCTACGTGCGCCATATCATCGACACCAACGGCGGGCTGTCCAATTTAGTCATCGACGACGGCACCATCCTGCAAAGCATCGATTTCGGCTACAAGGTCAAGGTCAAGAAAGCCGGCGCCCAAGTGCTGAGCTTTGCCCACGACCGGCCAGGCCTGGTGCCCAACAACTGGGTGGGCCAGGTGCAGCAATGGAAGACCATCGGCGGCATTATCACCAATACCGGTAACGCCAGTGTCGAGCGACATTTCACTGGTGGGCTGAGCCAATACATTGTCGACGACCTGCAAGATATCCCTTCTCGATAGCGGCCAATCGCTTTGGATTTCCCCACTTAGGAGCACCCTGTGAACACACTGTCCAAAATCCTGCTGTCCGGCCTCACCGCCGCAGCGCTGCTGACCGTGGCCGGTTGCGCCACGGAGAGCAACCGCGCCATGCCGGTGGAACAAGTCGCCAGCGCCCACGTCGCTTATTCCGGCGTGCGCGTGCCAATCGCCGTGGGCAAGTTCGATAACCGCTCCAGCTACATGCGCGGCATCTTCTCCGACGGTGTTGACCGCCTCGGTGGCCAGGCCAAGACCATCTTGATCACCCACTTGCAGCAGACCAACCGCTTCAGCGTGCTGGACCGCGACAACATGGGCGAAATCTCCCAGGAAGCCGCGATCAAAGGCACCGTGCAGAAGCTCAAAGGCGCTGACTATGTGGTGACCGGCGATGTGACCGAGTTCGGCCGCAAAGAGACCGGTGACCGCCAGCTGTTCGGCATCCTTGGCCGTGGCAAGACCCAAGTCGCCTATGCCAAAGTCGCACTGAATATCGTCAACATCAGCACCTCCGAAGTGGTGTATTCCACCCAGGGCGCCGGTGAGTACGCGCTGTCCAACCGTGAAGTGGTCGGCTTCGGCGGCACCGCCAGCTATGACTCCACCCTCAATGGCAAGGTCCTCGACCTGGCCATGCGTGAAGCCATCAACCGCCTCGTCGACGGCATCAACGCCGGCGCCTGGAACCCGCGCAACTGATCAGCAACACCTCAAGGAGCAGTACACGGATGAGCAAGGCAGTTAAGTTGGCGCTGATGCTGACAGCAGTCGCAACGGTCGCCGGGTGCCAGACGGCGCCCCAACCCCTGTATCAATGGGAAAGCTACCAGCCGCAGGTTTACGAGTACTTCAAGGGCGAGCCCAAGGAAGCGCAGGTCGAGGCGCTGGAGCGGGATCTGCAGAAGATCAACGCCAGTGGCCGCAAGGCCCCACCTGGCTACCACGCGCACCTGGGCATGCTCTACCTGAGCATGGGCAAGGATGACCAGATGGTGCAGGAGTTCCGCACCGAGAAGGCACTGTTCCCTGAGTCCGCCGCCTACATGGATTTTCTGCTGAAAAACGCCAAGACCGGAGTCGCCACTAAATGAGCCTGTTGAAACTCACTGGCGCCTTGCTGGCCCTGGCCCTGCTCGGCGGTTGCGCAGCCCCCAAGACCATTGACTACACGGCATACAAACAGGCGCGACCGAAGTCGATCCTGGTACTGCCGCCGATCAATGAGTCGCCGGAAGTGCAGGCCTCCTACAGCATGGTCTCGCAAGTGACCTACCCGTTGGCGGAAGCCGGCTACTACGTGTTGCCGATTGCCCTGGTGGACGAAACCTTCCGCCAGAACGGCCTGACCACTGCCAACGATATCCAGGCGGTGCCACCGGCCAAGCTGCATGACATCTTTGGCGCGGATTCGGCGTTGTACATCACCGTTACCAATTACGGCACCAAGTACATGCTGATCTCCAGCGACACCTCCGTGACGGCCTCGGCCAAACTGGTCGACCTGCGCACCGGCACCACCCTGTGGACCGGCTCGGCGCATGCGTCCAGCGAGGAAGGCAACAACAACGGCGGTGGCCTCGTCGGCATGCTGATCACGGCGGCGGTCAAGCAAGTGATCAACAGTTCCACCGATGCGGCGCACCCGATCGCCGGTATCACCAGTGCGCGCCTGCTGTCGCCGGGGCAGCGTGCGGGGATCCTGTACGGCCCGCGTAACCCGAAGTACGGCACGGACTGATATCCGGATTCTGAGAGCACCACGGTCCAACTGTGGTGTTATTTGAATCAGGGTTAACCCGAACATCCCGCACCTTGCGTCTGACCTTGTGAACGGATCATTCATTCACGAGGTTCAGCCCATGTCCCGTCCTCTGCTCTTCCTGCGTCCTGCCGCCCAAGGCTTTGCCGTCACCATGGTGGTGGCGCTGGCCGGTTGCGGGCTGTCTTCGTCCCCTGAGCTGGCCAAGCCGGCCGAGCCCGTCGCCGAGCTGCAAACCGCGTCACCCCAGGGCGCTTTGGTGAAACGCATGGCAATGCCTGCACCGATGCGTATGCAGGAGTCCGCCGCGATGGACTACCGCAGCGAACCCCGCGAGCAATACGCCAACCTGCCGGACAACCCGGTGCATCGCGTGGCCGAAACGCCGGTTTCAACCTTCAGTGTTGATGTCGACACGGGCAGCTACGCCAACGTCAGACGCTTCCTCAACCAAGGTAGCCTGCCGCCCGAAGGCGCTGTGCGACTCGAGGAAATGGTCAACTATTTCCCCTACCACTACGCGTTGCCCACCGACGGCTCGCCCTTTGGCGTGACCACCGAAGTGGCCGCCACACCGTGGAACCCGCGCACCCAACTGCTGCGCATCGGCATCAAGGCGTCCGACCGCCCCGTGGCGGAGTTGGCGCCGGCCAACCTGGTGTTCCTGGTCGACGTGTCCGGCTCCATGGACCGTCGCGAAGGCTTGCCGCTGGTGAAAAGCACGCTGAAATTGCTGGTGGATCAGTTGCGTGAGCAGGACCGTGTTTCGCTGGTGGTCTATGCCGGTGAGTCCCGGGTAGTGCTCAAACCGACTTCCGGTCGAGACAAGGTGAAGATCCGCAACGCCATTGACCAACTCACCGCAGGCGGCTCCACGGCGGGCGCTTCCGGCATCGAACTGGCCTACCAGATGGCCCGCGAAGGCTTTATCGACAACGGCATCAACCGCATCCTGCTGGCGACCGACGGTGATTTCAACGTGGGCATCAGTGATTTCGACAGCCTCAAACAGATGGCGGTAGAGCAGCGCAAAAGCGGTGTGTCCCTCACCACCCTGGGTTTCGGTGTGGATAACTACAACGAACACCTGATGGAACAACTGGCCGACGCCGGCGACGGCAATTACGCCTACATCGACAACCTTCGCGAAGCGCACAAAGTGCTGGTGGACCAACTCAGCTCGACCCTGGCGGTGGTGGCGCGCGATGTGAAGTTGCAGGTGGAATTCAACCCGGCGCAGGTCAGTGAATATCGCCTGCTGGGCTATGAAAACCGCGCCTTGAAACGGGAGGATTTCAATAACGACAAAGTCGACGCCGGTGAAATTGGCGCAGGGCATACGGTCACTGCGTTGTATGAAATTGTGCCCAAGGGCGAGAAGGGCTGGTCGGAGCCTTTGCGCTACGCTGCTGCGCCTGCAGCTGAGGATAAATCGGGTGAGCTGGCGATGCTGCGCGTGCGCTACAAGTCGGCGGCGGGGGGGGACAGTCAGTTAATCGAGCGCCCCATCCGCAATAAATCCACCCAAGCGAGCGACGACCTGCGCTTCGCGGCGGCAGTGGCAGCCTTTGCACAACAGCTCAAGGGCGATGGCCGCTACACTGGCAGCATGAGCCTGCAGGACACTGCCGAACTGGCCCGCTCGGCCCGAGGCAATGACCCGTTCGGCCTGCGTAATGAGTTCGTGCAACTGGTGGAATTGGCCCAAAGCCTGAAACCCTGATCTTGAATGCAACACTGGTCGAAATGTGGGAGGGGGCTTGCCCCCGATGGCAGTGGGACAGTCAACACATCTGTTACTGATACACCGCTATCGGGGGCAAGCCCCCTCCCACATTTACAAAAGGAGTTCGCCCATTACATGGCCGTTCCAGACGATCCACCCAGCGACGAAGCGCTGCTGGCCCGCTACCGAACCGGCGACAGCGCCGCGTTCGAAGCCTTGTACGCGCGCCATCGCCAGGGCCTGTACCGATTCCTCGTATCCCTGAGCAACAAGGCCGAACTGGCCGAGGAAATCTACCAGGAAACCTGGCTCAGCCTGATCCGCAGCGCCACCCAGCCACAAGGCCGGGCGAGCTTTCGCACATGGCTGTTCCAGATTGCCCGCAACCGCCTGATCGACCACTGGCGCAAGCACGGCATTCACAACCCCCTGCACGACAGCTACGACGAGCAACTGCACGCCCAGGCCGACGACAGCGCCGGCCCCGAGCAGCAACTGAGCCTGAGCCGCGACCAGGCCCGCCTCGACGCCGCGCTGCAAGACCTGCCCGAAGACCAGCGCGAAGTTTTCCTGCTGCGCCTGCACGGTGACCTCGAAGTGCCGCAAATCGCCGCCCTCACCGGCGCCCCGCTGGAAACCGTCAAAAGCCGCCTGCGTTACGCCCAGCAGAAACTGCGTCGCCTGCTGGCCGAGGAGATACCCGCATGACCGACCCCCGACACACCCCGGACCCCGACGACGTGCTGCTCCAGCACATGCGTCAACACAGCACTGGCGAACCGCCCGCGTCCCTCGACGCCTTCATCCTCGCCACCGCCCGCCGCGAAGCCCCGGCGCCGCAGCCGAGCCTGTGGCAACGCTGGCTGCAAGCCTGCCAACGGCCACGCTGGCAGATGGCGTTCGCCACCGTCGCAGGCTTAGCGCTGATGATCGGCGTGGTCCTACGCGAGCCCGTGCCGCACCCCGACATCTCCACAGCGACCTTCTCCGCCCTTCATGAGGAAGCCGCACGTCCTGCCCCGACCCCGATGTCCGCCCCTGCGCCCGTGGCCCGATTGGCCATCGCCCCCAACGCCGAGAGTGCGCAAGTCATGGGCTCGATGGCGGATGAGTCGCCCGCCAAACTCAGCAAGCGCGCGCCGGTGGCGGTGCCGGGGTTGGAGGAGGGGTTGCAGGAGATTGTGAGGCTGCGTGAGGCTGGGGAAACCAGAGCGGCGGATGAGAAGCTGTTGGCGTTGCACGAGCGCTTTCCTGAGGAAGACTTGCCGGCGCGGTTGGAGGCATTGCAGAAACATTGAATGTCGCCCACAAAAAAGCCCCAGGCCTTTTGACCTGGGGCTTTCTCGTCATATCTGGTGCCCCGGCGTCGTTTGAACTGGAGGGTGAGAGCCCCGTATTCATTGGGTGCGTTTTATGGCTAGTCAGTTAGGCATACACGTGGGCATACACGGCGCTTCCTTCTGGCCACTTTTTTCGTGGTATCCCCGTAAGGTAAAGCAACACCAAATGGTTACTGATGTGGTGCCTTCCAGCTGAGTCGTTACTTCTTCGTTCGACCTTCTGCCGCCAGTGAGGCGAGCGCAAGGGTGATGAATCCTGCATTTTCATCCAGGGTATCCAGTGCCCCTCGAATGTTCTGTGCCACTTCCGTAGATCCTCTTTGCTCAACCCAGTTTGACAGCTCCTCGATAGCTGCCCCCAGCGCCAGTTGGTTTTCATTCATGCGCTTGAGTAATGACGCAAGCAAAGGGGTGTCTTCCATGATGGTTTCTCGCCGTTTTGTCAGGTAGTCAATCTACCTCGAGCCAGTGGCATTGCATATCAGCTGTCCTCACCACCTTGTGATCAGAAATCATGCCGACTATCTTGATTCACTAGGGGCCAACAATGTGCTGTTGGACCAATTTGGAAAGACAGCACGAGCGCACACACCCAGCCCCCTCCAAAACTGGTGTAACTGGTGTTACGAGTGTAACGCCCTTCACCAAACGCCCGGTTTTATTGGCTTTCACGCCTGTTACACAGTTGAGCGGCATCGCGTACATCGGATGTAACGCTGCCCGTGCGTGTAACGCTAACGTCAGCAGCCAGGTGTCGTGGGCAGGCGCTTTGCGCTCCAGCCTACCAAGCGAATTTCGCCTGCTCCGCCTCTCGATGACAGGAAATCACGCTGGGGACCCTGAGAGGTTTCGCGTTACACGGGGCATGAAACCCGCGGGACTGAGTTAGTGGGAGGTGCTGGAAGTTACTGAAATTTCAATCGTTGAAATTGAAAGGATCTTGAAGAAAAAAGGGGATCCTTACCGGAACGGTAACGGTCCTCGGTTTTGTTCAGGATTGTGAACGGATGGCTTGGTCAACTCAGTCAACCGGTCAACTAACTTTGGAGCCCAGCCACTAACGAGATCCGGCGGGTTCTATGCCCCGTGTCTATCCGAAATTCCCAGGGTCCCCAGCGGCTTTCCGATTCATAGGGCAAATGCACTGGTGAACAGCAGTTCACCTGGTTCACCTGTTCACTAAGCTGGGCACCTTTCCGCTGACACGATCACGCGGGTTTCCTACCCCGTGTCTCACGAATGCCTCCAGGGGCCCCGGCGACTTTTCGGCGAGCCATTTTGAGCTACTTCGCTAAAAGCCATGTATTAGCTTGCCTGTAACCAATCATGCCTTACCATCGCCCGAGGGCGGCACATAGCACACGCTCAATCGCTTGGCGGCCTAAGCGCCTCGCCACGTTTAAGTCACCAACGCGACCGAGTTCCCTCGCTGGGGGGGCCGTTCTTAGGGGGCTAGGGGTCGTACCACCTCAAAACCATGTTACGGATGTTACTCGCGTTATAGTCATTCATAAGCATATGAATTAAAACAATATATTCTATGTTACACATGCGTTTTTCATTAACGTATAGCTGTGTTACATGGCCAGTAGTTGTTACCGCAACAATTGCTTTGTGAGGATCGGTTTATCTTGAGTATGCGAGGACGCCGGCTTTGCCGTGAGGGGCTTTGCTGGTCATAAGCAGGCATTCCGGAGGCATATTTGTAGGCTGTAGGCCAAAATTGCAGCCCTTTGTGAGTGTGAGTCACTCGGCTCAAAAATGGGAAGTCTAGCCCGAGCTATTCTAGTGCTCATGACGCGTTCTAGATGTACGGAGGGCGCACGTACTGTACTCTGGCGTCTGGGAGGCGATTGTCGAATGAAGAGATCCTGTTAAAGGATTTCGTCGGCAACGCTTACAGGGGGGGTGAACGATGGAAACGTTCCATAATCCAGATCGGTTTATGTCCGATTTACGGCAAGTGCTGTCGCAGGGAAGAAAGCGGATTGGGATTCTTGTTGGCGCAGGAGCGCCCTTGGCAATTCGCGTCAACGATAAAAATGAGTTAGATCCTAATGGAACGTCGCTGATCCCTGGTGTCGAGGCACTAACGGAGCAGGCAACTTCTGGTCTAACCACAATTCAGACGACAGCTGTCGAATCCATAAAAGAAAGTCTGGGAAGTAATGCTAATATCGAGTCCATTCTTTCTCGCATCCGGTTGCTGGAGCAGGCGCTGGGAAAGACTGTGGTACAGGGACTCGACTCTGACGGTTATAAAGAACTCGGGAAAGCAATATGTAAAAACATTGCTAATGTAGTTGGTGTTTTTTTGCCGAAAGAGCGCAATGCCTATTCCGACCTGATTGCATGGATTACGGGAACTGTCCGCACTAACTCCGTCGAAATATTTACTACAAACTATGACTTTCTTTTCGAAGAAGCGTTTGAAAGAGTCCGAAGCCCTTATTTCGATGGTTTTTCAGGTGGCAGCAAGCCTTTCTTCGATCCGGTTTCCGTGGCAGGGGACGACTTACCTGCTCGCTGGGCAAAACTATGGAAGATGCATGGATCCCTTGGCTGGGCTTTGGAAGATGGAGCTGTTGTTCGAGGACATGGACGGGAAGCTGCCGAGTTGGTTTATCCAGACCACTTAAAATATGATTTGACCCAAAAACAGCCTTATTCTGCTCTGTTTGAGAGGCTTAAAAGATTTTTGCTGACGCCAGATTCGTTGCTACTGACAATTGGGTTTTCCTTCAGAGATGCCCATATCTGCGCCATTCTTGATGAGAGTTTGGCTATGAATGCCAATACTGCTGTCTTGGCTTTTCAATACCAGACACTCATAAAAGAAGAGCCTGCCGTTAAATTAGCTAGTGATAGACCTAACCTAAGTGTCTACGCAGCTGATGGTGCTGTGATAGGTGGCGTTCCAGGAAAGTGGCGTCCGGGTGAACTTCCCAAGAATTGGGGAAGTATACGTGAGAGCTTTTGGGCATCGAGATGGCCGAAAGAGCCTGCTCTGTTTCTGTTGGGAGACTTTGCTGCGTTCGCAAGGTTCTGCGCTTTGGCTCAGGCTAATGATTTAATTGCACAATCTTTGAAAAGAGACGAACCAGAAAAACTTGAGGGTGAAGTAGATAACAGCGGTAGTAGTGATATCGAAGTAGAGGGTGGTCAGAAATGAGCGATAATGATCCTACCTACTTAGGTGTTGTTAATGCCGTTTCCGGTGCCACTCTTACCGTAAAACTTGCAGAGTCCTTAGACTCCGGCTTTGCCGTCATCCGTGGTCATACATATCGGGTTGGCCAAGTAGGAAGTTTCGTCCGAATTCCTCAAGGCTATCAGGACTTATTTGGTATTGTTTCTGAGGTGGGCGCTACTGCAGCTCCCACGCAGTCAGATATTTCAGGTGCCAACTCAGGAAGATGGATGACGGTTCAGCTTGCAGGTGAAACAGTCGGTGGACAATTTGAAAGAGGACTGAGCCAACATCCTAATATAAATGATTCAGTGCACCTTGTCATTGAGTCAGATCTAAGACGAATATACGGATCGGTTGGTGAGGATCAAGTGGTCATCGGTCATCTTGCCAGCGCTGAAAATATTGAGGTGCGACTATCATTAGACGCTCTTGTGACTCGGCACTCCGCGATACTTGGATCAACAGGGGCGGGTAAATCCACAACGGTTGCAAGCCTCCTGCGTTCCATAATCCGGAAAGGTGAAACACTGGGTTCTCCAGGCGCTCGTATCCTCATGCTTGATATTCATGGTGAATACACTAAAGCGCTAGAGGATGTGGCTACTGTTTTTAGTGCAACACCTAGCCAAGGCCAAGAGTCGCTCTTCGTTCCTTATTGGGCCTTGGAGGCTGGGGAACTTTTAGATTTCATCACGGGAGGGTTGTCTGATGCCCACGAAATCGCCTTCACGGATAAAATTGCCGAGCTAAAAGACAAGGGTATTAAAGCACAACCAAGAGCGGGTATTGATTCGAGAACATTGACCGTAGATAGTCCTGTTCCGTTTAGTTTAAAACAACTTTGGTATGAGTTGATCGATTTTGAGACGACAACCTATCTCGGTGTAAATCGTGATGAGCCTGCCCTAGAGGAATTGGGCGACGCAGAAACGCTGGTTGCGCCTAAATACCAAGTTCACGCGATGGGGGCTAAGGGACCCTTTACCAATACAGCGGCTAAAGGTATACGTAGACCATTGAATTTACTTCGTTCCCGTTTGCTCGATCGACGCTATGACTTTCTCCTACATCCCGGAGACTGGGAACCCGAACTTGCGGGAACAGTAAAAAATGATCTCGACAAGCTGCTGGAAGGCTGGCTTGGTCATGATAAACAGATAACAATATTAGACTTGTCCGGTGTTCCGAGCGCGGTTCTAACAAGACTCATCGGCTCTATTCTACGTATTGTTTACGAAGCTCTTTTTTGGAGCCGAGAAAAATCAGAAGGGGGAATAGAGCGTCCTCTCTTAATCGTTATGGAGGAGGCTCATCGCTATTTGGGTCCAGATGCTGGGACCGTCGCTTCTGAAGTGGTAAAGCGTATTGCGAAGGAAGGGCGAAAATATGGTGTCGGCGCTATGGTTGTTTCCCAGCGGCCCGCAGAAGTCGATGAGACAGTTTTATCCCAATGTGGAACAATTATCGCGCTTCGGCTTTCAAATCCTGTAGATCGCGCTCGTGTGAAAGGAAGTTTGCCAGACAACCTTGCCGGTCTGATGGACCTCCTGCCGGTTTTGCGAACAGGTGAAGCAATAATCACTGGGGAAGCTGCTCGACTTCCCGTTCGCTGTCGCATTGCCTTGCCGCGCCAAGAGCATCTACCCAGAAGCAACGATCCTAAGGTGACTGAAGCTTGGGCTAGGCGGCGTTCAGCGGAAGGGTACGACCGCGTGGTGGCCTCTTGGCGCAGTCAGCAAACTAATGCTGTTGTCCGAAAACTTGAAATAACCCGCTCACCAATCGACAACGACCCTGAGGAGGGCTGAAAATGAACCGTGATGCCGTGTCTTCGTCAAATATCATATCTGTCGGCTACGACTCTGGGAGTGAAACCTTAGAGATCGAGTTTAAGGATGGCGCTGTTTATCAATACTATAATGTGAGCGAGCACCTTTATGAGCAATTCAAAGCATCTTCTTCTAAAGGGCAGTTTTTTCATATATATATAAAAAATGCAGTTCCTTTCTCAAGAGTTTGATACGCGCGATCTGACTGCAGGGAGTGCGGTCAGATCCGTTGTAATATCCTGTTTAATTAGATTTATGACTATTTGTGCGTAAGATAAGTGCGTGTTGAGATAGGCTCTAAAAATCTTCTATCTCACATTTTTTACCTGAAGAGCTTCTGCCGGAACACAGCTGAACATTGGCAGCACTGATTTACAAAGCGGTAGCAAATAAGTCGCTCAGAGTACTTATGCACGGATGACGGTGCTTGAGAGTGCCGAAGTGCCGAAGTAACGTTGAGAGCTGAACTGATCATGTCAAAAATTTATACTGGTTTATATTTTATTGGCTTCATTGAGAGATGTGGAAAGCTCAGGTCTAAACGTGCGCGAGTCGGTTATGTGGCGGAAAGTTTATACGGGCTTCGAAAGTTTGTCGGTGTGGTAACTAATTTTGACAAAGGACTATCAAGTGAGCACGATTGAGTACTATTTAGTTATACCTATAGAAGAAGATAACACATTTTTTCAGGGCCATAATCGTGGTGTGACGCAGCCAGAAGTTTTTAATCTAATAGCTGCGATCTGTAGTTCGCCTAATGATACGGGTGAAATATATATAAGCCACGCCGATCTAGTTAAGAGTAGATCTTTGGGTTCGAATAAAAATATCAGTGCTGTTGGTAGTCAGTTTGTTTCTAAATTTCCAGAAATTATTAATTCGAAAGTCGCGGTTATTTTTTGCGCAGAATGCAATGTTTCTGAAGTTTCTTCGCTTCAATGGAAAGAGGGAGTTAAGGTAATAATTGTTTCGACGATTGAAGCAGATGGTGTTATATCTATAAATGATGAAGAATATAATTCTGTTCACTTTCTGGATAAGGAACTTGATCAGTTCATTAGGGGGGAGTTAACGAGAAATGGGCAAAGTCTTGATGATTTGAGACCCTTAAGGGATCCTTATGATGAAACTGCCCCAGTCCCAATTTATGGCTCTGGAGTTACCTTGTCAAATGATTGTATTTTTTCAAGTTTAGGTTTTACTTTTGGTTCTGAAAATAGTGTCAAGCCAGATGAGCCGGAAACTTACTATAACGCCATCTACGAAAGCGTTGATGCGCTACTTGGTATAATAAATGGTGACGGCAAGCTTCGACAGGAAATGATATTGTATTCGCCATCAATTATGGTGCCTTATTACAATACAAATCAGCACTTTTGGAATCAAGTATTCAGGGACCTTAAAAGAAGGTGGACACGAGAATTTATAAAAAATGGGTTAATAAGGAATCCTCATTACTCAGGAGTTAGTATTGACAAAAGTCTACTTTTAGAAAATGATGATCCGTTTGATGAACCTGCTTTTGCTGCCATTTTACAAGAGCGACAGTCAGAATTATTGGCCACGAATTTATTTGTTGCTAGTATGGCCTCGGCTTACTGCTCGCCAGTCATTCGACTTCCGAATGCCTTAAATCTGCATCTTCCACAGCTGAAAGATTTGGAGCTTACAATCCAAAGAAGCGACTTGAAGTCGCAAGCGCAGCTACAGCTTAAGTTTAAGGCATTATCAGACCAGTTTAAGATGGAGATCGGAGCCAAACTCGGTTCGCTGATTTCAGAAAAATGTCAGAGTGCAAAGATTTGTAGTGACGTTCCTATCGAGTGGGTTTACTTAGATAAGCTTCCTTTGATGATTAGTCATGAAGTCTCCAAGATTCCTATGACACCAGGAAATTTACTTGGTCAGTTTTGTATGCTGGGCGACGGGATTACTATACCGGAGTCCGCCCTCAAAGATATTCTCGTGATTCGCTCCTTTGAAAATCACGATAAAATAAAAAAAATGTTAGAGACTGCAATTGGTCTGTTTGAGGTTGAACCTCGTCTAAATATAAAGTTTGTTGATGTGAAAAATATTCATGAAGTAATATCAGCACTCAATGCATACGCAGGCGCGGTTGTTGTCTTCGATTGTCATGGGGGGCACGATGGCGAAAATAAGCCTGGGTTTTTGAGGATTGGTAGAGAAAAATTAGATGTTTGGTCACTTTTTGGCGTAGCCAGGATTCCCCCAATTGTCTTATTAAGCGCTTGTTCGACCTCTGCAATCGGAGGATCGCATGCATCGCCTGCTAATGGTTTTTTACGTTGTGGCGCATTGAGTGTGATCGGCACTTTTCTGCCTGTAGATGCTGTTAAATCATCTGCCTTTATGGCGAGAATTATTTATCGAATACATTCATTTTTACCTGCTGTAAGGTCTTTAAATTACGAAGCTATTAGCTGGCGCGCATTTATTAGTGGCTTTTTGAAAATGTCTTATTCGACAGACGTGCTAAAATTTTTTCAAGAGAAAAAACTCATTGATCACAAAGCTTATTATGATACTCACTTAGCAGCCAATAAAGACATTAGTCTTATGGAGCCGAACTGGTATGAGAATTTGCTGGCCTCTGTGGCAGGTGTCTCTAAGAAGACACCGGATGAGCTTGTTATATTAATAAAGGAAAATAATCCTCTATTTGAAACGATGTTGTATTGTCAGTTGGGGCGCCCCGAGCTTATTACTATTATTGTGGATAAAAATAAAACTAGTACAGGGCTATCGAGTTCTTCTACAAAATAAAAAGTTCTAGCCGTTACGCTGCTCTAGTTGATAAATTATGTGTTGTTGGGAGTGCTTATGCATTTAGTGTGTCGTCGCACCCCTAAAAATACATTGGCGTTGTCTGATCACGTAGTAACCTTAGATAAGTTTGTCACCATTAGGCGTATAAGGAGGTTGGATAGTCTAGTTTTTATGTGATTGCATGCTGGTTTTTTAATGCTGTCGCTTTTGGGGCGTGATATAGAGTTGTGTTCGAAGGGCTGTTTCAACACTATGGGTCGAAAGCAGACAAAGTCTGTTATAGACCATAAGCAAGAAAGGTCTGACCCCTTGCGTATGAGGAAAGGAACTAACGGAGCGGAAGCTGCTTAAGCTTCCGCTTCCTCATCACCTGCTCTTTCTTTTGAGTCGAAGGTCAATGAAATCAAGCTCTGCTTTGATTGCATCAATCGTGAGCGTCTCAACTTTAGTTTCTATGATTCCTCTTGCGTTGAGCTTTTTCATTCCGGCCATACCGACAATTATCCCGTTCAAATGCAGCTTTCGGGCCTCTAGGTAATCCGGCATCTGAGCACTGTTCTGTGGTGGTTTATTCATGGTTAGACCGATGGTTGGCCCGAAGCAGCCGACCCTCGCCGGTTGCTTCGGGGATGGTTCAGGTTAGGCCGCCAATAGGTCAAGTAGGCTGTGTTGATGTGAGCGAGTCGCGAGTTCTCGCCAGGTCCAGCTTCCGAAGTGCCCGCCTTGCTCAGGGATATCAAGCTTCATCAACGCAACTGGCTCTCGGTTAATCAGATTGCGTGCTGCCCACAACTTGCCGCCGGTTTCCAGCAGCGCTTTCGCGGCCTCGTTCCACTTTTCTTCTAACACCGTGTTTGCCAGATGAGCCGCTTTGTTCTCGATCTTGGCGCGTTCTTTTTGTGCCTCTGTTATGTGCAGATCAATCGTCACCAACTCTTGTTCCAGGGCGTGGATGAGCATTTGTTGACGGCGATGATGCTCAACCGCAGCCGTGAGGTTTTTTGCTGCCTTTTGAGCTGCTGCATTAGCGGCTTTCTCGCCCTCCACATCGCCCCAGGCGACAGCCTGCGCATAAGCAGTGGCAGCGTCCGTTTCAGCTTGTCGAGCCTTTGCCATGTCTTCATGAGCGCTCTGGCGGACCTGCTGTAACCGGGTCTCGATGCTGGTGCGCTTCTCGTTGAGTTCCATCTCGTCTGCTTTCCAGTTCGCCATATCGCTGAGATAGCCGGCAGCCAAGCTCTCGCGGTTTGCCAATGTTTCAAGGCGATCAATCTTCTGGTTCAGTGTGTTGATCTCCAGATTTCGCGAGTCGATGCGTCTTTTGTGATCGTTGATTTCATCTTGCACTGCCCGTTGACGGCCCTGCTGGATAACCTCCGGGCTTTCCAGCGCTTCTTCGAAGGGCGCCAGGTCGCGCTGTATGCTCTCTATTTCGAGGGTCAGTGTGTCGCGGCGGTCTTTCAGTTCTTGGATAGTGTTCATCTGTATTGTCTCTGTGTACTGCGGTTGATTGGGATGATTGTCGAACGGCTGGCGAGGCCGGTAATAAGCCGGCGCTACCTCGATCAGCAGGCATGCCGTCAGGCAGCCCCGGCCTCGCTCTCTTCCGTGCCCGGAATCGTCTTCACGATGTAGCAGCGTTGCTGACCCAGACCGGGTAACCGAACCAGACTCGACGCCTTGCCGTCGCTGGACGGTTCCAGCACGCCTCGTTGCAGCAGCTCCTTGTTCACTGCACTGATGTTCATGCCCTTGAAGATTTCGGCCCTCCAGGCTTCCGGCAGTACGTAGTAGGTGTTGGTGGTGTGCAGTGCATCGCCCATGCCGTGTTCCATCGTCTTGCGAAAGCCCAGTCGATCAATCGTGCGTGGTCCGTGCTCATCGATCTTGGCGGCGGCAGATTCCCAGCGGGTAAAGCGGCTTTCTCCGAACCGTTCGATGACCTGGTGTAACCGCGCTAAGATCGCATCCCCTTCAAAGTTACCGGCGCCGCCGCGTTCGGCCAGCCACGCATGCAGACACACCCGAGCGGCGGTCGTGGCTGTGCCATCCGGCCAGCCGGTAACTCCAAAGGCGGTAGCCAACTCTCCGGCGGCGGCGGCGAGGCCGAAGCGAAGGGCGGCACGCTGCGCCTGACCACTGGCCGAGGCGGGTAGGTTTTGGGTGATGAACTGTTCCACCGTGCGGCGCACGATCACTGTCCACCTGAGCATTTCCCCAGGCGCACACAGTGCGTGCAGGAAAGCGGTGAGGGGCGTGCCGTAGTATTTGGCTACACGGGCCTTGAGCGCGTCGGAAAGGGCGGCAGCGTCCTCAAAACCATTCAGCACATCGAACATGCCTAGGCCTTTGCTCGCATCCGCAGGCACGGCGAGCATGCGCACCTCCATACCGGCTTTCAGCTCCTTGTTTGCATCCGCCATGTGCTGCGCCAACGTCTTCTCTCCTGTCGAGAGAAACAGCAAGCGCCACTCCTGCACCTGTCGGCCCGCTTGTCCTCGATCATTCGCCCGGGCCTTACCGGTGCCATTGCCGAGCATGTAGACCGTCTCTCCGATAATGCGCGGGTCACACATACCGATTTCATCCAGCACCAGGAGACCGTCTGAGTGGGCTGCGGCGATGGACTCCAGGGCGTTATCTGTCGAACGCCACGAACGCACTAGGCGCGGCCCGCCATAAACCGAGGCGGCAACTTGTAGGTGAGTGGTCTTGCCACCGGAGCTGTCGCCGTAGAGGTGGAAGCCGCCAGACTCATGCCCAAGCATGTTCAACAGAGGCCCCGCAAAGGCCACAGAGACGACAAACGCTAAGCGGTGATTACCAACGCAAAGCGCGCCGATTTGCTGCTGCCATTGCTCCAGAGAACCCGCTTCGCTGATTGGTGGCAACTGCGCACCGGCTTCATAAAAATGCAGGTGTTCGGCGTGCGAGCCAATCTGTTGTTCGGGCAAGAGGAAAGCATTGTCGTGCCAGCCCAAGCGCGTCACCAAGCGTGCGCGCTGGGCACTGTCGAAGCCGCCGAGATAGCTTTGTAAGTCGTTGCGGGCATTGCGCCCTGATCGGCTTCCCGCAAGGCGCAAACCCATATCTACCAGTGGACCGAGTACGTCCTTGCCAAAGTCGCCGGTCATGGTTCGGGCTGGAATGTTCCAACGTTTTTTAGCGCCGTCCGGGTCATCGAATTCGACCAACAAGCCCCAGTTGTGGCCCTTGTCGTCGCGAGTGCGAGCGATGATTTCCAGAGGCGAACACACGGGGCGTGCCTCACCATCATCGCCGGAATAAAACACCCCTTCAGCGGTCAGGCGAAAGCCGCCCGGCAACAGATCATTTTTCGATTTCGCGGGGCGTTTGGCGGGCGCCTTGGCCTTCTGTTCTTGGGGTTCAGTTGGCTCAGCAACACTGCCGAAAAGCTCCCCGTTGCGCACCAACTCGGCGACGTGGCCTGCGGTCCAGCCTTTGGCTAATGCGTCTGCAGCATCGTCGCCGTCAGCCCATTTTCCACCTTTGACGAGTGTCGGCTTGCCGCCTTTGCTGCTGGGCTTGAGCTTAAACGCGTCGAGCGAGATTCGTTGTACCGAAGCGGCGCCCAGCTCAATCAACTTGAGTTCGATGGCGTCCATGCAGGTCTTGCCGCTGGAATCGTTATCCGGCCACAGCACCACCGTGCGCCCTTTGAGTGGCGTAAGATCTGCCTTGTGCCAAGAGTTGGAGCCGTTCGGCCAGCAGGTGGCGACGTAGTCGGGCATCAGTTCAGCCGCGGCGTCAGCGGCCTTTTCGCCCTCACAAAGAACCACGGGTGCGTCGACGCGCTGTGCCAGCTCATTCAGGTGCAGCAGTGGCCGAGGTCCCGCCAAGCCTTGCCAGCGCCATTGTTCGGTTTGCCCATCGGAGCGCTTGCACCAGGTCAGCGGTGCAAAGACCTTCCTCAGTTTGCCGTCTTCATCTGGGCCCAGGTCGAAGCGATACAGCGCCATGACTGGCTGGCCCTGAGCATCGCGATAGATCCACACCTTGGACGGAACACCGTGTTGCCGGTGCTTGGCAGGACACTTGTTCATGGCCTCGACCGGGATCGGCTGAATCGCGATCCACTCCGGTGTTGCGTTCTTGGTCGGTGCGCTTTTGGTTGTCGCTGAACCTGCGGAAACGCTGAGCAGATCCGCCAGCTTTTTGCAGGCTTCAACGTCGGTGCCGCCGTCGATGTAGCGCACCAGGTCGATCAGGTCGCCGCCCTTATCGCCAGTAGCAAAATCCGCCCAGGTGCCTTTGCTCAAATTGATCTTGAGCGAGCCAGCGCGCTTGTCTGAACGCGTCGGATTAGGTGCGGTGTATTCCTTGCCGCCATCAACGAGTTTGCCGTTCGGCAGCCAGTGAGCAAGCACACGGTCGATGTTCTTCAGTGCGGCACTTTTTACGTCGGCAAAGCTCGGACGTTTTGAGGTGTTGCCGGTGCGCTGAGTCATGGCGCTGTACTCGCTGCGTAGAGAGCATCGTTCACGTCATCGATCAGCGCTTTTGACACCTCGCCCAGGTAGAACGCCGGCCAACTGAACCGCTCGCCTTTGTCACTCATGGCGGCATCGAGGGTCAGTTGATTGGCGTAGTACTGAAACAGCGATATGGCCTCAAGTGCGTCCTCGATCGGCACGCCTGCATTCACTCGGAATAGTTTCTGATGAGTGTCGTTAGCACAGGAGAACTCGGCACGCCCGAGAGTAGTGGCAGTGTTCACAAGGCACCGCCTTTCTGGACCATTGGCACAGAGGAGGCGTCACCGTACAAGGCGAGTGTTTTGATCAAGCCCAAGGTGCCGCGCACGTCCCAAATAACGGATGACAGCACGCGGTTGGAGAGTACGGGTTTATCGCCGTCTAAATGATCTTCCAGCAGCATCAGAACTGAATCGGCACGGTCGAGGGCGCAGGTGATAGCGTCGATGGGAATACCGGCTTCAGCATCCTGGCTGACGCAGAGCAGATCCTCGGGAAGTGAGAAGCCTGGGAGCATGCTCATTGGGCACCCCCTGCGGCTTCCAAGGCTCGCGCTTTGGACATATGGGCGTTGTAACGGGAGAGACGTGTAGCGAGGCTGGAGTTGGCGTGTAAAGCGGCGAGAGCCATTGCTCGATGAGCAGCGGCGCGAATTTTGGACGGATTGAGGGCGTGTTTCATCTGTGTAGCTCCTTGATTTGAGGAGCTGCCACGTTCGTTACCAAGCGAATGGGTGGCAGCTGTGCGCAGGTTGGTAAACCGGGAATCAAGGAACCCGGCAGGCACGAATGCCTCCCACGCACAGCCGCCATAACACGTAACTGCGGGCACAAAAAAAGCGCCTGCAATCGTAATGGGGGCGCTGTTGCGCCTTGATTTCGTCGGGTTACCAAGCCCGGTCGCTGAATTTGCAGCGACAGCCAGAGAGTAGCGCCCGTTTTTTGAAAGTGCAACTGTGCAGATGGCTTGCGGATTTTTTTGATGCGGCATAAATTGATCATGCATGTAGATTTACCTCAACGCCTCCGGTTGCCGCCGGGGGCGTTTTCGTTTCAGGCATGGATGTCCCAGCGCAGGGAGACAAAGGGCAACAGGTCGCCTTCGAGGCACGCGCGCGCATCCTCATAGGCATCGATTTGTTGGCCTTCGTCGACGATGATTGCTTGAGGGGCTTGGCAGGGAACTGACAATGCGCACCAGATGCCATCTCTCCATCGCATCACCATCACGTCCCGGTTCAGGCGTTTTTGCTCTGTGCGGTAACGTTCAAAACGCTGCATGCCGCGTGATGAGAATCCGACTGTTCTGAGTACAGAAAAGGGCTGCAAAATGGCGTTGTTAGCGGCTCGTTTTTTCATGCCGCCACCCTGTCGCGATCCGCAATGCGCGCACGCGTCCAATCTAAAACTTCAGCCAGTACCCATGCGACGGGAGCGCTACGGGCGTTACTAGCGCTGAGTTTTACTGGAAGTGGGAAACCGCTATCCGCTTGCTGCATTAGTTTGTAAATCGTTGGGCGCGCTAGCCCAACTATGGCCATTACTTCCGGCATGCGGATCAGAACTGCTGAAGGATCTGCGGCAAAATGACTGGTTCGCTTGGCGTTCAGATCGCTTGTTTCGTAAAAGCGGATTTGGGTGGGATTTGCGGACTTGCAGTTATGATCATTCATGGATAACCCCTGGTCATGGATACAGGGGTATCTATCTATACATTTATCTAGATGAAGAAAACTACTTTTCCTCTAGATCGGTCAATGTGTGGTCAATATGGGGGCAACGCAGGGTGAACGCGCCGGTTTAGTAATTGCGCAGCTAGCACTGGTCGATCAGGTGGCAGGCGTCAGCGACCTGTCCACGGCAGAGATCATAAAGCGGTTGCGCTGAGAGAGATTTGAGCAGGCCGCTACTTAGCGCCGAATGCAATACGGTTTAGCGATCAGTCATTGCCAAGTGTCTCAGGCGCTGTGTAAACGAAAGTCCCACGCCCTGCGCTTGAAGGGCGGAGCCAGCGAAGATCGCCTGGTAGGCTCGGGCGAAAAACGCCTGCCCGCAGCACCTGAGCGCTGACTTTTGCGTTACACGTTGGGTTAGCGTTACATTGGATGTGCGCTATGTCGCTCAACTGTGTAACGGGCGTGAAAGCCAATGAATCCGGGCACTTGGCGAGTGGCGTTACACGAGTAACACCCGTTACACCGGTTTTGGAGGGGGCTGGGTATGTGCTCTCATACTGCCTTTCCAAATTGGCCCTGCACCACATTTCCACTCACTAGGGCATCAAGGTGATCGGCGTACCACTGCATCATCACTCTACGCTGAGGCAGGTACACCGCTTTGTTATAGACCCCGGCAATACCCTCCTTTGCATGAGAGAGCTGGGCCTCAATGTGATTCTCATCGAAACCCTGCTCATTGAGTATGGTACTCGCGATGTGACGAAAGCCGTGGCCTGTTTGCCGACCGGCATATCCCAGTCTGCGGAGCGCCATTAGAAAGACAGTGTTACTACGGGGGATTGTCCTGTCTTTCCTGCCTGGAAATAGGAGAGGGTACGCACCTGTAAGTGTTCGTAACTCGGTGAGCGCTTCGATCGCCTGTCGAGAGAGGGGCACGACATGTTCGCGACGACGTTTCATTCGCTCGGCTGGGATCGTCCATAGCTTTTTGGAGAGATCGATTTCTGACCAGCGTGCTTCTCGGATCTCGCTCGGGCGCGATGCTAATAAGGAAAGCAAGCGAAGCCCTATACGAACGTCCTTTGCGTGAGGGTAGGAGTTGATCGCTCGAAGTAGCGCAGGCAGTTCTTCAATCGAAACGTGTGCATAGTTTTCAGCGCTACGTGATTGCAGGAATTTGCTGAGACCTTCAAGGGGGTTGTGGACGGCTCGTCCTGTTACGCGGGCCAGGTCATAGATCTCTTTGCAAAAGGCACGAACTCGGCCCATTTGTTCAATGATCCCCTTCTGCTCCATGCCACGTAGAAACTCCATCCATTCCAGGGGCAATATTTCTGTGTACACGCGCTTGCCGAAGACAGGGAACACGTGAAGCTCCAGTGCTCCCAGTACTCGTCGGGACGTACCTGCTTCCCAGCTTGTGCGTCTGGCTTCAAACCACTCACGGCCTAACGCCTCAAAAGTGTTGTTGGCAGCAACCTGGTCGGCAACCTTGCGAGCTTGCTTGCTCACCAATGGATTTTTGCCGGTCGATGCGTCTTCCCGCAGTTGAGCTGCTTTCTGTCTCGCCAATGAGCCACTGATATCGGGGTAGCCGCCGAGGCCCAGCCACGACCATTTCCCGTCTGGCTTTTTGTAGCGCAGCTCCCAGGATTTTTGCCCATTAGGTTTCACCCGGAAGTACAGACCATTCCCGTCCTGCTCACGATACGTAGCGTTTTCCGGCTCCAGGCCTGCAAGGGTGGTGTCTGCTAAGGGGCGGCGTTTGATTTCAGTGCGCTTCACTTCCTGTATGCCTCCAGTTATAGGAATCTCAAAGCATACACGTGGGCATACACGGCGGGAAGTTATAGGGGTAGACAGGGATGGATAGGCAGAAACAAGAAAGCCCGCACGGGGCGGGCTTCTTGGGGCGTTTCGTAGACTGTCTCAGACAGCCCGAGACTGCTATATGGTGCACCCGGCGGGATTCGAACCCACGACCCCTGCCTTCGGAGGGCAGTACTCTATCCAGCTGAGCTACGGATGCTTGTGCGGGCGACATCATACCCATGTCGACCTTGGGCGTCCATGCTGGTCTTTGAGCCTTCAAGCGTAGGAATCTGCCGCATAAGGCCCTAAGTCGGGAGGCGCCGATCATTGCAGTGAAACCTGGCAGAAATACGCTGATCAGAAAAATCGGATAAATGCGCCGTTTTCGTTCTTTTTTTCGAACAGACTATTGCCCTGTACCCCCATTGATCCTAGGATTCGTTTGAGATTTCAAACGCTCTGTCTCCCGTGCGCTCTTTCACTTCTTCCGCGCGCAGAGGCTGATTTCCCTGACGGCAGCCCACAAGGCGCCTTTCAACAACTCTAATTCGCTCCGCGTGCGCGCGGTGCTGTTAAGGAAAGCCGACATGCAGCTCAAAGATTCCCAGTTGTTCCGCCAACAAGCCTTTATCGATGGCGCTTGGGTCGATGCGGACAATGGTCAGACCATCAAGGTCAACAACCCTGCCACCGGTGAGATTCTCGGCACCGTGCCGAAGATGGGTGCCGCCGAAACCCGCCGTGCCATCGAAGCTGCCGATAAGGCCCTGCCGGCCTGGCGGGCACTGACCGCCAAGGAGCGCGCCAATAAGCTGCGCCGTTGGTTTGAGCTGCTGATCGAAAACCAGGAAGACCTCGGTCGCCTGATGACTCTCGAGCAAGGCAAACCGCTGGCCGAAGCCAAGGGCGAGATCGTCTATGCCGCGTCCTTCATCGAGTGGTTCGCCGAAGAAGCTAAGCGCATCTACGGTGACGTGATTCCTGGCCACCAGCCGGACAAGCGCCTGATCGTGATCAAGCAGCCGATCGGTGTGACCGCTGCGATCACCCCGTGGAACTTCCCAGCCGCGATGATCACCCGTAAAGCCGGCCCGGCGCTGGCCGCCGGGTGCACCATGGTGATCAAGCCGGCTTCTCAAACCCCGTTCTCAGCCCTGGCCTTGGTTGAGCTGGCACACCGTGCTGGCATCCCGAAAGGTGTGCTGAGTGTGGTGACCGGCAGCGCCGGCGACATCGGTGGCGAGCTGACCAGCAACCCGATCGTGCGCAAATTGTCCTTCACGGGCTCGACCGAAATCGGTCGCCAGCTCATGGCCGAATGCGCCAAGGACATCAAGAAAGTCTCCCTGGAACTGGGCGGCAACGCGCCGTTCATCGTGTTCGACGACGCCGATCTGGATAAGGCCGTCGAAGGCGCGATCATCTCCAAGTACCGTAATAACGGCCAGACCTGCGTCTGTGCCAACCGCCTGTACATCCAGGATTCGGTGTACGACGCGTTCGCGGAAAAACTCAAAGTGGCGGTGGCCAAGTTGAAGATCGGCAACGGTCTGGAAGAAGGCACCACCACGGGCCCGCTGATCGACGAAAAAGCTGTGGCCAAGGTCCAGGAACACATCGCCGATGCCCTGAGCAAAGGCGCCAAGCTGTTGGCCGGTGGCAAGGTGATGGAAGGCAACTTCTTCGAGCCGACTATCCTGGTCGACGTGCCGAAAAACGCCGCCGTCGCGAAGGAAGAAACCTTCGGCCCACTGGCGCCGCTGTTCCGTTTCAAAGATGAAGCTGAAGTGATCGCGATGTCCAACGACACCGAGTTCGGCCTGGCTTCCTACTTCTATGCCCGCGACCTGGGCCGTGTGTTCCGTGTGGCTGAAGCCTTGGAATACGGCATGGTCGGCGTCAACACCGGGTTGATCTCCAACGAAGTCGCGCCGTTCGGCGGTATCAAGGCCTCGGGCCTGGGCCGTGAAGGTTCCAAGTACGGGATCGAGGATTACCTGGAAATCAAATACCTCTGCCTGGGCATCTAAACCGCCCGGCAAGGCATTGCCGTAAACGCAGAGGGCACGAGAGCGCTGACCCTTTGCGTGTTTCACACCGTTATTCGTAGTGGCCGGGAAAGCTGTGGCAGTCGATCATCGCATGCTGCCGTAGTTGCCTCCCCGCCACGTATTCCTTGGACCACGCCACCCGATGAGTGGCGAATGAGGACTTTATGAGCAAGACCAACGCATCCCTGATGAAACGCCGCGAAGCCGCTGTACCCCGTGGTGTTGGCCAGATTCACCCGATCTTCGCTGAATCCGCGAAGAACGCCACCGTGACCGACGTTGAAGGTCGCGAGTTCATCGACTTCGCCGGCGGTATCGCCGTGCTGAACACCGGCCACGTGCACCCGAAAATCATTGCCGCCGTGACCGAGCAACTGAACAAGCTGACCCACACCTGCTTCCAGGTACTGGCCTATGAGCCTTACGTGGAATTGTGCGAAAAAATCAACGCCAAGGTCCCAGGTGATTTCGCCAAGAAAACCCTGCTGGTCACCACCGGTTCCGAAGCCGTCGAAAACGCCGTGAAAATCGCCCGTGCCGCTACTGGCCGTGCCGGCGTGATCGCCTTCACCGGTGCCTACCACGGCCGCACCATGATGACACTGGGCCTTACCGGCAAAGTCGTGCCGTACTCGGCTGGCATGGGTCTGATGCCGGGTGGCGTATTCCGCGCGCTGTTCCCGAACGAATTGCACGGTGTCAGCGACGATGACGCCATCGCCAGCATCGAACGCATCTTCAAAAACGATGCCGAGCCGCGTGATATCGCTGCCATCATCATCGAGCCGGTACAGGGCGAAGGCGGCTTCTACGTCGCGCCAAAATCCTTCATGAAGCGCCTGCGCGAGCTGTGCGACAAGCACGGCATCCTGCTGATCGCTGACGAAGTGCAAACCGGTGCCGGCCGTACCGGTACGTTCTTCGCCATGGAACAGATGGGCGTTGCCGCCGACCTGACCACCTTCGCCAAATCCATCGCCGGTGGCTTCCCGCTGGCCGGTGTGTGCGGCAAAGCCGAATACATGGACGCCATTGCACCCGGCGGCCTCGGCGGAACCTATGCCGGTAGCCCGATTGCTTGCGCCGCTGCGCTGGCGGTGATGGAAGTATTCGAAGAAGAGCACCTGCTGGACCGCTGCAAAGCTGTCGGTGAGCGCCTGGTGACTGGCCTTAAAGCTATCCAGGCTAAATACCCGGTGATCGGCGAAGTACGTGCATTGGGCGCGATGATCGCGGTCGAACTGTTTGAAGATGGCGACAGCCACAAGCCGAACGCCGCTGCTGTTGCCTCCGTGGTGGCCAAGGCGCGTGACAAGGGTCTGATCCTGCTGTCCTGCGGCACCTACGGCAACGTGTTGCGCGTACTGGTCCCGCTGACCTCGCCGGACGAGCAGTTGGACAAGGGCCTGGCGATCATCGAAGAATGCTTCTCCGAGCTGTAAGCGGAGGCTGAGCTGATCGACACAAAAAACCCGCTTCGGCGGGTTTTTTTATGCCGATCACTGCACATTCAGGCCTTGTTCGTTGTACGTAGGCGCCTGCATTGTCTAAGGTTCCAGCATTGCCGACGGAGCGTGCAGGATGATTGCTGTTGATTTACCCGCTGTACCGCGCGTACTAATTGCCGAAGCAGACCCCTGGTCGCGGGACCTGCTCAAGCAAGTGCTGTTGAATGTGCGCTGCGATGCGCGGCTGGATGTGTGTGCCGACGGGCAACAAGCGGCCACGCTGTTGCGCGAAAAGCCCTACGACCTGATCCTGGCGGATTGGGAGCTGCCGGGCATCGATGGGCTGAGCCTGTTGCGCAACGTGCGCCAGAAACGCCGCTCACCCGCGCTGCCGTTCATTCTGCTGAGCAGTCGCAACGACAGCGCCAGCGTACGCGAAGCCTTGCCTTTGGCGCCCACGGCGTATTTGACCAAACCCCTGAACATGGAAGGCCTGACGCAGCGTCTGCAAGACCTGCTGCTGAATGAAGGCGAAACGGTGTACTGCGAGATTCCGCCGCTGGCGCCCGGCATGACTTTGCCGGTATTCCTCGAGCGTCGCCGCGAGGCGTCCGATGGTGCGCCGTTGCGGGTCGACGTGAGAGCCGCGGTGCAACGCAGCCTCGGGCCGGATGGCCTGGACCTTAAGCAACTCGAAGACCGGGTGCGTATGGACCCACAAATTACCGCCGTGCTGATCGCCGCCGCCAACAGCGCCGGCCATCACGGCACGCCCGTGCAAACCCTGCCCGCAGCCCTGCACACGCTGGCGTCCGGGCACAGCATGAACCTGATCCTCGGCCTGGCGCTCAAGCACAACGTGGTGTTGGGGGATCCGGCCCTGGTCGCCTATGCCGAGCGTCACTGGCAGTTGTCCCAGGACACCGCCGACTATGCCCGGCGTCTGGCACACCTGTTGGCGCTGGACCATGAGCGCTGCTACAGCGCCGGTATCCTCCATCGGCTGGGTGACTTGGCGCTGTTGCGCTGCCTGGAAGACTGGCGCCAGGGCGGTGGTGCATTGGATGACGAAGCGATTGGCGAGTCGCTGCACACGTTTGGCGCTGCCTACGGTTCGGCACTGCGCGCACGTTGGCGTTTGCCGCTTGAGCTGCGTCAGTTGATCGCGGCGATTTATTCGTTGGAGGGTGGGGTCTATGCCCGGGATGCGCTGGTGATGAACCTGGCGGCGCAGATGGCGCGTTTGACCGAGCACGAAGGGCTGGAAGCACTGGCTGCGGGCAAGACAGCGCGACTGCTCAAGGTGGGCTTGCCGGAGCTGACCCGAGTACGCAAATCCTAAAAGGCGCTGCGGTCGAAATGTGGGAGGGGGCAAGCCCCCTCCCACATTTGATCAGTCGACCACTAGCCGGCGATGACGCGGTTTTTGCCGAGGCGCTTGGCCTCGTACATGGCCGCATCGGCGCGGGCGAACAGGCTGTCCAGGGTCGAGTCTGCCTCGCTGAGGTTGGCCAGGCCCTGGCTGATGGTCACGCTGAAGGCCTGGCCTTCATAGCTGAAACTCAGCGCCTGAATCTCTTTGCCCAGTCGTTCAGCGACCTGCAGCGCCATCTCCGGTGCGCAGCCGGGGAGGACAGCGGCGAACTCTTCGCCACCAATGCGCCCGAACAGGTCGCCACGGCGCAGTACCCCGCGACCGCTCTCGGCGATACGCCGCAACACCTGATCGCCTTCCAGGTGACCGTAGGTGTCGTTGACGTCCTTGAAGTCATCGATGTCCAGTAGAAGGAAGGCCAGTGGTGCACCTTGGGCACAGGCAGTGTCGAAGGCTTGGTTGGCGCATTCGAAGAAGTGTCGGCGGTTGCTGCTCTGGGTCAGCACGTCGGTGGTGGCGAGACGGTGCAGTTCCAGCTCAAGTTGTTTCTTTTCGGTGATGTCTTCGGCCATGCCGACCACGATCACCGGTTCGCCGGGCTCAACCTGTTGATTGATATAACACTTGTCGCTCAGCCAGCGGATCTGCCCGTTGGCCGTGATGATGCGGTACTCCCGGTCTTCAACCGCGCCCTGCTCCAGCACGCGGGCCAGGCTGTGTTCGGCGTAGTCGAGGTCCTCGGGGTGAATGCTGTTGCGCCACTCCCGATGGTCGGCCAGCAGCAGGCTGGCGGAGCGACCGAACACCCGCTCGTAAGCCGGGCTCACGTACAGCACGCGACGGGTTTCCCAATCGATGGCCCACAGCACGGCATTCACGCTGACCAGCATCGAGCTCAGCAGCTGCTCACGCTCGCTCAATCGCTCGACTTCACCCTGGGCATGCACCAGCGCCAGCAGGGTCGCCGCCGCAGCTGGGCGGGGATGCTCAGCTGTGGGCGCGTCGACTAAGGAGGACTTTTCGTGAACCATCGGCACAACTCTCTCTGGGCGCGCCGCAAACTGGAGCAGCGGTCACTACAAGGGGCCACCATGATGGCGAAGTGTTCATTGAGAGAGGCGAATTGCAGTGAAGTTCCGTCAATAGGATCGATTGACGGTGTCCGAGAAATGGCGCCAAAAAGCTGATGGGCGGGAGGGAAGGCCCTCCCGCCTTGTTGTCATATGGATGCAGGGCGCAGCGAATAGGTCTTCAATTGGTGGGCAAAATCCCGCAGGGACTGGATGCCGCTGGCCTCGGCCTCGTGTACCCATTCCTTGATGGCGGCGAGCATATCGTGGCCATTGGAGCTGGTCTTGAGCCAGATCTGTTGCAGCGCCAGGCGCTTTTCATAGATCACTTTAAGGGCCTGGCTATGCTCCAGCATGCTCTGGATACGCAGGTGGTGGCGGTCGTCCAGCAAGCTGGTTTCCCGCGACAATAGGCGCTTGGCGCGGTGGAATTGGTGACGAACGGAGTGATCGACCTTTTCCAGTTCCTGTTTGACCAACGGTCCGATTACCAACTTGCGGTACTGAGCCATGATCTGGAAGCGGTTGTTGAGAATCGCCATGGCGGTGTCCATGTCCAGGTGGCCTTTGCCTTCCACGCGATGGGCGATGGGCGCAACGCGCTGCACCTTGGCCAGGCGCAGGAAGCTGAACACCTTGATCCACGCCCAACCCAGGTCGAACTCCCATTTCTTCACCGACAGCTTGGCGGAGTTGGGGTAGGTGTGGTGGTTGTTATGCAGCTCTTCGCCCCCGACGATGATGCCCCACGGCACCAGGTTGGTCGCCGCATCACGGCATTCGAAGTTGCGATAGCCCACGGCATGGCCCAGGCCATTGATCACACCGGCGGCCCAGAACGGGATCCACATCATCTGGATCGCCCAGATCGTGATGCCGATGGTGCCGAACAACAGCAGGTCTATCACGCCCATGATCGCCACGCCCAGTAGCGGGTAGGGGGTGTAGAGCTTGCGTTCGATCCAGTCATCCGGGCAGTTCTTGCCGTAGATACGCAGGGTCTCCGGGTTTTCGGCCTCGGCGCGGTACAGCTCGGCACCTGTGCGCAGCACGGTGGACAGGCCCTTGATGACCGGGCTGTGCGGGTCGTCGACGGTTTCGCACTTGGCGTGGTGCTTGCGGTGGATGGCCGTCCACTCGCGGGTGTTCTGCGCCGTGGTCAGCCACAGCCAGAAGCGGAAGAAGTGTTTCAGGCCTGCATTGAGCTCCAAGGAGCGATGGGCTGAATAGCGGTGCAGATAGACCGTGACCGCAATGATGGTCACGTGGGTCATCAACAGAGTGACTGCCACCAATTGCCAGGCTGACAAGTCAAGAAAACCGTTGTACCACATAGGCTGTATGGCCCTCAGATAAAGAAAAAAACAGCTCACGCATTATCACTAAGCCTACAGAGAAAACCAGCCGCCCTTTCAGATAGGAGTGACTGGATGTTTCTTATTCTATAATCCGCAGCCTTTGTGGGGCGATTATGTTTTTTTGGTAAGGATTACTGACCATATGCTGTTTTCATACCGAGGTGCCCGGTGGGCGGGGCTGGTATATCTGCTGGTTTCGATGACGTGGATAAGCCTGACTGAGCGGTTATTGATCGAGTTTCTCGATAACCCGAGTGCGTTGAACCACTGGCTGCAGGTGCGCGGCTATGTGTGGGTGGCACTCAGTGCCTTGGTGATTTACTTGATCTGCGCCCGGTTTGCCCGTGCCAACCAGCAGCAACCCCTGAAGGAAAACCGTGAACGCCTGCGCCAGGCCGCTGCCGTGTTCGATTGCACCCGCGAAGGCGTGTTGGTCACTGACGCTCAGGGGCTGATCGTGCACGTCAATCGGGCCTTCATGGAAATCACCGGTTACAGCCGTGAAGACGTCATGGGTCGCCAGCCCAGCCTGTTCAAATCCGGTCGCCATTCGTCGAATTTCTACCAGCAGATGTTCCAGAGCCTGGAGCGCTGCGGCGAATGGAGCGGTGAAATCTGGAACCGACGCAAAAGCGGAGAGATTTATCCACAGTGGCAAACCATCCGTGTAATCCACGATGACCTGGGCCAGGTCAGCCACTACGTGGCGGTGTTTTCCGATATCAGCGCGATCAAGGATTCCGAACACGAGTTGGCCCACCTCGCTCACCATGATCCGCTGACCGACCTGCCCAATCGCCTGCTGTTTACCGATCGCGCCCAGCAGGCGCTGGCGTCGGCGCAAGTCCACAAGCGCGGCTGCGCCCTGCTGTTGCTCGATCTGGACCACTTCAAGATCATCAACGACAGCCTGGGCCATAACGTCGGCGACCAGTTGCTCAAGCTGGTGGGTGAACGGCTCAAGGCACTGTTCGGCCCCGGCGTGACGCTGGCGCGCCTGGGTGGGGATGAGTTCGCCGTGCTGGCGGAAAGTTGTCCACAGGTGGCGCAAGCGGCCAGCTTGGCGCAACGCATGCTGGAGGCGATGAAACAACCGTTCCTCTTCGACGGCCATCAGCTGTTTATCAGCGCCAGTATTGGCATCAGCCTGTTCCCCAATGACGCGTTGAGCGCTGAACAACTGCTGCGCAACGCCGATTCCGCGCTGTTCAAGGCCAAGAGCACCGGCCGTGAGGGCTATGCGCTGTACACCGAAGAACTCACCGCCCACGCGCAAAACCGCGTGGAAATCGCCAGTGAGCTGCGCCGTGCCCTTGAGCAGAAAGAGCTGCGCGTCTACTACCAGCCGGTACACGACCTCAATGGTAGCCGCCTGATCGGCGTCGAAGCGCTGGTGCGCTGGCAGCACCCGGCGCGTGGCCTGGTGCCGCCTGGGGAATTTATCCCGATTGCCGAGCGCACCGGGCTGATTGCCGATATCGATGCCTGGGTGATGGACCAGGCCTGCCGGCAGATGTGCGATTGGTTGGCGCAGGGGGCGCCGTTGAGTTTTATCGCGATCAACGTGTCCAGCCGCCTGTTTGCCCGGCGCGAGCTGTATGAACAGGTTGCCCAAGTGCTGCACGACACCGGCCTGGACCCGGCTTTCCTCGAGCTGGAAGTCACCGAAAGCGCCGTGATGGACGACCCTGAAGTGGCCTTGGAGCAACTGCACCGCTTGCGCGAGCTGGGCTTGCGCCTGGCCATCGATGATTTTGGTACCGGTTATTCGTCGCTGTTGCGCCTCAAGCGCCTGCCGGTGCAGAAGCTCAAGATCGACCAGGGCTTCGTCGCCGGCTTGCCGTGGGATGAGGATGACGCGGCGATCGTGCGCGTGGTGATCGCCCTGGCGAAAAGCATGGGCATGCAGGTGCATGCCGAGGGGATCGAGCAGGAGGAACAGGCGCGCTTCCTGCTCGACCAGCAGTGCGACATGGGGCAGGGGTATTGGTTTGGGAAACCGATGCCGGCGCAGGAAATCGATTGGTCACGGGCCCCCGTAATCAGGCCTTGAAATGCAGTCAAAATGTGGGAGGGGGCTTGCCCCCGATAGCGGTGTATCAGGTTAGAAATTCTTGACTGACCTACCGCCATCGGGGGCAAGCCCCCTCCCACATTTGAATCTGCTCAAGACTTTATTTTTGCGTTCTGGCACAGAACCCGCGCGCAACCCCGCGTCCCATCAGAAAATTCTTTCTGGTTATATAAACATTCTTAAATAGTATTTTTAAGAATATCCGCGCTTATCTACTATCGCCCTCACGCCGCAAGCAGTGCCGCCACTGCGAGGCACTATTCATTTCAGGAGCGAGACCATGAGCGCATCTCTACGTAGCGTCGACGGCCAGGACGAAGCAGCCATTTTGCGTGAGATCCAGAGCGCCCTGCGCGATCTGCGGTTTGGCGCGGTGGAAATCACGGTGCACAACGCCCAAGTGGTTCAGATTGAACGCAAAGAAAAATTCCGTTTGCAGAATCCGGGTAACAAACCGAGCTAAGCAAGAACGGCGATTCGCATGCTAGACCCGCAACTATAAGAAAAAGCAAACACCCCAGAATTTCAGGAGCTTCTATGTCGTCGATTCGCCGTTATGCCCTGGCCGCCCTGGCCAGCGCCGTGTTTGCAGGTTCCGCGGTTGCCAAGGACTACGAGTTGCTCAACGTCTCGTACGACCCTACCCGTGAGCTGTACCAGGACTACAACGCTGAGTTCACCAGCTTCTGGAAACAGTCTCACCCGGGCGACAACGTCAAGATCCAGCAATCCCACGGCGGTTCGGGCAAACAAGGCCGTGCCGTGATCGACGGCCTGCGCGCCGACGTGGTCACCCTGGCCCTGGCCGGTGACATCGACGAAATCGCCAAGCTGGGCAAGACCCTGCCGGAAAACTGGCAGACCCGCCTGCCGGATGCGAGCACCCCGTACACCTCGACCATCGTGTTCCTGGTGCGCAAGGGCAACCCTAAAGGCATCAAGGATTGGGGCGACCTGATCAAGAAAGACGTGTCGGTGATTACCCCGAACCCGAAAACCTCCGGTGGCGCCCGCTGGAACTTCCTCGCCGCCTGGGCTTATGGCCTGAAAACCGGTGGCAGCGAAGCCAAGGCCCAGGAATACGTGAAAGAGCTGTTCAAGCATGTTCCTGTGCTGGACACCGGTGCTCGCGGTTCGACCATCACCTTCGTCAACAACGGTCAGGGTGACGTGTTGCTGGCTTGGGAGAACGAAGCGTTCCTGGCCCTGAAAGAGGACGGCGGCGCCGACAAGTTCGATATCGTCGTGCCTTCCCTGTCGATCCTCGCCGAGCCTCCGGTGGCCGTGGTCGACAAGAACGCCGAGAAAAAAGGCAACACCGAGATCGCCACCGAATACCTGAAACACCTGTACAGCCCGGCTGGCCAGGAGATTGCGGCGAAGAACTTCTACCGCCCACGCGATGCAAAAGTGGCCGCCAAATACGCCCAGCAGTTCCCGAAACTGGACCTGGTGACTATCGACAAAGACTTCGGCGGCTGGAAAACTGCCCAACCGAAATTCTTTAACGACGGTGGCGTGTTCGACCAGATCTACACCGCGCAGTAAACCAAAGTACCTGTAGGAGCCCACTTTCTGTGGAGAGGCCCTTACTGTGGCGAGGGAGCTTGCTCCCGCTGGGCAGCGAAGCAGCCCCAAAATCAGACAACCGAGTTGCACCAGGTGCAACGCGGATACCGGTTTGGGAGCGCTTCGCGCTCCAGCGGGAGCAAGCTCCCTCGCCACAGTAAGTTAGCTCTACATTTACGGCGCGCTCCTACAGTGGTATCTATCCGCTAACCAAGGACTCTTATGTCGCGTCGTATCTCCCCCGTCATACCCGGCTTCGGGCTGACGCTGGGCTACACCGTGGTGTACCTCAGCCTGATCGTACTCATCCCCCTCGCGGCGATGTTTGTACACGCCGCTCAACTTACCTGGGATCAGTTCTGGAACATCATCTCCGCACCGCGCGTGCTGGCGGCGTTGCAACTGAGCTTCAGCACGGCGCTGTACGCTGCGTTGATCAACGGCGTGATCGGCACACTGCTGGCCTGGGTGCTGGTGCGCTACACCTTCCCCGGTCGCAAGATCATCGATGCGATGATCGACCTGCCCTTCGCCCTGCCCACCGCCGTCGCCGGTATCGCCCTGACGGCGCTGTACACGCCTAACGGCCTGGTCGGCCAGTTCGCCGCGGACCTGGGCTTCAAGATCGCCTACACGCCGCTGGGCATCACCCTGGCGCTGACCTTCGTCACCCTACCGTTCGTGGTGCGCACGGTGCAGCCGGTGTTGGCCGATATTCCCCGGGAAGTCGAAGAAGCCGCCGCCTGCCTGGGTGCCAAGCCGTTGCAGGTGTTCCGCTACATCCTGGTGCCTGCGTTGCTGCCAGCTTGGTTGACCGGTTTCGCCCTGGCGTTTGCCCGTGGCGTCGGTGAGTACGGTTCGGTGATCTTCATCGCCGGAAACATGCCGATGAAAACCGAGATCCTGCCGTTGCTGATCATGGTCAAACTCGACCAATACGACTACCGCGGCGCCACCTCCATCGGCGTGCTGATGTTGGTGGTTTCCTTTGTCCTGCTGCTGCTGATCAACTTGTTGCAGCGGCGCATCGAACGTCCATAAGGAGGCGCGGAACATGTCCCAATCGTCTATTTCCGCCGCGTCCTCGGCCAACGCCGCCCGCCGTGGCAGTGCTGCGTCCCGACGCATCCTGATCGGCCTGGGCTGGCTGGTGTTCGCACTGTTCCTGCTGTTGCCGCTGTTGATCGTGGTGACCCAAGGCCTGAAAAACGGCCTCGGTGCGTTCTTCACCGCGATCCTCGAGCCGGACGCGCTGTCGGCGCTGAAACTCACGGTGATCGCCGTGGTGATTTCGGTGCCGCTCAACCTGGTGTTCGGCGTCAGCGCCGCGTGGTGCGTGAGCAAGTACTCGTTCCGTGGCAAGAGCATCCTGGTGACGCTGATCGACCTGCCGTTCTCGGTGTCGCCGGTCATCGCCGGTTTGGTCTACGTGCTGATGTTCGGAGCCCAGGGCTTCTTTGGCCCTTGGCTGCAGGAGCACGACATCCAGATCGTGTTCGCCTTGCCTGGCATCGTGCTGGCGACCATCTTCGTCACCGTGCCCTTCGTGGCCCGTGAACTGATCCCGCTGATGCAGGAGCAGGGCACCCAGGAAGAAGAGGCCGCGCGCCTGCTCGGTGCCAATGGCTGGCAGATGTTCTGGCATGTCACCGTGCCGAACATCAAATGGGGCCTCATCTACGGCGTGGTGCTGTGTACCGCACGGGCGATGGGTGAGTTCGGCGCGGTGTCGGTGGTGTCCGGCCACATTCGCGGCGTGACCAACACCCTGCCGCTGCACGTCGAGATTCTCTACAACGAATACAACCACGTTGCCGCGTTTGCGGTGGCGAGTCTGCTGCTGATCCTGGCGCTCTTCATCCTGCTGCTCAAGCAGTGGAGCGAGAACCGTATTAACCGCCTGCGCGCCGGTGCGGCTGAGGAATAAGTCATGTCGATCGAAGTCCGTAATGTCAGCAAGAACTTCAACGCCTTCAAGGCCCTGAACAGCATCAATCTGGACATCCAGAGTGGCGAGCTGGTGGCCTTGCTCGGCCCGTCCGGCTGCGGCAAGACCACCTTGCTGCGCATCATCGCCGGTTTGGAAACCCCGGATGACGGCAGCATCGTGTTCCACGGTGAAGACGTGTCCGGTCGCGATGTGCGTGATCGCAACGTCGGCTTCGTGTTCCAGCACTATGCCTTGTTCCGCCACATGACGGTGTTCGACAACGTGGCGTTCGGCCTGCGCATGAAACCGAAAAACCAGCGCCCGAATGAAAGCCAGATCGCCGTCAAAGTGCATGAGCTGCTGAACATGGTGCAACTGGACTGGCTGTCCGATCGCTACCCGGAGCAACTCTCCGGTGGCCAGCGCCAGCGTATCGCCCTGGCCCGTGCCCTGGCGGTGGAACCGAAAGTGTTGCTGCTGGACGAGCCCTTCGGTGCCCTCGATGCCAAGGTGCGTAAAGAACTGCGCCGCTGGCTGGCGCGCCTGCACGAAGACATTAACCTGACCTCGGTGTTCGTGACCCACGACCAGGAAGAGGCCATGGAAGTCGCCGACCGCATCGTGGTGATGAACAAGGGCGTGATCGAGCAGATCGGTTCACCGGGTGACGTCTACGAAAACCCGGCCAGCGATTTCGTCTATCACTTCCTGGGTGATTCGAACCGCCTGCACCTGGGTGAAGACCAGCACGTGCTGTTCCGTCCACACGAAGTGTCGCTGTCGCGTCATGAGCTGGAGGATCACCACGCCGCTGAAGTGCGGGATATTCGCCCGCTCGGCGCGACAACCCGTGTGACGTTGAAGGTGGAAGGCCAGAGCGAGCTGATCGAAGCTGAAGTGGTGAAGGACCACGACAGCCTGACCGGTTTGGCCCGTGGCGAGACCCTGTTCTTCAAGCCCAAGGTCTGGCAAAAAGCTTAAAAGCCCACCCAATATTCCATAGGGGAATGGGATCTGAATGTGGGAGGGGTCAAGCCCCCTCCCACATCAGACCTCGCTAGGCTTTAGATCACGACGAGTTACCGGCCCCGACCGCTCTTCAATCTGCTGCTTGAGCCCCTGGCGCAACCCCAGCAGAAACGCCAACTCCGCCACCACAAACAACGGCCCCACAATCAGTCCCGACACGTCATCCACAAACGCGGGCTTGCGGCCTTCGTAATAGTGGCCGACAAACTGGATCACCCAGCCCACCACAAACATCCCCACGCCGCTGCTGAGCCACACCAGCGTGCTTTGCGCCGCCAGCACATGCCCGGCCCACACCGACAGGCCCATCAGTACCGTCATAAGCACACCCAGAGCCAGCTCCAGGCGCAGGTAAAACCACGCCGACAACAGCGCGACAATCACGGCGGGAGAAATCCACAGGCTGCCCACGGCCCATTCGGGGCGCGACAGCAGCACCGCAACCGCCACCACAATCAACGGGATGCCGATAAAGTGGCTGGCGATATTGCGCGGGTCGCGATGGTAGGCGGCGTATTGACTGAGATGGTCGACGAGGCTTTTCATTGTTATTCCTCCTGTAGGATGTTTGATCATGCCCTGTCAGCCTGTGGCGAACTGTCAGTTGGGCGACAATCTTCGGAGTTCACATGGACGCAGACAAATGGCACGCCCGGTTGGGCTGTGGCCACTGGTTCCGTCATCTGCCTTCAGACTTGCAGCGTAGCTTGCTGGCAGCGGCCCGGCCACGCTCGCTGACAGCAGGACAGTTGCTGTTCAAGCGCGGTGATCCCCCGTGCGGTGTGTATGCCGTGCTGGAAGGTGGGGTGCGTATCAGTGCAGTGAATGCCCAGGGCAAGGAAGCGGTATTGAGCCTGGTTGAGACGCCTTACTGGTTCGGCGAAATCTGCCTGTTCGATGGCCTGCCGCGTACCCATGATGCCCTTGCCATGGGGCCATGCACATTACTGCAGGTGCCGCAGGCGGCAATGCTCGGCATCCTGGAGCGGCATCCGCCGTATTGGCGCGATGTAGCCCTGCTGATGAGCCACAAACTGCGCCTGTCATTGATCAATATCGAGCAGATGAGCCTGATGCCCGCGTTGGCGCGGCTGGCCCATCGGCTGCTGATGATCGCTGAAGGCTACGGGGAGATAGAACAGGCCCGCCGCGTGTTGCACTTGCCTCAGGAGGATCTTGCGGCAATGCTGGGCCTGTCGCGCCAGACCATTAACAGTCTGCTCAAGACGCTGGAGCAACAGGGCGTCATTGAGCTCAGTTACGGCGCGATTGAGATACTCGATTTCAATGGCCTGCGGCTGTCTGCGGGCCTATGAGCCGCGATACGTAGAGAACCCGTACGGGCTGAGTAGCAGCGGGATGTGGTAATGCTGGTCGGCCTGCTTGACTCGGAAAATGACCGGCACTTCTGGGAAAAAGGTCTCGCGGTTGGCCTTTTTGTAGTAGTCGCCCGTCTTGAACACCACACGGTACTCACCCGGCTTTATGCTGCGATTGGCGGGAAACAGTTCGCTGATACGTCCCTGCTGATTGGTGACGCCTTGGGACAGCGACTGCCATTGGTCGCCCACGTGCTCTTCCAGGGTGACGCTGACCCCGGCACTCGGCAGGCCATTTTCAAGGTTGAGCACATGCACGCTCAACGGATTGCCGTCGGCCAGTGCCAGGTTGCACAGTCCGCTCAGGCTTAGGGCGGCGAGGGTCATGTTTAGGGTTTTCATCGAGAAGTCCTTTTGACAGGGGAGATTCAAGGGGTGGTTTTTAAGCCCAGTTGCTCGGCGGCTTGCAGGGCACAGGCTTCGTCCTGTGGCGCGCCGCCGGCACCTGCGATGCCCAGCGCGCCGACCAGTTCCGCCTCGGCAAACAGCGGCACGCCGCCGCCGAGCAACAGCAACTCGGGCAAGCTGTTAAGGTTGGCCGCTTCGGGATTGTTGCGAGCGCGCTCGGCAAACACGCGGGTCGGGGTCTTTGTCGATAGCGCGGTGTATGCCTTGCGTTGGCTGGCGAGGCTGTTGTGCGGGCCGACGCTATCGGCTCGCAGGGCCACCAGCAGGTTGCCGCCGCGGTCCAGCACGGTCAGTGCGGCGGTGCAGTGCGTCAGGCTGGCATCGGCCAATTGGCGCGCAGTGCGCAAATCAAGGTCGGCATGACGCGGCAAGAGGGGCGTAGCCTGAGCGGCCGTGCAGGCGGCGAGGCTCAGGAACAAGGCAGTGCGATACATGGTGAAGGCTCCTTAAAACAGGCCATCACGTTAGCCAGCGGGCAGGGTCAGAAGCCGCACAATTTGATGACAATTTTGTAATCAAACTACGAGGTAACGCATGCAGGTGTTGTTAGTGGAAGATCAGCCCCAACTGGCGCAGCGCATGGCTCAAGGTCTGAGCGAGGCTGGCTTCACGGTAGAAGTCGCGGCGAATGGCATGGCGGCATTGCGCTTTGTTGAAAGTACCGAATACGACCTGGTGATCCTGGACGTTATGTTGCCGGGTCTGAATGCCTGGAAGCTGCAACAGGCCATTCGGCAGAAGGGGCAGACGCCGCTGCTGTTCCTGACCACGCCGGGCGGGATTGAAGATCGCCTGCGCGGGCTGGAATTGCATGAGGATGACTATTTGCTCAAGCCGTTTGAGGCCAAGGCGCTGGTGGCGCGGGTGAAGAAAGTGTTGCGGCGTGATCGCGGGCGCTGATTGATCAGGTATTTTTGCTACCTGAGCCATCGCCATCGCGGGCAAGCCCCCTCCCACAGGGGAATGCATTTCAAATGTGGGAGGGGGCTTGCCCGCGATGAGGCCATCACCATCACCCCAAACCTACCTACCGCAATCCATCCCGAAACTGCCCCGGCGTCATCCCCGTCCAACGCTTGAACGCGCGGTTGAAGCTGCTGGTATCGGCAAACCCGAGTAAATGACTGATCTCGGCCAATGAGCAGTTCGGGTCGCGCAGGTGCAGCAATGCCAGGTTCTCCCGGCATTCATTGAGCAACGTATCAAACCGGCAGCCCTCATCCGCCAAGTGCCGCTGCAAACTGCGCAGGCTCAGGTGCAAGGCCTGGGCGATGCGTTCGGCACTCGGCTCGCCATCCGGCAATTGCGCCTCGATGGCCGCGCGTACCTTGCGTTCCCAGGTCAACGGTTGCAGTTGGGCGAGGGTGCGCTTGAGCACGGTCTCATTATGTTCGGCCAGTTCCGGGTTGGCATCGTCCAGGTGGCTGTCGAAGTCATGGGCGGCGAATTCCAACGCGTCTTCCTCGGCACCAAAAAACACCGGTGCGCGAAATACCGTGTGCCAGGGGCTGGGGTCGGCAGGTTCAGGGCGCCGCAAGTGAACGGCCAAGGGGGCGTAGTCGCGGCCCAGGCGGTTACGGCAGGTGCGCACATAGATCGCCGCGAAGGCATCGATGGCTTCCAGCGCCGGTGCCGGGCTGCCTGGGGGCTGCAGCAGGCGAAAGCGATAACGCTCGCCTTCGCGACTGAGCTCCAGCGTCAGCGCATCGCTGACCACCTGGTGATACCGCACGATGCGCTCGAACACCTCGCGCAGGCTGCCGCTGGCCACCAACGCATAGCCTAATGCATGAAAGGTCGTGGGGCTGACAAACCGCGACACCCGCAAACCAATCGCCGGATCCCCGCTGGCCTGCACCGCCAGTTCCCACAAGCGCGTGGTGGCCGACAGCGGGTAGCGTGCATTGGGATCGTCCATCTGTTGTGGGTCGAGCCCGGCTTGCACGCACAACGCGGCGCTGTCGAGGCCCAGGGCGTCGAGCTGCTTGCGCAGGGCGCGGGTCCAGCTGGCGAGGGAAGTGGGTTCAGTCATGGCGATTGGCGCTTGCGGTCAACAGGTTGGCGTGTGGGGCTAGCGTCCTGCAGGAAGCTCTGGTGCAGGATGTAACCATCAATAAATAAGAGGATGGGAGCATGGACGGTACTTCTGCAAGTCCCCAGCAGATGAACGCGCAACAGCGTTCGGCGCATATCCGTGAAGTGGTGATGGCCGAGGGCGTGCGACTGCGCCGGCAGCACCCCTGGTTGCTGCATCAGGACGCGCTGGGCGCGGGCATCCTGGCGTTTGCGCTGGTCGGCATGGTGGGTTCGGCGGCGCTCTACATCACGGGGCACATGGCCTGGTGGGCCTGCCTGCTGCTCAATGCGTTCCTGGCGTCACTGACCCACGAGCTGGAACACGACCTGATCCACAGCATGTACTTTCGCAAACAGCGCGTGCCGCACAACCTGATGATGGGCCTGGTGTGGCTGGCGCGGCCGAGCACCATCAACCCGTGGGTGCGCCGGCACCTGCACCTCAACCATCACAAAGTCTCCGGTACCGAAACCGATATGGAAGAGCGCGCCATCACCAACGGCGAGCCGTGGGGTTTTGCGCGCTTGCTGATGGTCGGCGATAACGTCATGTCGGCGTTTATCCGCATCCTGAGGGCCAAAACCTGGAAGCACAAACGAGCGATCATCAAGCGCTCGCTGCTGGTGTACGCGCCGCTGGCGCTGCTTCATTGGGGCGCGTGGTACATCTTCCTCGGCTTCCATGCCGCCAATGGTATTGCGGGTCTGATGGACACGCCGATTGAATGGTCGGCCGCTACCGTGCAGATGATGCACGTGATCGATATCGCCGCCGTGGTGATCATCGGGCCCAACGTGCTGCGCACCTTTTGCCTGCACTTCGTCAGCTCCAACATGCACTACTACGGCGATGTGGAACTGGGCAACGTGATCCAGCAGACCCAAGTGTTGAACCCCTGGTGGATGTGGCCGTTGCAGGCGTTCTGCTTCAACTTCGGCAGCACCCACGGGATTCACCATTTTGTGGTGAAGGAGCCGTTCTACATCCGCCAGATGACGGCCAAGGTAGCGCATAAGGTCATGGCCGAGATGGGCGTGCGTTTCAATGATTTCGGCACGTTTGCGCGGGCCAATCGGCTTGAACCCATGGCGTCGCCCCAGGCCCGGCTCAATCCGGCTGAAACGGCGACGCGCTGAGCACCACGCCGGTTTCGTCGACGTACTGCTGCCAGTGGCCGATCAACCTGGCGAGCTTGTCCGGATGACTCAAGGCCAGGTCGTGGATTTCGCCGGGGTCCTGGCCCAGGTCATACAGCTGCCAGGTCGCCGGGCCCACGGGGCCGGGAATGTACACGGCTTTCCACTGGCCCTGGCGAATCGCGCGGCGGCCAAACAGTTCCCAGCCGGTTACGGTGTCGTCGTCGTGCACCTGGGCGGTCTCGCCGGAGAGGAAGCCCAGCCACGACTTGCCCCGCAGCGGCGCCACCGGCTTGCCACGCCATTGTTTGCCCGGATGACGCACGCCGGCCAGGTCGAGGATGGTCGGCGTGATGTCCATCACCGTGCCGAACCCATGGCTGATACGACCTTTGAGCGACAACTGCGGATAGTGCACCAGCGCCGGCACGCGAATCCCGCCCTCGGTGGTGAACGCCTTGAACAATCGCGACGGCGCCGTCGCCACCTGCGCCCATGACGGGCCATACCAGACGTAGGAGTTGGCGCGGCCGATATTGTCGAGGCTGTTGTCGTAATGCTGGTTGAGGTAGGTGAGCAACTGCGGCCCGAACTTGGGGAACGCCTCCAGCAGCGCACCTTCGGCGCCGTTGTCGGACATGAACACAATGAACGTATTGTCCAACTGCCCCTGCTGGCGCAGGTAATCCACCACTCGGCCGATGTTCCAGTCCATGCGCTCGACCATCGCCGCATACACCTCCATGGCCCGCGCCGACACCTGGCGCTGTTCGTCGCTCAAGGCGGCCCACTGGGTGTTCAGCTCGATCAACGGATGGGGCTCGACGTCGGCGTCGATCAGCCCCAATGCCTTGAGTTTTTCCAGGCGTTCCAGGCGCAGCACTTCGGGGCCGGCGTCGTAGCGGCCACGGTACTTTTCGACGATGTCCGCAGGCGCCTGCAACGGCCAGTGCGGGGCGGAAAACGGCAGGTAGGCGAAGAACGGCCGGGCCTGGTCGCGCTCCTTGAGGTAGTGCAGCAGCTTGTCGCCGAAGGCATCGGAGGAATAGAAGTCCTTGGGCAGTTGCTCCACGAACCGGTCGTCTTCGATGTACAGCGCCGGGGTGGATTTGAGCAGGCCCGGGGTGTGCTCGTCGTAGGTCGGCTCGAAGCCATAATGGTTGGCGGCGCCCGGCAACAACGAGAACGAACGCTCGAAACCGCGGGCGTGGGGCGCCAGTTCGGCGGTCAGGCCCAGGTGCCACTTGCCGCTCATCAATGTCTGGTAACCGGCCTCGCGCAGCAGCTCCGGCAGTGCCACCACCTTGTCATTCAAGTAGCCCTCGTAGCCGGGCTTGCCGATCAGCTCCGGGGTCAGTGCCTCGGCCATGGTGCCGATACCGGCAATATGGTGGTCGGTGCCGGTGAGCAGCATCGAGCGGGTAGGCGAGCACGTCGGGGCGGTGTGGAAGTCGGTCAGGCGCAGGCCGTTCAGGGCGAGTGCGTCCAGGTGCGGCGTGGAAATTTCCCCGCCAAACGCACCGAGGTCCGAGAAGCCCATGTCATCGGCCAGGATCACGAGAAAATTGGGACGTTGCGGCATCAAGGCACTCCTTTTTTCAGCAGGCAATAAAGGCCAATGGCAGATCGCGGATCTGTTCGCGCATCGGCGGCTGGTAGTGGCCATCGTTGGTCAATTCATGCAGCAGTTCTTCGCGCAGTTGATGGAATTCAAAACTGCTGCGCTGACGTGGATGTGGCAGGGCGACGTCCACCACCTGCTTGATCCGCCCCGGCCGAGGCTCCATCACCACCACGCGGTCGGCGAGGAAAATCGCTTCCTCCACATCGTGGGTCACCAATACCGTGGTGATTTTGGCGCGGGCGCGGATCGCCAGGAGTTCGTCCTGCATCTGCTGGCGAGTCAGGGCGTCGAGGGCGCCGAACGGTTCGTCCAGCAGCAGGATGCGCGGGCTGGCCACCAGGCCGCGGGCAATCGCCACCCGTTGCGCCATGCCGCCGGACAGCTGGTGCGGATAGGCGCGGGTGAAATCGGTGAGGCCGACCAGCTCGATAAAATCGCTGATGCGCCGATTGCGCTCAGCGTCGCTCAGTGGCTCGTTGACCAGGCCCAGGCCGATGTTTTCCGCCACGGTGAGCCAGGGGAACAGACGATGCTCCTGGAACACGATGCCGCGCTCGCCGCCAATGCCGCTCACGGCTTTACCGTCGACGCGGATCTCGCCGCGAAACTGCGTATCCAGCCCCACCAGCAAACGCAGCAGCGTGGATTTGCCGCAGCCGCTGGAGCCAACAATCGCGACGAATTCGCCTTCTGCAATCTCCAGGTTGAATTCGCGGATGGCTTCCAGCTCGAAGCCGTCGACGTCGAAGGTCTTGCCCACATGGTTGAAGCTGACGATAGGTGCGTTCATGCGTGTCTCCAGCGGGTGGCGCGGGTTTCGATGCGCTGGCCGATCAGGTTGAGGGCCGCGCCGGTAAGGCCGACCAGGAGCATGCCGCTCATGATCAGGTCCATGCGCAGCAGTTGTTGGGCGCCGATCATCAGGCTGCCGATACCGCCGTTGGACGGCATGAAATATTCCGCACCGATGGTGCCCAGCCAGGCGTAGATCAGGCTCAGGCGCAGGCCGGCGAAAATCCCGGCTGCGGCGCCTGGCAGTACCAGGCGTCGCAGCCGTTGGAACAGATTGAGGCGCAACACCTGCGCCGCTTCGTTGAGCTGTGGCGACAGATTCAGCACGCTGCGTTGAGTGGCGATAAACAACGGGAAGAAGGCGGCGAGGGCGATAAACACCCACTTGGCCAACTCACCCAGGCCAAACCAGGCAGTGAGCAATGGCACCCAGGCGAAAATCGCGATCTGGCGCAAGGCGCTCAGGGTCGGCCCGAGTACCCGCTCACTGCGCCGTGACAGTCCGAGCCACAGGCCCATGGCAAAGCCAACGCCGCCACCGAGCAGCAAGCCGCCCAGGCTTCGCCCCAGGCTGGTGCCCAGTGCACCGCTGAGGTTGCCATCCACGACCCCGGCGACGGTGGTGTGCAGCACCACCCAAGGGCTGACCAGAATGTTCGGGTCGACCCAGCCTTGTTGCGTCGCGACCTGCCACAGCGCCAGCAACAGCAGGGGCAGCACCCACGGTTGCAGGCGCTGCCAGCCTTGATAGCGCGGCCCGCGACGAATCTGCGCCGTGGCCGGATGGGGCCAGTGCACCCATTTGCGGTCCAGCCAGCCAATGCCACGGTCCATCACCACGCCGAATACGCCGATGACCACGATGCACACGAAGACGATATCGAGCATGAACAGCTGGCGCGCCCACACCATCAGGTAGCCGATGCCTTCGCTGGAGGCCAGCAACTCCACCGCCAGCAGCGAGGTCCAGCCGGCCGCCAGGGCCAGGCGCACGCCGGCCATAAAGGCGGGCAGCGCAGCAGGCAGGATCAGGCGCCGGATCAACAGGTGCGTGGGCAGGCGCAGCACGCGGGCGGCTTCACGCAACTGGGGCTGGGCGTCGCGCACGCCCACCAGGGTATGCAGGGTGACGGGCACCACGATCGCCTTCACCAGCACCACCAGTTTCAGGGTTTCGCCAATGCCGAAGAACACCATGAACAGTGGAATCCAGGCCAGGGTCGGTACCTGCGACAACGCGCTGAACGTCGGAAACACCAGGCGCTCGGCGCGCGCGCTGAAACCCAGCACCGCCCCCAGCAGCGCCCCGGCGCCAATGCCCGCCAGCAACCCCCAGGACAGGCGTTGCAGGCTGATCGCCAGGTGGCTCCACAGCTCGCCGCCGGCCAGTTCCACGGCGCTGCTCCACACCAGGGACGGTGGCGGCAGGATCTGCTCGCTCATCCAGTGATTGCGGCTGGCCAGCCACCACAGCGCAAACAGCGTCACCGGCAGCAACCATGGCAACAGCCGTTCACAGCGCAGCGGCCAACGTGGCGTGGCGCCGGGAGCCGCGAGCGGGAGGCTCAAAAGTGAGATTCGGGCCATGGAGGACCTCCGTTGTCGCCAGGGGCGTTATGTGATTTCGATCTTATAAAAACGTAATCAAGATGATTGAGGGATAAGAAAAACCATTTAAAGCCTCGCCCCGGCACGCATCCAATGCATTCGAAGAATATTTTCGATGCTATTCATGCATAGCCCTCTGGAGCCTGCGTTTCCCTTCGTATAGTCCTAAAAGCTATTAAATTGTGAATTTATAGTATTTAAAGTTTTGACCAGGTTGTGCCTACTTTCTGCTCCCCAGGCGACCCTCGCCCACAAGGAGCTGCGCTTATGAAACTGCCGTTCAAACGTCTGATCACCCTGGTGGCAGGCACCGCATTGGCGGGCCTGGTACAGGCTGCCGACCTCAAGGAAATCCGCATCGCCGTGCCCGACCTCAGCGCAGGCAGCCAGCACAGCGGCGGGGGCATAACGGACGTGCTGCGCGAGCAGCAGATCTTCGAAAAAGCCTTTGCCGACCAAGGCATCAAGATCCAGTGGAATTACTTCAAGGGCGCCGGCCCTGTGATCAACGAAGCCTTCGCCAACGGGCAGGTGGACCTGGCGTACCTGGGCGACCTGGCGGCGATCATCGGCCGCTCCAATGGCCTGGAGACGCGCCTGCTCAGTGCCACCGCGCGGGACATCAAGCAGTACCTCGGCGTGGTGCCGGGTTCTGGCATCAAGACCTTGCAGGACCTCAAGGGCAAGCGCGTCGCGGTGTTCCGTGGCACGGCCAGCCAGTTGTCGTTCGACAGTGCATTGGCCAGCCAGGGCTTGAGTGAGAAGGACCTCAAAGTCATCAGCCTGGACTACAACGCCGCCAATGCCGCGCTGGCCGCCAAGCAGATCGACGCCACCTGGGGCGGTTCGAACCTGACGGCATTGCAAGCCAAGGGGCTGGCTGAAATACCGCTGACCACCAAGGACCTCGGTGGCGCCGGCAGCGTCCAGGCGGTGCTGGTGGGCAGCAAACAGTTTGTCGACGAGCACCCCGACGCCGTCGCCAAGCTGCTCAAGGCCCAGCAGCAGGCGGTGCACTGGTTGACCGATGACAACAACAAGCAAGCCTACATTGCGCTGGTGTCCGGGCTGGCCAGTTACCCGCCGGTGATCCTCACCAATGACTTGAAAGACCAGACCCTCAGCGAGATTTTCCCGTCGACCCTGGACCCGGTGTTCCTGGCTAAATTGCAGGGTTCGGTGGACCTGGCCTCCAAGGAGAAGCTGATTCGCAAGCCGTTCCAGGTGAGTGACTGGGTGGCGCCGAACCTGGCGGCGGCGGGGCTTTGAGTCGGGTGGTGCCTGGGCTATCGCCATCGGGGGCTTGCCCCCGATGAGGCCCGTCAAACCGCCACGCTCACCTCCTGCCTGTCCACCTCCACCAGCGTCTCGATCATCGCCTTCGCCGCCGGCGACAACCGCGAACCAGTGCGGCTGACAATCCCGCAGCGGGCGCTCATGGTCTCCATGTTCTGCGGCAGGTTGCGCCAGTGCAGCAGCTTCAACGTGCCGTGGGCGATGTCTTCGGCGAACGCCTCCTCGGTGCCGACGCCGATGGCATTGGACTGCAGCACGATCTTCACCAGCGCCGGGAAATGTTCGGTCTGGATGCTCGGGGAAAAATCCATGCGCCCGCTCAGGTTCGCCAACAGTTTGCGAATGCCCTGTGAGATCAGCGGCGCCGCCAGCGGGTAGTCGAACATGTCGTTGGTCGACAGGCTGTCCTTGGCCAGCAACGGGTGGCCCGGTCGGCAAAAAAATACCCCGCGCTTGGGGGTCAGCGCGCGGGTCTGGAAATTCGGGTCGGCTTCGAATTGGCGGATGTCGGCGATAAAGAATTCGATCTCTTCACGGCTCAGGGCACGGCTGAGTTTTTCCCAGTTATCCACCTGGAAACTGGTGCGGATTTTCGGGTGGGCGCTGATAAAGCGCGCCACCGCATCCGGCACCAGTTTCACCGCCGGTGCCGGGCCGCAGCCGAAGCGCAGGTCGCCGGCGTCGAGCTTGGTCATGCGCGTCACTTCACTGCTCAGCAAGGCGGCGCCGTGCACCAGGGACAGGGCATGTTGCAGCACCACTTGGCCCTCCGGCGTGGGGCGCAGGTCCTTGTGGCCACGGTCGACCAGCACGCAGCCGAACTCCTGTTCCAGCCCCTGGATGCTGCGGCTGAACGCCGGTTGGGTGATGCCCATGGCGTCTGCCGCACGCACGAAACTGCGGTGTTCGTTGAGGGCGATGAAGTAGCGCAGTTGGCGAAGATCCATATGCTTTCCCTGCATCTTAAAAATAGGTCGAAGGCATTTGCGACCACGGGAGCAGAGGTTTTAAATGCAAGCTCTTATTCCGTCAATGAAGCATTCGTTCATTTGCTAGACCTAAATTGCATATGGATAGAGCGTTGTCGGAAAGCGTCCCCATCAGCAGGCACAAGAGGGTCATCACCATGAGCAACGCCGCATTAGCTGTTCAACCCGTCGCCCAGGCGCTGGATATTCACCCGGTCGCCGGCCGCATCGGCGCCGAGATCCGCGGTATCAGACTGTCCGGCGATCTGGATGCCGCCACGGTCGAAGCCATCCAGCAGGCGCTGGTGCAGTACAAGGTGGTCTTCTTCCGTGAGCAGACTCACCTCGATGACCAGAGCCAGGAAGCCTTTGCCCATCTGCTCGGCGAGCCGATTGCCCACCCGACGGTGCCGGTGCGCGACGGCACGCGCTTCCTCATGGAACTGGACGGCACCCGTGGCCAGCGCGCCAATTCCTGGCACACCGATGTGACCTTCGTCGATGCCTACCCGAAAGCCTCGGTGCTGCGTTCGGTACTGGCGCCCAAGTCCGGTGGCGACACGGTCTGGGCCAACACCTCAAGCGCCTACAACGACCTCAGCGTCGAACTGCGCGCCCTGGCGGATAACTTGTGGGCAGTGCACAGCAACGAATACGACTACGCCGCGCTCAAGCCGGATGTGTCGGCCGAGCGGCTTGAGGCATACCGCAAGGTGTTCACCTCGACGGTGTACGAAACCGAGCACCCGGTGGTGCGCGTGCATCCGGTCAGTGGCGAGAAAACCCTGCTGCTGGGGCACTTCGTCAAGCGCCTGAAAGGTTATTCCCAGGCGGACTCGACCCAGCTGTTCAACCTGCTGCAAAGCCACGTCACCCGCCTGGAAAACACCGTGCGCTGGCGCTGGAACACCGGCGACGTGGCGATCTGGGACAACCGCGCCACCCAGCATTACGCCGTCGACGACTACGGCACCCAGGAACGCATCGTGCGCCGGGTGACGCTCAAGGGCGATGTGCCGGTGGGCGTGCACGGGCAGCGCAGCCAGACCACCAAAGGTCTCTGATGTGGGAGGGGGCAAGCCCGCTCACCACAGAGGTACCCGTTTGCTGTGCGACAGCGCTACTTCGAAGAGGTAGTGGGGGCCCCCACGTTCGATGTGTGGTTTACCACACGCCGATCTGCACCACCTTCTCCGCTTCCGGCTCACCGTAACGAAACCGTTGGCCACGCAGATCGATCTCTGCGTGGCTGATGGTGGTGCGTCGCTTCAACCCGCGCAGCCATTCGAACAGATACCCCACGTGGGTTTCGCGCACTTCGGCATAGGCCGGGTCGTTGCCCAGGTCGTGCAGTTCCTGCGGGTCGTTTTCCAGGTCGAACAGCTGTGGGCGGAAGCCGTCGTACGCCAGGTATTTCCAGCGTTCGCTGCGCACCATGGTCATCCGGCAACGGTCGATGGGTTGCGCCAGGCGTTCGCGGGCCGGGGCCTGGAAGGCGTAGTCGTACTCGGCGATGGCGTAGCGGCGCCAGCGGGTTTCCTGGCCGTGCAACAGCGGGATCAGCGAGCGGCCTTCCAGGCGATGCTCGGCCGCTGGCAAACCCAGGGCGTCGAGGAAGGTCGGCAGCGCATCGATGGTTTCCACCAGACGCGCGTCCACCGTGCCACGGCGGGTATCGGCGGCGGCGCGTGGGTCGCGCACGATCAGCGGAATGCCCACCGCAGGTTCCAGCAGAAATTCTTTTTCGCCGAGGAAGTGATCGCCGAGGAAATCGCCGTGGTCGCTGGTGAACACGATCAGGGTGTCGTCCCAACGGCCATTGCCTTGCAGGAAATCGAACAGGCGCCCGAGTTGGTCGTCGACCTGTTTGATCAAGCCCATGTAGGTGGGAATCACCGTGAGCCGTACCTCGTCACGGGAAAAGTTAAGGCTCTCCTGGTGCTGGCGGAACGCCTGGTACACCGGGTGATCGCTGGTCTCCCCTGGCTGGATCGGTGCCTGGATATGCTCGGCGCCATACAGCGCGTGATACGGCGCCGGTGCGATGTAGGGCCAGTGTGGCTTGATATAGGACAGGTGCAGGCACCACGGTTGTTCGGCCTGTTCACGGATAAAGTCGATGGCGCGGTCGGTGGTGTAGACGGTTTCCGAATGTTCCTCGGCCACGCGCGCGGGGCGGCCCGCATTGCGCATGTGCCAACCGCTGAGGACTTCGCCGTTTTCACCGGCTGCCGCATTGGCCCATTCGTGCCACGGGTTGGCGCCGCTGTAGCCCTGCTCGCGCAGGTAATGGGTGTAGGGCGCGGACTCGCGTTTATCCTCGAACAGCGGGCTGTCGGGGTAGATGCCGTCGTGACGCAGGTACGCCTCGAAGCCGACCTCGTTCAACGGCTCGGCCTGCTTGCTGTCAGGGTCGATATTCAGGCGTTGCAAGGCGTCCACATTGGGCGTGGCGTGGGTCTTGCCGACCAGCGCCGTGCGGATGCCGTGGGGGCGCAGGTAGTCGCCGAGGGTCAGTTCTTCCAGGGGCAACGGCACCGCGTTCCACGCCACCTGGTGGCTGCTGACGTAGCGCCCGGTATAGGCCGACATGCGCGAGGGCCCGCAGATGGTGCCTTGGGTATAGGCGCGGTTGAAGCGCACACCGGCGGCGGCCAGGCGATCGATGTTCGGCGTGTGCAAGTGGGCGTGGCCGTAGCACGACAGGTAATCGCGGCGCAGTTGGTCGCACATGATGTACAGCACGTTGCGCACGGGTTGGGGGTGGGACATGGGGCTTCACCAGACGGAGGACAGGTGAGGTTTTTCGCCGTTCGAGTGGGGGGCTGGCAAGTGCATTTGGGGACTGGCTTTGATGCAGTGAATGCATGGCCTAGACCGCAACGTTCTCCAGCGTGCACACCTCTTCATCCAACTCATCGACCTGCTTGATCTGCTCGATCATCGCTTCGGCCAGCGGCGACAAGCGATACCCCGCACGGCTGACGATGCCGTAGCGGGTGTAACGCTCCTCCAGATCCTCCGCCAGGCCCTCGATCGTCAAGCACACCAGTTCGCCCCGGGCCATGTGCAGCACATCGCTGTTGGCGCTGACGATGCCGATGGCGTCGGAGCGCAGCACCACGCCCATCAGGCTATAGCCGTTCTCGCATTCGACATTGGGCAGGTAATCGGGCCGGCCGCTGAGGTCGACGATGACCTTGCGCAGGTTGGGCGGGCGGATGGTCACGGCCAGTGGGTAACTCATCAGCTCGGCGGCGCTTACGCTGCCACGCCCGGCCAGTGGGTGGCCGGCGCGGCAGCAGAAATACCAGCGGCGCGGGCGCAGGCGGTGGGTGTGATAGTCCGGGTTGGCTTCGAAGTGGCGGGTGTCGGCGACGAAAAACTCGAACTCTTCACTGAGCAGGCGTTTGCTCAGGCTTTGCCAGTCGTCCACCTGGTACTGCACCCGTGCCTTGGGGTAGCGCCCGATAAAACTGCCGATGGCGCGCGGGATCAGGCCGCCGGCCGGTGCCGGGCCGCAACCGAAGCGTAATTCTCCCGCCTCCAGGCCATTGAACTGGCTGATCTCATTGGCCAACTGCTGCGCACCGCTGACCAGGCGCCGGGCGTGCTCCAGCAATACCTGGCCTTGTTTGGTCGGCGCCAGGTCTTTGCGGCCACGGTCAATCAGCTGGCAACCGGCGCTGTGTTCCAGGGCCTGGATACTGCGACTGAACGCCGATTGCGACAGGTTCACCGTCAACGCGGCGGCGACAAAACTGCGTTGTTCGGCAAGGGCGATGAAGTGACGAAGCTGGCGCAGATCGATATGCATTTTTCACATCAAAAATATCCGGGAAATGCATTGGCTATGCATTAGGTCGACTCCTTATAAAGGCTATCTCTTATGCAGTAAATGTTCGTAAAAACATAAATAAATAACCTAAAGGAATATCTCTCGATGGATATTTCCGGGTTCCGGAGCCGCTTATGAGTCTGTTGAAGTCCTTGCCCCTGGCCATTCTGGTGGCCGGCAGTTCCAGTTGGTCGCCGACCCAGGCCGCCGAAACGCCCGCGCCGGTAAGCAAGGGCGAGAGCGCCGGCGGCGAGTTGGAGACGGTCACCGTCACCGCCCGGCGGCGCACCGAAAGCGCCCAGGCAGTGCCGACGCCCATGAGCGTGATCGGCGGCCAGGCCCTGGAGAGCCAGCGGGTGTATCGGATTCAGGATCTGCAGCAACTGGTGCCCAGCGTCAACGTCGCCTACATGCATGCGCGCCAGTCCAGCGTGTCGATCCGCGGGCTTGGCAACAACCCGGCCAGCGATGGCCTGGAAGGCAGCGTAGGGCTGTATATCGACAACGTGTATCTCGGGCGGCCGGGCATGGCGGTGTTCGACCTGATGGACATCGAGCAGCTTGAAGTCTTGCGCGGCCCGCAAGGCACCTTGTTCGGCAAAAACACCACCGCCGGGGTGATCAACATCAGCACGCGCGCGCCGAGTTTTACCCCGGAGCGCAGCATTGAAACCTCGCTGGGCGAGGACGGCTACTTCCAGACCAAGGGCACGATTTCCGGCCCGCTCACCGATGACCTGGCGGGGCGTTTCTCGGCGTATCGCACCCGCAGCGACGGCGACATCAAGAACGAATACAACGGCCATGACCTCAACGGCGGCTCGCGCCAGGGCTTTCGCGGGCAACTGCTGTACAAGCCCAGCGAGACCTTCAACCTGCGCTGGATCGGCGATTACAACGAAGAGGATTCCAGCGCCGGCACCCGGGTGCTGTACAGCACCGGGCCGACCATCAACGGCACCAACCTCTACCAGTCGCGGGCCAACGCTGCAGGCGCGACCCTGGTCGATGGCACCCACCGCAAGGTCAACCTGGACAGCGACCAGCACGTCACCGTGTTCCAGGGCGGTACGTCGCTGGAGGCCAACTGGACGTTGCCGAGTGATTTCACCCTGACCTCGGTCAGTTCCTATCGCTTCTGGAATTTCACCCCGCGTAACGACGACGGCCTTAACGTGCCGGCGTCGTATAACGCCGGGGTGTCGGTGGAAGATAAGCAGTGGTCCCAGGAATTCCGGCTGGCTTCACCCACCGGCGGGTTCTTCGATTACGTGCTCGGTGCCTACTACTTCGGTAATTCGCTGGATAACAAATCCTTCAGCTATTACGGGCCGCAGGCCGACATCTGGAACGGCACGCCAGCCGGCGCACTGGCCAACGTCAGCAGCGTCGGCAACGGGCACATTCGCACCGACAGTTTTGCACTGTTTGCCCAGGGCACCTGGCACCTCACCGAGCGCCTGGATTTCACAGCCGGCCTGCGTGGCACCTATGAAGAAAAAAGTGCCTGGGTCACGCGTAACGCTCCCCTTGGCGGTGCGGCGGTCACCGGTGCTGCCGCGACGGCTCGACGCGGGCGCGCGGGGGCGTACGATTCCGGCGACCTCACGCAATACAGCACCAGCCCCTCGGGTTTGCTCAACCTGAGCTACCGCTTTAACGAAAACCTGCTGGGCTACGCGACCTTGTCCCATGGCGAGAAGTCCGGCGGGGTCAACCTGGCGGTAGGCTCGGCACCGACGGCCGGGGCCGACTCACTGCTGATCGGCACCGAGCGCGCCAATAACGTCGAACTGGGTTTCAAAAGCACCCTGTGGGACCGGCGGCTGCAGCTCAATGCCAACCTGTTCTGGACTCAGGTCAACGGCTACCAGACCAATGCCTATGACCAGGACAACCGTGTGCAGTACCTGACCAACGCCGGTTCGGTGCGCTCGCGGGGTGTCGAGGTGGAAAGCACCCTGGTGCCGATCAAGGGCCTGACGCTGAACCTCAACGGCTCGTTCAACGATGTGAGCTACCTGTCTTACAAAGATGCGCCGTGCCCGCCGGAAGTCAGTCTGCGCCCCGGTGCGCCGGCCTCCTGTGACCTGAGTGGGCACCAAGTGGTGGGGGCCTCGAAATGGATCGCCAACGCCAACGGCGAATACAAGTGGAACCTGGATAACGGCTTCGAACCCTACGTCACCGCCAGCTATGCCTTCCGCTCCAAGGCTGTGGGCACCGTGGAGGACTCCGACTATGGACAGATTCCTGCCTACGCCGTGGTCAACCTGTCCACCGGCCTGCGTGGCAACTATGAGCAAGGGCAGTGGGACGTGTCGTTATGGCTGAAAAACGCCTTCGACAAGACCTACTACACCACGCTGTGGACGGGGGGGAACGGCGGCTACGAAGGCCTGCTTGGTACGCCGCGCACGCTAGGAGTGACCGGGCGCTATGACTTCTAGCCCCGTGCGATAGGTGGCCGGGCTGAACACGCGCGTCACCACCAGCATCGCCACCGCCGTGACCGTCAGCACCACCCAGGCGCTGACAAAGTTGCCGGTCAGCCCGCGCAACCAGCCGGTCAGCCACGGCGACACCGCATTGATCAAGAAGCCCACGCCTTGCACAAAGGCCGCCAGTTGCCCGGCCTGGCGTGGGTCGCGATGGTGGTCGAGGGTCAGCAGCAGGCTCAAGGCGAAACACGCGCCCAGGCCGAAGCCGCACAGCGCCACCCAGAGGTGCGGATATTCCTGCGGCGCGACGATCAGGCCGAGGTAACCCACGGTCTGGGCCAGCAGGGCGATGCCCAGCAGCGGCCGACGGTCGATACCGCGCTGCGCCAGCACCGGCATCAACAGCGCGGCGAGCACCTGGAAGATGGTCATGAACGCCAGCAGCGAACCGCTGGGCAACACGCCCCAGCCAAGTTGCTGATAGTAGGCCGGCAGCCACGCCACCAGGCTCATGTAGCCGCAATTGACCAGGCCGAAATACAGCGCCAGCAACCAGGCGCGGCGATTGCGCAGGTCCTTGAAGGCCGGCACCACCTGTGGATTTCTGGCCGCGCCCAGGGGCAGCCAGGCCCATAGCAGCAAGGCGCCCAACGCCGGCAGCAGCCACACCCCCAACCCCGCCTGCCATTCCTGGAAATGCGTGGCCACCAGCGGGCTGAGCAGCGCTGCCAGCCCGCCGCCGGCCATCAGCGAGGCCGAATACACGCCCATCGCCACCGGCACGCGATGACGGAATTCGCGCTTGATCATCGCCGGCACCAAGGCCTGGATCAGCGCCACGCCCGCACCGCCGAGCAACGCCGTGACCAGCAGCGCCGACGCCTGGCCCATCAGCCAGCGTGCCAGGCACGCCAGCAGGATCATTATCAGGCCCAGGGCGATGCCGCGCCGTTCGCCAAGGCGGGCTTCCACGCGCACGCCCACCAGCGCCACCAGCCCCATGCACACCACCGGCAGGCTGGTCAGCAGGGCGCTGCTCTGGAAACTCAGGCCGGTGGCCTGGCGGATCTCGCCGAGCAACGGGCTGATGGAACTGAGGATCGGCCGCAGGTTCAGGCCGAGCACCACCAGCAGGCCCCAGCCGGCGAGGGATTTGTTCAGGGTCATGCAACGCTCTTGCAGTCGGCAAATGAGGCGTGAGTATGGCCAGCACCCAAGGTATTCTGAAATTAAATATAACCATGCCAACCAGTGGCAAAGAGAATGGTGACGCTGATGTTCGATCCCGTGTTGTTGCGCAGCTTTGTCGCCGTGGTGGACTGCGGCAACTTCACCCGTGCCGCCGAGCGCCTGCACTTGACCCAATCCACCGTGAGCCAGCAGATCCGCCGCCTGGAAGACGCGGTGGCGCGCCAGTTGCTGGACCGCGACCAGCGCCGCGTGGTCGCCACCGCCGAGGGCGAACGCTTGCTGGCCTATGCGCGGCGCATCCTCGCGTTGCATGAAGAAGCCACCGATGTGTTGATCAACCAACAGAGCGACGGCGTACTGCGCCTGGGGGTGCCGGAAGACTTTGCCGCCGAGCGCCTGATGCCGTTGCTGTCGGCATTTGTGCTGGCCTATCCACGGGTGCGCCTGGAGGTCACCAGCGGCCTGGGCCCCGAGTTGCAGCGCCAATACCGCAGTGGTGAATTCGACGTGTTGCTGGTCAAGCAGATGGGCAGCAGCGATGACTGCCTGGCCTCGTGGCCCGAGCCGCTGTGTTGGGTCGACAGCCGCAGCACCCCGTGCCTGGGGCGCGACCCTCTGCCGTTGGTGGCATTCCCGGTGGGCGGCCTGTACCGCAATGAAATGTTGCACCACTTGGAAGTGGGCGGCTGGCGCTGGCGCATCGGTTATTCCAGCGCCAGCCTGGCCAGCGTGTGTTCGGCGGTGGCGGCGGGGTTGGGTGTGAGTCTGTTGCCGCGACGGGTCGTGCAGCCAGGGCATGTGGAACTGGGGCCGGACAGCGGTTTGCCCGTGGTGCAAGGCGTGCGCCTGGCGTTGTATGCCCGTCATGGCCTGAGTGCCGCGGGGCAGTGCTTGCAGGCTGAGCTGTTCGATTTGTGTGCAAACAGCCCCGTTGAGCCATGCCTTAAGTGAATATTTTGTATGCCTGAAAAGCATCAAAAAAAACCACCTCGACGCCAGGCCACGTGGGCCGGGGCTTTGGTGTTTGCAGAGCATTCGTTTATTCAAATTTGATCTATCTATAACTTCAAAGATTACTTTAAGAGATAAGCGTCTGGCCCCGATGATTCAGCCCTCGACGGCCTTCCACGCAGGCCCGTCGGTTTTTTGGTTTCGAAACCGTAGGGAGTGAATCAATGGGCAATGTCCAGACCGCCGCCAGTGCACCCGAGGCGCAATGGCGCCAGGCACCGAGTGGTGAGTTGGTCGACCTTGGCCGGCCGCACCGCGCGCCGTTGGGGCAATTGCGGACGCAGCAAACCCCGAAGCGCTTCTCCAGCCGCCGCGAAGGGATCCTGCTCGGTTTGTTGGTACTGGCCCTGCACGGTGCAGTGATTTATTGGGTCAGCCAGAAACCCACGCCGGTGCTGCCGATTGTGCCGCCGGAGATTCCGCCGATGACCATCGAATTTTCCCAGCCGGCACCGCCCGTGGTGGAACCGCCACCGCCTGTGCCGCCACCACCGCCACCGCCTGTTGTCGAGCCACCGCCGCCGGTGGTGGATGAGTTGGCCGCCAAGCCGGCGCCGCCCAAGCCGATTCCAAAACCCAAGCCCAAGCCGGTGCCAAAGCCTGAGCCCAAGCCCGCACCGAAACCGGTCGAGCAGGCGCCCACGCCACCGCAACCGGCGCCACCGGCCCCTGCGCCCGCTCCGCCCGCGCCAGCCCCGGTGACACCGGCTTCGGCCAACGCCGCGTACCTCAAGAACCCGGCGCCGGAGTACCCGTCCCTGGCGCAGCGTCGCGGTTGGGAAGGCACGGTGTTGTTGCGGGTGCATGTATTGGCCAGCGGCAAGCCGGGCGAGATCCAGGTCCAGAAAAGCAGCGGTCGCCAGCAACTCGACGACGCCGCACTGACCGCCGTGAAGCGGTGGAGCTTCGTGCCGGCCAAGCAGGGCGATGTGGCCCAGGACGGCTGGGTCAGCGTACCGATCGACTTCAAGATTCACTAACTATTGCGCTGCGGTGTGCAGCACACGCCGCGACTAGTACAGAGGGAAAACATCATGGCATTAGCATCTCCACTTGAATCCATCGAAAGCGCGGTGATCTGGCTGCTGGTGGTTTTTTCGGTCGCCACTTGGGGCCTGGCCCTGCTCAAGGGCGTGCAGTTCGGTCGCCTCAAGGCCCAGGATCGCAGGTTCCATAAACAGTTCTGGGCGGCGTCGAGTCTCGACTCGGCCGCCGAACTGGCCGAAACCCAGCCAGGCGCTGCTGCCCGTGTCGCCCAGGCCGGTTATGCCGCGATCCAGGTGGGTGAAACCCCGCACGCCGCTGACCTCAGCCAGGCGATCAATCATCAGGACCGTCTCGAACGTGCCCTGCGCCAGCAGATCGTGCGCGAGCGCCGTTCCCTGGAGACCGGCCTGGCCGTGGTCGCCAGTATCGGAAGCACCTCGCCGTTTATCGGCCTGTTCGGCACCGTGTGGGGGATCATGGAAGCGCTCAAGGGCATCAGCGCCGCCGGTTCCGCCAGCCTCGAAACCGTGGCCGGTCCGATCGGTGCAGCACTGGTTGCGACGGGCGTGGGCATCGCTGTCGCGGTGCCGGCGGTGCTGGTCTACAACTATTTCCTGCGTCGCCTGAAACTGACGGCTGCCGACCTGGATGATTTTGCCCACGACTTCTACAGCCTGGCACAGAAGAATTCGTTCCGCGTGCTGCTGCATCCTGCCTTGACCAAGCATGCGCCTGGCAACCCGCAGAAAGTGAAGGAGGCGTCCTGAGATGGCCTTTTCCACGCAAGACAGTGATGAGGTGCTGAGCGAGATCAACGTCACGCCGCTGGTGGACGTGATGCTGGTACTGCTGGTGGTGTTTATCGTCACCGCGCCGCTGTTGACCAACGCGATCCCGATCAACCTGCCCAAGACCGAGGCCGTGGCCCCGGTGGAGCAGAAAGACCCGCTGGTGGTGAGCATCGACGGCGCGGGCAAACTGTTTATCAACAAGGACGAAATCCAGCCGGACCTGCTGGAATTCAACCTGCAGGCGGCGAAGGCCAAGGACCCCGATGTGCGGGTGCAACTGCAGGCTGACGATGGTGTGAACTACGGCGAAGTGGCGCGAGCCATGGCGTCTATCGAGCGCGCGGGGATTACCAAGCTGTCGGTGATTACCGCACGTTAGTTGCAACGCTTCCACCAATAGCCTCGACAACTTTTTGGCCGTTTCCTTGGCAGGGTGCGGCCTTTTTTTTGCCTGGGATTTACTCAACACCCCCGAGTCCCTATGTGGAACCTGGTCAATGTGGGAGGGGGCTTGCTCCCGATGGCGGTGTATCAGCCGCCACCTGTATCAACTGACCCACTGCTATCGGGAGCAAGCCCCCTCCCACAGTTTGATCTTCATCGGCTTTGATATTTTGGTTATTAATAAATAGCTTCTTATTCCTTAACGAATATAACCCTCGTCCCTATACTGTTCAGCAACGTTAAACGCTGCAGGAGGGCACACCCATGCACAGCGAGTCGATTCGTTACCTGATCGTGCCGGGCTGGCAAGGATCGCCAGAAGATCATTGGCAAAGTCATTGGCAGAACAGCCTGCCCAACAGCGCCCGTGTGGAACAGGCCGACTGGCTGACGCCACGGCGCGAAGACTGGGTCGCCGCGCTGGCCGAGGCCATTGCGGCCGACAGCACGCCAGTGATCCTGATCGCCCATAGCTTGGGCTGCATCACCGTGGCGCATTGGGCGGCTACCGCGCCAGTGCAGTTCCTGCGCCAGGTGCGTGGCGCCTTGCTGGTGGCTCCGGCCGATGTCGAACGCCCGGCGTGCTCGCCTGCCCTGCGCAACTTTGCGCCAATTCCGACCGACTTGCTGCCGTTTCCCACCCAGGTGGTCAGCTCCGATAACGACAGCGCCGTCAGCGCTCCCCGGGCCGTGGAACTGGCGCGTAACTGGGGCGCTGAAGCCGGCATTCTGTCCGGTGCCGGCCATATCAATGTGAAGTCCGGCCACCAGCGTTGGGAGCAGGGTTTCGCCTACCTTTATCGCCTGCAAAGCCGCCTTGAGCATCACGCCCGGCGCACTGCCTGACTATCTTTAAACGCCCCGTCCCTGAGTGGATTTGGGGCGGGAGCCTGCCATGAGCCTGCATGAAACCTACGGCCAGCCACTGCTGACCTTCCCCGACGCGGAAAAAAGCCCGCTGAGCATTCGCGCCAAAGCGTTGGTCTTTGTTGATCCACGCTCGCGGCAACTGCGCGAAGACCTGGAAAGCCTCGCGCCGCGCGCCCTGCCGGTGTTGATTCGCGGCGAAACCGGCAGCGGTAAAGAGCTGCTGGCGCGGCACATCCACCGTGGCAGCGACCGCACCGGGCTGTTTGTCTCGGTCAATTGCGGCGCCATCAGCCCGACCTATGCCGATGCCGAGTTGTTCGGTTATGCGGCCGGTGCCCACAGTGGCGCGGCCAGCAGCCGGGCGGGGTGGTTCGGTTCGGCGAATGGCGGCACCTTGTACTTGGATGAGATCGGCGACTTGCCGCTACCGATCCAGGTAAAACTGCTGGCCGCGCTGGAAAACCATGAAGTCACCCGCGTCGGCGCCCATCAGCCCAGCCCGGTGGATGTGCGTCTGGTAGCAGCCACCAGCATCGACTTGGCCCAGGCCGTGGCCGCCGGCAAGTTCCATGAGCGCTTGTTTCATTACCTGAGCGAAGGCCAGCTGGACTTGCCCGCCTTGCGCGAGCGTGTCGGTGACATCCTGTCCCTGGCCGAGTATTTCCTGGGCATCTACAGCCAGCGCCTGGACCTGCCGGTGCCGCTGATCAGCGACGCCGCCCAGCGCGTGCTGGAGCACCACACCTGGCCGGGCAATACGCGTGAGCTGGAAAACGTTATTCACTTTGCATTGCTGGTCAGCAGCGGCGACGAGATTTTGCCCGAGCATCTGAATTTGCCTGTGGGGGGCACGCCGTTGGAGCAGGTACAGCGAATTTTCAACACGGCCAGCCCCGCCGAGCAGGAAGCCTTGCGCAGCTTTCTACGTGAACAAGCAACTACATGAGCAAAATGGAATATCAACGTGAATAAAAGATATTGTTCGGGAATAAAAAATCTAGGTATTGTCCCTCCCACGCCGCGATAGCACTTCGCTGGCACACCAAATAAAAAAACGGCCGTCAGAGACGACCCGGAATTTTGATAAGGACACTGCATGAAAAAGGTTCTGTTGTTTACCGCACTGGCGGCTGCCCTGACTGCTGGCTTCGCCCAGGCTAACGAGAAACTGGTGGTGGCCGCGACCCCAGTGCCGCACGCCGAGATCCTCGAATTGGTCAAGCCAACCCTCGCCAAAGAAGGCGTGGACTTGGAAATCAAAGTCTTCACAGACTACGTACAACCTAACGTGCAGGTGGCTGAGAAGCGCCTGGATGCCAACTACTTCCAGACCCTGCCGTACCTGGAAAACTTCAACAAGGGCAAGGGCACCAACCTGGTCACCGTGGTTGGCGTGCACGTTGAACCCTTCGGCGGTTACTCGAAAAAGATCAAGAACATCTCCGAGCTGAAAGATGGCGCCACCGTGGCCATTCCTAACGAAGGCTCCAACAGCGGCCGCGCCCTGTTGCTGCTGCAGAAAGCCGGTGTGATCACCCTGAAAGATCCGACCAACGCCCTGGCCACGCCAAAAGACATCGCCAGCAACCCCAAGAACCTGAAGTTCAAAGAGCTGGAATCGGCCCTGCTGCCACGCGTGCTGGATCAGGTTGATCTGGACTTGATCAACACCAACTACGCCCTGGAAGCTGGCCTCAACCCAGCCAAGGACGCGCTGATCATCGAAAGCGCTGACTCGCCGTACGTGAACTTCCTGGTGGCTCGCCCGGACAACAAGGACAGCGACGCTATCCAGAAACTGTCCAAGGCCCTGACCAGCCCGGAAGTCAAAGCTTTCATCGAGAAGAAGTACAACGGTGCGGTAGTGCCTGCGTTCTGATGTAACTGAAAACCCCCTTCAAGGTTTCAACGCCGATGGCTTATATAGCGTCGGCGTTTTTTATGCCTGAAATTTGGAATGCAATCCAAATGGGGGAGGGGGCTTGCCCCCGATTGCAGTGTGTCAGCCAATCAATCTGTAACTGATACACCGCCATCGGGGGCAAGCCTCCTCCCACATTTGATCTTCATCTCACAGCGGATATTTCGGTGTTTTACAGGGCTCTGCTATTTGTAGCGGCTTGCAATCGAAAACAACCGTGCTCGCAATCAGCGCAGTTTTCGGCTCAGATTAATTGCGAGCGAGCTTGCATTCAGCGACATCGGCTTGCATTCCATCGTCTCCGGCTCACATTAACTGCAACTGAACATCCTCCCCCTCAGGCAGCCCAAGAGGTCACTTTTGCATTGCTGGTGACAGAGGCTATTCAACTGGCAAGCTGCTTGATGCGCTCCACCCATCGTCCGAATGCTTCGTTCGCGTAGTCCAGCACCTTGGGTTCTGCTCCCTGCTCACGTAGGGAGGTCTTGAAGTTGTCCAAGTCAGACAGCCATTGCCCATGCAATCTTTCCAGATCCTTGATATGTGGCTGGAGAACTTGCAGGTTCTCGCCCGCATGAAGTGCCTGATAGCCGCGCTTCAGCGTGGCTGCCATTGTCAGCAGTTGAGCCCCCATTTGCTTATGCTGTTCGGAGAACTCGGCCATGCCGTGATAGGGCCGCGATGGCTTGTTGCGTTAGGCTTCGGATGCTTCTTCCATGATACGGGCGTAGCGGTAGAACCCAGGGAGCTCGTGGGACAGCGCCATGAGCTGCTGGTCGGACGTACTGACCCAAATTTGATGCACGTGTCCCATCATGCGATTGATGACGGCCTACGCCTCGATGACACCTTCGACGGCGAGTTGCAGCATCTGCTGATCTATCCTCGCGGCCAGTTGGCGGAATTCGTTTATGCTCATCAGTTTCCCGCCTCTTTTTGGTGTCGGAATGCCAGGACATACACCGCATCAGCGGTCGGCTCGTGGTGATACAGGGCCACATAGCCAGAATCCCCGAAAGCAATCACCAACTCGCGCAGCTCTGGCATTTCAGGGAATGGCCGACCAATGTCGGGGGCTGTTTCCAGTAGCAAGAATTGCCGTTCGATGGCCTGACCGGCCCGCTTCGCGGCTTCCGGCGCCTTTGCGGCCAAGAACTGTCGGCATCGCTCCAATCCTTGCGCCGCGTCTTCGGTGACGATTACTTGCGGCACTCAGGCACCGCCTTTTCGTCTTCGGTGCCCCAGGTGTTCAACCAGGTACGCACTTCCTGGCCGGTCAGGTGCCGACCGGTTTCCTGATAGGCCGCCCAGGATGCCAAGGCTTCCTGCTTGAAGCTCTCGCGGGCTTCCTCACGCTCGACATATTGCTGGATGGCTTCGAGCATGATCCAGTGGGACGAGCGGCGGCGCTGGCTGGCGAGGTGCTGGACGCGACCTTTTAGGGTGTCATCAATCTTGAGAGACGTGGCCATAGTTGGCTTCCTATTACAGAGTAATACCTAGTGATACTCTAGTTCTGCCGACCCTGTCCGTCAAACGTAGGTTTGTTGGCATCAGGTTGAGATGAGGTCGTCCGCTCCGAACGCCGCATTATCTGTATCCAGTAACAGCTTCCAATTTTCAATATCCGACTACACCGAATTTTCATTGAATATATGGACGAAACCGTGCTGATTGGATATGCCCGCGTCTCAACCGACGACCAACTCCTCGATCTGCAACGCGATGCATTGGAGAAAGCAGGCTGTGAGCGCGTGTTCGAAGACACCGCCAGCGGTGCCAAAGCCGAGCGAGTAGGTTTGACTGCCTTGCTGACCACGCTACGCCGAGGAGATACCTTAGTGCTTTGGCGTCTGTATCGTCTTGGTCGCTCGCTGAAGGATTTGATCCGGTTGGTCGGGCAGTTGGACGCCGCTAGCGTCAGCTTGCAAGAAAGCATCGACACCGCTTCGAGTGCTGGGCGTTTGATATTTCAGCTGTTCGGTGCCCTGGCCGAGTTCGAACGCAACTTGATTCGTGAGCGCACCCAAGCGGGGGTTGTCAGCAGCACGAGCACGCGGGCGTAAGGGCGGGCGTAAGAAAAGGCTCGACCCGCCAAGCAAGAACTGACTTTGCGCCTGTACCGCGAGCGAAAACACACCGTGGCAGAGATCTGCCGTTTGATGGGAATCGGACGTTCGACGCTCTACAACTATTTGACCGAGGCCGAGCGCAATGCCCAGCGGGCGGCATAGCGCCATCCCTGACGAATCGCTGACGCAGTTGCGGCAGCGGCTCGACCGTTTGCCGAAGAAAAGCCGGAGCGAGCTACCCAGGTGGCCGCGATAGCGGAGTTGTGTGGCGTGTCTCCCAGCACCGTGTACCGGGCGTTGAACCTTATCCATAAACCCCATGCGGCTCACCGTGCCGAAGTGCCTACTCCAACTTTCCGTTCCAAGGCCGCCCGAAGATGATCTACCTGGGCAATGGCCGGGTGGCCAAGCGCCGCGTTTTCCAGAACGTCATGCAGGCACTGGGCATCAAGTGGCAGACACATATTCCCGCCGGCAAGGATGGAACACTTACAACTGCTCGCTCAAAGGGCAAGGTTGAACGGCCATTTCGCACCGTCAAGGAAGCCCATGAGACGCTGTATCACTTCCACAAGCGCGGGCCAACGAATGGCTGATGCGTTACCTGGTGCGCACCTACAATGTGCAGAGCCATCGCAGCGAGCGCATTCACGAATTGAGGACTGGCAGTTCAATCTGACCGATGAAGGCATTCGTGAGATGTGTACCTGGGAACAATTCTGCCGCTTTGCCCGCGAGCCCGAACGCCGCCTGATTGCACTCTGTGGTGTCATCGGCAGCGGCAAAACTGTGATGCTGCGACGACTTCAACAGGTGATGGAGGCGGAGAAGAAAATCACCGTCTCCAAATCCCTAGCCATCGAGAAGCACAGCATCAGGCTGGCCACCTTCATCGCTGCGCTCCTACGACTTGTCTACCGAAAAGCAGGTGCGCATTCTGACCCAGGCCGAAAAGCGTGAGCGTGACTTGCGCGAACTGGTGAGGAAGAACAAGCGCCCGGTGGCCCTGTTCGTGGATGAGGCCCATGACCTCAACGGGCATACCCTAACAGGGCTCAAGCGCTTGATGGAGCTGGTCGAGGACGGCGAAGGCCGGCTATCGGTAGTGCTGGCCGGGCATCCCAAACTGCGTAACGACCTGCGTCGCCGAACGATGGAGGAAATCGGCTACCGCACTGACATCTTCTCGCTCGACGGCATCGCCGGCAGTCAGCGTGAGTACATTCACTGGCTGCTGGAAACCTGCACGGAGGACAAGGTCGAGGCTGAATCGATTCTGACCGAGGAAGCAATTGAGCTACTCGCCACCAAGCTGCGCACGCCGTTGCAAATTCAAGCAGTTCGACGCCACGCCCACCGAGATCAAAGCGCTGTTCAGCAACGCGCTTGATCCGGCCCGAGCCGCTGAACTGCGTGACAAAATGCTGGCCGCAGGGCTGCCGATTTGATTCGGGCCGAAGACTGGTCAGTTGCAGTTAATGTGAGCCGAAAACTGCGCCGATTGCGAGAACGGCTGTTTTCGATTGCAAGCCGCTACACTTATGTATTGAAGTCAGGGGGGCTTTATGCCTTATGCATTATGACCGCAAATAAAAACCAGCCAGCTTAACTGGCTGGTATAAACCGCAAGGCGGCCATCAAACTAAGTCAACACTCCATATAATCGGATGATGTCGTTATTGAGTAGTAATTATGATAGGGGTACTCCAAGTCCCGCTACCGCCTGGCACATCTGTTAGTTGGGCGCTATACGTATTTGGTGGAGCAGAAATGTTAAGAATGAAATTCCCCGCCGCATCAGCCATAGTGGACCCCAGAAGCCCCCCGCTACCTGTAATACATGCGTAAACTGGGTCGTGCGGCCGGTTAACGGTGCCGGAAATTACAGCACTTCCTGGTGAGGAACAGTAGTTTAGTTTAATACTTGTAACTGCCATATTAGTTTCTCCATTATTTTTTTCGCAGCAAATGCGATCAGTGTTGTTTGTCAATGCGTGTGTTTTAGTTTGCATGGTGCAATAAAAAACGCATAGACTTTATTGATCTATTCATTTTGCTTTATTGCATATGCATGAGAGAGGTTAGAGGACTTTATTTTTACCCGCACCTGTAAGAAATGACAGTTTCTTATATTTTTTCGCTATGGGCAGGCGTCGTTGCGCAGGGAGCAAATGCTATGGCCAGAAGAAGTATGAGCGGATGACCCGCGAGATCGAGAGAACTCTCCATGAGGCCGACTACCCCAACGGCAAGTTGTATACCCAAGAAGAAGTCATCCAGGTGATGCAGGAACGCATCGACCGAGCACTAGACAAGCCATGTTAATTGTCTGACAGAAAATTCGGCGGTTCCGGCTTACAACCTCGAACCGACCAGCTGCAGTTAATGTGAGCCGGAGACGATGGAATGCAAGCCGATGCGGCTGAATGCAGGCTCGCTCGCAATTAATCTGAGCCAGACGGCTCCGACAGTCGCAGTTAATCTGAGCCGAAAATTGCGCTGATTGCGAGCACGGCTGTTTTCGATTGCAAGCCACTACAGCTATTGATCGCCCGGTGCAATGCCACCAGCCACTTCACCAGTTCCTTTGGATCGATTGGTGTTGTTGGGTTCATTATTCAATCCCTCGAAATACAGACCCCCCAACCATAGCTGTCACCTGCCAAACCCGCGAATTCGACGGTTATCTTTTTGGGTGATATGAATATGCTATTTAGGTATTTAAATTTTACTTTTTATACCTTTAAAGTTCGCGCTACCCGGCGTTACCCACGCTGGATCGGACGGCGCTCGCCGCATTACCCCTGCGGCGTCATGGACTAGAAATGACCTTCGATTTCAATTTTATCCTCAGCACCTTGCCGGCGTTTCTAAAGGCCGTGGGGGTGACGCTGCAAGTGGGCTTGATCGCCATTGCCACCTCCTTGCTGGTGGCACTGATCAACGCGGCGCTGCTGGTGTTTCGCACGCCGTACCTGTCGCGGCTGGTGGCGCTGTATGTGGAGCTGGCGCGCAACACGCCGCTGCTGATCCAACTGTTTTTCGTGTACTTCGCGCTACCGGCTCTGGGCTTCAATATTTCCGGGTTCTGGGCGGCAATCATCACCATGACGTTCCTTGGCGGCGCCTACCTCACCGAAGTGCTGCGCGCCGGTGTGGAAGCGGTGCCGCTGGCGCAGATCGAGTCGGGCAAGTCCATCGGCCTGTCCGACTGGCAGCTGCTGCGCCACGTGATCCTGCCCCAGGCCGGCATTCTCAGCTTGCCGGCGCTGTTCGCCAATTTCATCTTCCTGCTCAAGGAGACCACCGTGGTCTCCGCCGTGGCGGTGCCGGAGATTCTCTACACCACCAAAAGCTACATCGCCCTTTACTACAAGACTTACGAAATGCTTGCCGTGCTGACGCTGATTTGCGTGCTGCTGTTCCTGCCACTGTCGCTGCTGCTCAGCCGCCTGGAAAGGAGGCTCCAGCATGGCCAGTTCGGGTCTTGAGTTGTTGTGGGTGTCGTTGCCGCAACTGGGCAAGGGCGCTGCGCAGACCCTGTCGATTTCGTTTTTGAGCATCGCCTTCAGTACTGTCGGCGGCGTGTTGTATGGCGTGCTGCGCACCTTGAACAACCGGCTGATCAACGCTGTGCTACGGGTGTACCTGGAGTTGTTCCGCGCGATTCCGGTGCTGGTGTGGCTGTACCTGCTGTTTTTCGGCCTGCCGATTTTCTTTGGCCTGAGCATCCCGAGTTTCTGGTGCGCCGTGCTGGTGTTGTCGTTGTGGGGCGCCAGCGAGGTCGGCGAAGTGGTGCGTGGCGCGTTGCATTCGCTGCCCCGTGGCCAGCGTGAAGCGGGGTTGTCGATTGGGCTGTCCGACCCGCAACTGTACGGCTACGTGCTGCTGCCCCAGGCTCTCAAACGCATGACGCCACCGACCATCAACGTCTACACGCGCATCATCAAGACCAGCTCCCTGGCGGTGCTGATCGGCGTGGTGGACGTGATTAAGGTCGGTCAGCAAATCATTGAGCGCACCTATGAGTCCGTGTTGATCTACGGCGTGCTGTTCCTGTTTTTCTTCTTTATCTGCTACCCGTTGTCGGCCGCCTCCAAGGTGCTGGAACGGCGCTGGGCCCAAACATGAGTGCGTTGATCGAGTTCCAGGGTTTCAACAAATTTTTCGGCGACCAGCAGGTGCTCAAGGGCATCGACCTGAGCGTGCAAAGCGGCGAAGTGGTGGTGATCCTCGGCCCCAGCGGCTGCGGCAAAAGCACCTTGCTGCGTTGCCTCAATGGCCTGGAAGTCGCACACAGCGGCAGCCTGCGTTTCGCCGGCAAAGAGCTGTTGGACAACAGCACCGACTGGCGCCAGGTGCGCCAGGACGTGGGCATGGTGTTCCAGAGCTACCACTTGTTCCCGCACATGAGCGTGCTCGATAACATCTTGCTTGGCCCCTTGAAAGTACAAAAACGTGACCCTCGCGAAGCCCGTGAACAGGCAGAAAAACTGCTCGATCGCATAGGCCTGGCCGATAAGCGCGACGCCTTCCCGCGTCAGCTGTCCGGCGGCCAGCAGCAACGCATCGCCATCGTCCGCTCGTTGTGCATGAACCCCCAGGTCATGCTGTTTGACGAAGTCACCGCCGCCCTCGACCCGGAGATGGTCAAGGAAGTGCTGGAAGTGATCCAGGGCCTGGCCCGCGATGGCATGACCCTGTTGATCGTCACCCACGAAATGGCCTTCGCCCGCGCCGTCGCCGACCGCGTGGTGTTCATGGAGGCCGGTCGCATCCTTGAACACAACACCCCCGAAGCATTCTTTACGAACCCGCAAACCGCACGCGCGCAGCAGTTCCTGGAGAAGTTCTCCTTTGTTTCAACACTGCCCAAAAAGACCCAGGAACTGGAGCTGATATGAAAAAGTTACTGCTGCCACTGTTGGCCGTCGCCCTGCTGGCCGGCTGCGATAAGAAGGCTGAAGAGCCCACCAAACCCACGGCTGCCGCCGTGAGCTATATCGACAAGATCAAGGCGCGGGACAAGCTGATTGTCGGCGTCTTCACCGATAAGCCACCGTTCGGCTTCGTCAACGAAGCAGGCCGCTATGTCGGCTTCGATACCGATATCGGCCGCCGATTCGCCAAGGACCTGCTGGGCGATGAAAACAAGGTTGAGTTTGTCGCCGTCGAGCCGGCCAGCCGTATTCCGTTCCTGCAAAGCGACAAGGTCGACTTGATCCTCGCCAACATGACGGTGACGCCGGAGCGCAAGGAAGCGGTGGACTTTACCAACCCCAACTTGAAAGTTGCGGTACAGGCCCTGGTGCCTCAGGACAGCTCGGTGAAAAGCCTGGATGACCTGGCCACCCGCACCACCATCGTGACCACCGGCACCACGGCTGATATCTGGCTGACCAAGCACCACCCGGACTGGAAACTGCTCAAGTTCGAGAAGAACTCCGAGTCGTTGCAGGCGCTGTCGGCTGGACGGGGTGATGCCTACGCTCAGGACAATCTGGTGCTGTTCAGCTGGGCCAAGCAGAACCCGGGCTACCGCGTGCTGGAAGAAAAACTCGGTGATGAAGCGCCGATTGCGCCAGCGGTGAAAAAGGGCAACGTCGAACTGCGTGACTGGGTGAATGCCGAGTTGGCGAAGTTGGGTGAGGAAAAGTTTTTGCTCAAGCTGTACGACCAATATGTGCGTAAAGAGCTGAGCGATGACACCCAGCCTGAGAGTGTGATTGTTGAAGGCGGGAAGTGGCAGGGTTGATACCGCTATCGGGGGCAAGCCCCTCCCACATTATTGATCTGTGAATACATTCAAGTGTGGGAGGAGGCTTGCCCCCGATGAGGCCTTCCAGTCACCCCCTATTCCGGCCAATGCCAAGCCGGCGCATCCAAAATCCCCTGGCCCACGATCCGGGTTTCTCCCATCACCTTCTCCAACACAATCGAATTGCACGCCTGGTCCTGCTGCAACGCCGCAATCAACCGGCTGGCGTGTGACACCACCCACACCTGGCACTGCTGGGAGGCTTGGATGATCAAGCGCGCCAACGCGGGTAGCAGGTCCGGATGCAGGCTGGTCTCCGGTTCGTTCAGCACCATCATGGTGGGTGGCCGAGGCGTGAGCAGCGCTGCGATCAGCAGCAGGTAACGCAAGGTGCCGTCGGACAATTCCGCCGCTGACAGTGGCCGCAGCAAGCCCTCCTGATAGAACTCAATCGCGAAGCGCCCGCCCTGTAACGGTTCAATGTTCAGGCGTGCGCCGGGGAATGCGTCGCTGACTGCCCGTTGCAGCGCCTCGGGGTCGCCGATCTCGCGAATGGTCTGCAACGCCGCCGCCAGGTCGCGGCCGTCGTGGTGCAGCACCGGCGTGCGGGTGCCCAGTTGTGGCTGGCGTACCGGCGCATCGACATCGCTGCGAAAGTGATCGTAAAAGCGCCAGCCACGAATGCTTTCGCGCAGCAGCAGCACTTCCGGCGAGCCGCGCAGGCTGCCGACCTGGTCGAACAGACTGTGGTAGTTGGGCGTGTGCTGGGCCAGTACATCCCAGTTGCGACCGTCACGGGCACGCACCATCGGCCCTGAGCGCTGCACCAGCAGGCTGGCCGGGCGGTAGATCTGGCCCGCCCAGATGCATTCTTTCTTCACCTCAGGGTCCAGGGAGAAAAACGACCGGCTCGGTTCGGGCAACCCCAGTGAGATGGCGTAGCTGAAATCCTCCCCGGCAAACCCCAGGCGCAAGCGCTTCACGCCCTGGCGCACCACGGCCTCGACCGGCACCTCACCGTTGCGCATACGCCGGCTGATGGTTTCCGGGCCGGCCCAGAAGGTGGAGTCCAGCCCGCCCTCACGGGCCAGTGCATTGATCACCCCGCCTTGGGCGGTTTCCGCCAGCAGGCGCAGGGCGCGGTACAAGTTGGACTTGCCGCTGCCGTTGGGGCCGGTGACCAGGTTCAGCCGGTCCAGGGGCACCACCAATTTGTTGATCGAGCGGTAATTGGCCACCGCGAGGGTCTTGAGCATCGGTCACCTACCTGTAGTGAGCGGGCTTGCCCCGCGCGAGGCCCTAACGGCCTGCACAAGGATCATAACCTTTTGGGACTGCTTCGCAGTCCAACGGGAGCAAGCTCCCTCGCCACAGGGTGCGTCTTGCCCTTAACCGGATGGCAGTGGGGCAAGCCCGCTCACGACAAGCAGAAAGCATGCATCGGTGGAACCCTGAACTAAGCTCACAGTCGCATAAACACTGGCAAGTCGGCATCACGCAAAAGGAGCCTGCATGGGCGGTCGTATTTCCACCTGTATTGTTGGTCTTGGCCTACTGGCGCTGTTGAGCGGCTGTGGCGAGGAAAAGGCTGAACCCAAGGCGCACTCACGGGTGTTTGTGCAGACTGTGCAGCCGGCGGATTTTGCCGCGGCCGTCACCTTGACGGGGGATATCCAGGCCCGGGTGCAAACCGATCTGTCCTTTCGCGTCGGCGGCAAGATCATCCAGCGCACGGTGGATGTGGGCGACCGTGTGAGCGCCAAGCAGGTGCTGGCCAAGCTCGACCCCAAGGACCTGCAGACCAACGTCGATTCCGCCCAGGCCCAGGTCGTGGCCGAGCAGGCACGGGTCAAGCAGACCGCCGCCGCCTTCGTGCGCCAGGAAAAACTCTTGCCCAAGGGCTACACCAGCCGCAGCGAATACGATTCCGCCCAGGCCGCGTTGCGCAGCAGCCAAAGCGCACTGGCCGCCGCCCAGGCCCAATTGGCTAACGCACGGGAGCAACTCGGCTATACCTCGCTGGTGGCCGAAGCGCCGGGCGTGATTACCGCGCGCCAGGCCGAAGTCGGCCAGGTGGTGCAGGCCACCGTGCCGATTTTCAGCCTGGCGCGCGATGGCGAGCGCGATGCTGTGTTCAACGTGTATGAATCCCTGCTGGTGGAGCCACCGCCGGATGCACCGATCACCGTGAGCCTGCTGGATAACCCAAGCATCAAGGTCCAGGGCAAAGTACGCGAAGTCACGCCTGCCGTGGCCGCCAACACCGGCACTGTGCAGGTGAAAATCGCCCTGCAAGCATTACCCAAAGGCATGGAATTGGGCTCGGTGGTGAGCGCGACCGCCAATGGCCCGGCCAAGGCGAGTATCGAATTGCCGTGGGCCGCGCTGACGAAAGACCTCAGCGAGCCCGCCGTTTGGCTGATCGACGGCGACGGCAAGGCGCAACTGCACAAGGTCACCGTGGCGCGTTATCTCACCGGCAAGGTGATCATTGGCGACGGCCTCAAGGGCGGCGAAAAAGTCGTGGTGGCCGGCGGGCAATTGCTGCACCCCGGCATGCTGGTCGAGATCGCCCAGCAAGGAGCCCAACCATGAAGCGCCTGACGCTCATACTCGCTGCCAGCCTGTTACTGGTGGCCTGCTCCAAAGAAGAACCGCCGCCCGAGCCGGTGCGTCCGGTGTTATCCATGGAAGTGACGTCTGAGAACCAGGAAAACCTTGGCCGCTTCGCCGGCACCATCCAGGCCCGCTACGAAAGTAACCTGGGCTTTCGCGTGCCCGGCCGGATTGCCCGGCGTGCCGTGGACGTGGGCGCCGAGGTGGAGAAGGGCGCCTTGCTCGCCGTCCTCGACCCCACCGACCAACAGAACCAATTGCGTTCGGCCCAGGGCGACCTGGCCCGCGTGCAGGCGCAATACATCAACGCCCAGGCTAACGCCCGCCGTCAGCAGGAACTGTTCAACCGTGGCGTCGGCGCCCAGGCTCAGTTGGATATCGCCCAGACCGACCTGAAGACCACCCAGGCTTCCCTCGACCAGGCCCAGGCTGCGGTCAATCAAGCCAAGGACCAACTCAACTACGCCGAACTGCGCACTGATCACGCCGGCATCGTCACCGCCTGGAATGCCGAGGCCGGCCAGGTGGTCAGCGCCGGCCAGCAAGTGGTGACCCTGGCCCGACCGGACATCAAGGAAGCGGTGATCGACCTGCCGGCCGGCCTCGCCGAGCGTCTGCCGCCAGACGTGGTGTTCCTGGTCGCCGGGCAACTCGACCCCAGCGTGCAGACCACTGCCATCGTGCGCGAGATCGAACCCCAGGCCCAAAGCGCCACGCGCACCCGCCGAGCACGCCTGACCCTGGCCGAAACACCGCCTGCGTTCCGCCTGGGCACGGCGATCAGCGTGACCTTGAGCACCGCCATCGCCCCGCGCATCGAACTGCCCCTGAGCGCCTTGCAGGAAGTCGACGGCAAGACCCGTATCTGGCTGCTCGATACCCAGAACCAGACCGTGCAACCGCGCGACATCACCGTGATCAGCCGTGACGCCGACAGCGCGGTGCTCAGTGGTGGCGTCAAACCCGGCGAGCGCATCGTCACCGCGGGCGTGAACAGCCTGAAACCCGGGCAAAAAGTCAAAATCGACGAGGACAGCCCGCGATGAAAGGGAGCTTCAACTTATCCGACTGGGCCCTCAAGCATCAGTCCTTCGTCTGGTACCTGATGTTCGTCGCGCTGCTGATGGGCGTGTTCTCCTACATGAACCTGGGCCGCGAGGAAGACCCTTCGTTCACCATCAAGACCATGGTGATCCAGACCCGTTGGCCGGGCGCGACCCAGGAGGAGACCCTCAAGCAGGTCACCGACCGCATCGAGAAAAAACTCGAAGAGCTGGACTCCCTCGACTACGTGAAAAGCTACACGCGGCCGGGTGAGTCCACGGTCTTCGTGTTCCTCAAGGACACCACCAGCGCCAAGGCCATCCCTGAGGTCTGGTACCAGGTGCGCAAGAAGATCGACGATATTCGCGGCACCTTCCCCCAAGGTCTGCAAGGGCCGTCGTTCAACGACGAGTTCGGTGATGTGTTTGGCTCGGTGTACGCCTTTACCGGCGACGGCCTGTCGATGCGCCAGCTGCGCGACTACGTGGAGCAGGTGCGCGCCGAGATCCGTTCGGTGCCGGGCCTGGGCAAGGTCGAGATGATCGGCCAGCAGGACGAAGTGATTTACCTGAATTTCTCCACGCGCAAACTGGCCGCCCTGGGCATTGATCAACGCCAAGTGGTGCAGAGCCTGCAATCGCAGAATGCGGTGACCCCGGCCGGGGTGATCGAGGCCGGGCCGGAACGGATTTCGGTGCGCACGTCGGGGCAGTTCGCCTCGGAGAAAGACCTGGCCAACGTCAACCTGCGGCTCAATGACCGTTTCTATCGGCTGGCGGACATTGCCGAGATCAGCCGTGGCTATGTGGACCCGGCGCGGCCGATGTTCCGTTTCAACGGCAAGCCGGCGATTGGCTTGGCGATTGCCATGCAGAAGGGCGGCAATATCCAGTCGTTCGGCAAGGCCCTGCATGAACGCATGGACGAATTGACCGCCGACCTGCCCGTGGGCGTCGGCGTGCACAAAGTGTCCGACCAGGCGGAGGTGGTGGAAGAGGCCGTCGGCGGCTTTACCAGCGCGCTGTTTGAAGCGGTGATCATCGTGCTGGTGGTGAGTTTTATCAGCCTCGGCATGCGCGCCGGGCTGGTGGTGGCGTGCTCGATTCCATTGGTGCTGGCGCTGGTGTTTGTGTTCATGGAATACAGCGGCATCACCATGCAGCGCGTGTCGTTGGGCGCGTTGATTATCGCCCTCGGCCTGTTGGTGGACGACGCGATGATCACCGTCGAGATGATGATCACGCGCCTGGAAAAAGGCGAAACCAAGGAGCAGGCGGCGACCTACGCCTACACGTCCACGGCGTTCCCGATGCTCACCGGTACGCTGGTGACCGTGGCAGGCTTTGTGCCGATTGGCCTCAACGCCAGCTCGGCGGGCGAGTACACCTTCACCCTGTTCGCAGTGATTGCCGTGGCCATGCTGGTGTCGTGGGTGGTGGCGGTGCTGTTTGCGCCGGTGATCGGGGTGCATATCCTCAGCGCCAACGTCAAACCCCACAGCGCTGAGCCCGGGCGTATTGGCCGTGCCTTCAATGGCGGCATGCTCTGGGCCATGCGTAACCGTTGGTGGGCGATCGGCATCACCGTGGCGCTGTTTGTGGCCTCGGTGTTCTCCATGCAGTTCGTGCAGAACCAGTTTTTTCCGTCGTCGGACCGTCCGGAAATCCTCGTCGACCTGAACCTGCCGCAAAACGCCTCGATCAACGAGACGCGCAAGGCCGTCGACCGCCTTGAAGCAATCATCAAGGACGACCCGGACATTGCGCGCTGGAGCACCTACATCGGTCAGGGTGCGATCCGTTTCTACCTGCCCCTCGACCAGCAACTGGAAAACCCCTACTACGCGCAGTTGGTGATCGTGAGCAAGGGCCTGGAAGAGCGTGGTGAGTTGATCGCGCGCCTGCAAAAGCGCCTGCGCGATGACTTCGTGGGGATTGGCAGCTACGTGCAGCCGCTGGAAATGGGGCCGCCGGTGGGTAGGCCGATTCAGTATCGCGTGTCGGGCAAAGACACCGACCAGGTGCGTAAACACGCCATCGAACTGGCGACCTTACTGGACCAGAACACCCACCTGGGCGAGATCATCTACGACTGGAACGAGCCCGGCAAAGTGCTGCGCATCGACATCGCCCAGGACAAGGCGCGGCAACTGGGGCTGTCATCGGAAGACGTGGCGCAGTTGATGAACAGCGTGGTCAGCGGTGCCTCGGTGACCCAGGTACACGATGATATCTACCTGATCAACGTCGTCGGCCGCGCCGAAGACGCCGAACGCGGCACGCCGGAAACCTTGCAGAACCTGCAGATCGTCACGCCCAACGGCACCTCGATCCCGCTGCTGGCCTTCGCCACCGTACGCTATGAACTGGAGCAGCCGCTGGTGTGGCGTCGCGACCGCAAGCCGACCATCACCATCAAGGCCTCGGTGCGCGACGAGATGCAGCCGACGGACTTGGTCAAGCAACTTAAGCCTGAGATCGACAAATTCAGCGCCGGCCTGCCGGTGGGCTACAAGGTTGCCACCGGCGGCACCGTGGAAGAAAGCGGCAAGGCCCAGGGCCCGATTGCCAGCGTGGTGCCGCTGATGCTGTTCCTCATGGCGACCTTCCTGATGATCCAGCTGCACAGCGTGCAGAAGATGTTCCTGGTGGCGAGTGTCGCGCCGCTGGGGCTGATCGGCGTAGTGCTGGCGTTGATACCCACCGGTACGCCCATGGGCTTCGTGGCGATCCTCGGGATTTTGGCGTTGATCGGTATCATCATCCGTAACTCGGTGATCCTGGTGACGCAGATTCATGAGTACGAAGTGGCCGGCTATACGCCGTGGGACGCGGTGGTGGAAGCCACCGAGCACCGGCGCCGGCCGATCCTGCTGACGGCGGCTGCGGCAAGCCTGGGCATGATCCCTATCGCCCGCGAAGTGTTCTGGGGGCCGATGGCGTACGCGATGATCGGCGGGATTATCATTGCGACCTTGTTGACGCTGTTGTTCCTGCCCGCGCTGTATGTGGCCTGGTACAAAATCCGCGAACCCAAGCAGGACCCTCAGGAAAAACGCGTTTAAAAATGTGGAGGCTTGCTGTGGTGAGCAAGCTTGATTGCGCTGGGGCGCGAAGCGCCCCTAAAAAGCCGGAGACTGCTACGCAGTCAACGGGAGCAAGCTCCCTCGCCACGGCAAGGCCGTTCCCACATTTTGATCCTCATTGACCTTTTGCTCCGTGGGAAACGTCTGGAGGTGATACGCGTTGCCCCCGCCAGCCATTGAGTGGTCTACCCTCCCGACTTTCATTCCGTTCGGGTCCAATCCCATGCGCTACCTGCGTTCTGTTTTGTTGCTCTGCGGTGCATTCCTCTCGCCGCTGACGTTCGCCACCGTTCTGGAAAACACCCTGTGGCGGGTCGAACTCGACCCGGCCACCCTTGCTATCCGCGTTACGCCTAACGGCCAGCCGACGATACAGGCCTCCAGCGGCGTCGCGGCACGTGCCGTCAGCCAGCTTGAGCAGCGCGATCAGCAAGCGAGCTGGCAATGGGATGACGGCGCCTTTCGGGTGAGCGCCAGCCTCCAGCAGCGTGACCTGGCGCTATCCATCACGGCGCGGGAAGCGGGTGAGCTGCCGATCCTCTTGCAACCGGCGAATGCCCTGGGCAGGGGGCTGATGTGGCCGTTGGCCGAGGGGCATTACGTGCCCACCGGGAATGCCGTGTGGAAGGCTTTCCTGCTGGAGCAAGGTGACTTCAACACCACCCAGGATCTCAGCCTGCCGCTGTGGGGTGTCGATCACGGTGGGTTCACCCTCAGCTGGTTACTGACCAATCCCTACAACAACCGCCTGCGCTGGCAGGAAAACCAGGCCCTGTCAGTGGCCCATGAATTCACCACGCTCAACCCCAGCACCCCCATGACCCTGCTGTTGCACCTGGGTGAGGCCGATCCGTTGGCTGGCGCCAAGCGCTACCGCCAATGGTTGGTGGAGCAGGGCCGGTATGAGCCACTGGCTGACAAACTGCGGCAGACGCCCGAGGCCGAGAAGCTGCTGGGCGCCAGTCATGTCTACCTGTGGGGCAATGACTTGCTGGCCCCCGAGGATGTGCGCGATTGGCCGCTATTGCTCAAGCGCTTGCGCGGGCATGCGCTCCAAGGCTTATTGGACAGGGAATCCGCCAAGTTCCTCGCGCAGGGTTCCCCTTTGAATCGCTATGAACAGACGGTAGTGCTCCGGGGCCTGAATGCGGCGATCAACAAAAAGGCTCGGCAGCGTTGGCAGGTAGAGGAACCCGACATGACCCCGCTCGCCGCGCGCTATGGCGAGCTGCGTAGCGAGCTGGCCGTGGACTTTGCCGGGGCGCTGAGTGATACGCCCGCACACTGGGGCAGCCAGGTGATCCAGGCATTGCGCAGCTCAGGCCTGCCGCGTTTGCTGCTGACCTTGGGCGAAGGCTGGGAAGGCGGTCTCTGGCACCCCGAGGCGATCCGGGCCGGGGTCGACGCGGGCTTCCTGATGGCCCCCTATGACTCCTATGAAACCGCGTTGTCGGCCACGGAAAATCCGGATTGGACCACCGCGCACCTGGGCGGCAGGGCGTACCGCGAGTGCGCGATTGTGCTGAAGGACGGCAAGCTGAAAACCGGTTTCCAGCAGTCCGGCCACTACACCGATCCGCGCTGCGTGCGGCCTCTGCTGGAGGCGCGTGTACAGGCTGTCCAGGCAAAGGCCGGTTTCAACGCCTGGTTTCTCGATGCTTACGCCACCAGCATGGTCTTCGACAGCTACCGTGACGGGGCCACAATGACCCAGGCGCAGAACGCCGAAGGCAACATCGACGCTTCGCGCTGGCTCAATACCGTACTCAAGTTGCCCGCCGGTTCCGAAGACGGCAACGCTATCACCGCCCAAGGCATCCTGTTCGCCCATGGCATGCAGACGCCGGTGATTGGCTGGGGGGATCGGGAGATGACCCAAGACAAGCAATCGGCCTATTACGTGGGTAATTGGTATCCGCCGGAGCAGCCGGCCGTGTTCTTCAAGCCCGTGCCGTTAAAAGAGCCGTTTCGTACGGTGTATTTCGAGCCGACCATGCGCCTGCCGCTGTACCAGGCGGTGTTCCACGGCTCGGTGATCACTACCCATCACTGGCTGTTCGACAGCTTGAAGCTGAGCAATGTGCGGGCTGAAAACGAGCTGACGCAGCTGCTCTATAACGTGCCGCCGCTGTATCACTTGAGTGCTTCGACGGTTAAGCGGCGGCTGCCGGCGATACAGCGCCAAGACCGGTTTTTCCGGCCGTTGCACCAGCGGTTGGCGACCCAGGCGATGACGGGTTTTCGTTGGTTGACGGCGGATAGGCAGGTGCAGGAAACCACCTTTGCCGATGGGACGCGGTTGGTGGCTAATTTTTCTGGCGAGGAAAGAGAGGGCTATGCCGGGCGCAGCGTGACTGCACATGGGGTGGGTGAAAAAACGCTGGCGTATCAGGTGGAGTAAGGTTGCCTCAGCAGGCGTCATCGGGGGCAAGCCCCCTCCCACATATTGACTGTATTCACAAATCAAACTGTGGGAGGGGGCTTGCCCCCGATGGCGTCAGACGAGGCAACGAAAATCTACAGCTTGCGCCACACACTGGCCAACCACGGCTGCTGCTCCCTCGGCAATCCCGCTGGTCGATAGTAATGCTCCAGCTCCACGAACCCTGCCTGCGTCAGCAACGCTTGCCACGCCGCCAGGTCGTGATACGACCCGTACCGAGGTCCATTCCAGCCTTCCTGGTTTTCACCCCGAGGGTTGGAACTGAACAGCACGCCACCCGGCTTCAACGCCCCTTGCAACTGCTTGAGCACACGCGGCAGTTCCTGCTTGGGAATATGAAATAGCACGGCATTGGCGAAAATCCCGTCGAAGCGTTCGGCGGGCAGGTCCAGCTTCAGGAAGTCCTGCTGCATCACCTCACAACCACTGTCTTCCCGCGCCATCTGCGCAAACCGCTCGGAGCCGTCCAGTCCTACGGCGATATGCCCCATGCGCGTGAACGTCTGCAAATCGCGCCCCGGCCCGCAGCCGAAATCCAGCACGGTAAAGGGCGCCGTGCCCTGGATATGCCGCAGCAGCGCGTCGATGTTCTGGCTCACGTCGTGGTCGCGGGTGCCTTCGCGGAAGTCTTCGGCCACTGTGTTGTAGTGGCCGAGGGTGGTGGCGGTGATGGTGTTGAGGTCGTCGGGCTTAAGAGTCATGACGGGTAATACCGGGCGTCTTCGATGGCCCGACTATACCTCACCTCTTGTTGAGCACCCGCGCCAACCGATCACCGCCCAACTGAATCACCGCCACGAGGATCACCAGCAGCACAATCACGGTGAGCATGATCTGCGTATCAAAACGCTGGTAGCCGTAGCGGTAGGCGATATCGCCCAGGCCGCCCGCGCCAATCGCGCCGGCCATGGCTGACGAGTTGATCATGGTCACCAGGGTGATGGTGAACCCGCCGACAATCCCCGGCAGCGCTTCCGGCAGCAGCACGTGCCAGATGATGTGCCAGCGGCGGCAGCCCATGGCTTGCGCGGCTTCGATCAGGCCGTGATCGACTTCGCGCAGGCTCACTTCGGCAATGCGCGCAAAAAACGGCGTGGCGGCGATGGTCAGCGGCACCACGGCCGCCCATACGCCGTAGGTAGTGCCGACGATCAGCCGCGTGAACGGGATCAACGCCACCATCAGGATCAGGAACGGAATCGAGCGGAACAGATTGACGAACGCCCCCAGCACGCGGTTCAACGCCGGTGCCTGGTAGATGCCGCCCTTGTCGCTGGTCACCAGGAACACCGCCAGTGGAATCCCCACCAGCAGCGCAATCAATGACGACACGCCGATCATCAACAACGTGTCGATGGCGCCCTGCACTAAACGATCAAACCACATAGCCCAGCACCTCCACCTGTTGTGCCCAATTGCCGGCGCGGTTACGCAGTTCTTCTGCGCTGTGGGGCGAGCCCTTCACCGCCAGCAGCAGTTGCCCCAGGGCATGCCCCTGGATGCGTTCCACGCCGCCTTGCAGCAAGCGCACGCGCCCGCCGAGGGCGCTGAACAGCGCGGCCAGGTCCGGCTCGTCGGTATCACTGCCGGTGAATCGCAGGCGTAGCACCACCGAGGCATCGGCGGTCGCTGGTTTGGCCTGTAAACGGCTTTGCAACTCGTCCGGCAGCCCATGTTGCAGCGGTGCCAGCAGGGTCTTGCTGACCTCATGTTGCGGGTTGCCGAACACTTCCCACACCGGGCCTTGCTCGACGATGCGCCCGTGTTCGAGCACCACCACGCGGTCGCAGATGTCGCGGATCACCGCCATCTCATGGGTGATCAACACGATGGTCAGGCCCAGGCGCTGGTTGATCTCGCGCAGCAGGCCGAGGATCGACTGGGTGGTCTCTGGGTCGAGCGCCGACGTGGCCTCGTCGCACAGCAGGATCTGCGGGTCGTGCACCAGCGAGCGGGCGATGCCCACGCGCTGTTTCTGCCCGCCGGACAGCTGCGCCGGGTAGGACGTGTGCTTGTCCTGCAGACCCACCAGCTCCAGCAGCTCGCGCACCTTTTTCTCACGCTGCGGCTTCGGTACGCCCGCCACTTTCAGCGGTAGCTCGACGTTCTGCCACACCGTCTTGGCCGACATCAGGTTGAAGTGCTGGAAGATCATGCCGATGCGCCGACGCAGCGCCACCAGGCGGTCTTCGTCGAAGTCACCGATGTCCACCTGGTCGATCAGCACCCGTCCGCTGCTAGGTTGTTCGAGGCGGTTGATGGTGCGAATCAGCGACGACTTGCCGGCACCGCTGCGGCCAATGATGCCGAACACTTCACCGCGCTGGATCGCCAGGTCGATGCCTTGCAAAGCATGCACGGTGCCGTCGTAGGTCTTGCCCAGGTTGATAAAACGCACGTGGGCGCGGTTCAGGTCCGGATGCAGTTCGGTCTGCTCGGCGTCCCTGGGCGGCAAGCCCAGGTCGCGCAGTTGAGAGTGGGCGGCGGTCATTTTTTATCTTCCCAGCCGACCTGATAGAGCTTACCGAGGGACTTGTCCAACGCAGCACGCACCACGGGCGAATGCTGGTAGATGTCGACGAACTTGATCACCCGCGGGTCGGTCTTGCTCTTGGGCTGGATCACGAACTGGATCACGTACTCCGGATGGTCGAGGCCGTCGAACAACAGCGCCGACTCGGCATCGAAGGTCTTGGACAGGCGGATATACGCCGGGTAACCCTGCACCAGGTCGGCATCGTCATAGGCGCGCACCAATTGCACGGCCTCGACTTGCAGGATCTTGATCTTCTTCGGGTTGGTGACGATGTCTTCTTCGGTGGCCTTGTAGCCTACGCCCGGTTTGAGCGTGATCAAGCCCGCCTTGGCCAGCAATTGCAGGCCACGCCCGCTGTTGATCGGGTCGTTGGCAATCGCCACGCTGGCGCCCTCGGGCAGGTCGCTGATGCGCTTGTACTTCTTCGAATACAGGCCGACGTTGTTGATGATGCCCGGCGCGTACGGCACCAGGTCAAAACCGGCGGCGGCCTTGGCGTTTTCCAGGAACGGGATGTGCTGGAAGTAGTTCACGTCGATATCGCCGGCGGCCAGGCTGACGTTGGGCGCGATCCAGTCGGTGAACTCCACCAGCTCGACCTTCAGGCCTTGTTTACCGGCTTCGGCCACGGCGGCTTCCAATGGAATGGCGAAGGCAGCGGTGGTGCCGATTTTCAACGGTGCATCGGCGGCGAACACCGCCGAGCTGAACAGTCCGAAAGCCAAGGCCAGTGCTTTGACTGGGTGGGAGAGCAGTGTTTTTTTCATGGTCGATTTCCAGTCATAAGGTGTTGGTGAAAGCAATGGAGATCCAATGTGGGAGGGGCAAGCTCCCTCCCACATTTTTGATCAGTGGCGGTAGGTGGATCCGGTGTGTTGTTCGGGCAGGCGAGCCGTGCCGTGGAAGACTTTTTCCCGAAGGGTGCCGGTCTCATAAGCGGTCTTGTACGACCCACGGCGTTGCAACTCCGGCACCACCAGGTCGATAAAGTCCACGTAGCTTTCCGGCGTGACGATGCGCGTGAGGTTGAAGCCATCCAGGCCGGTTTCGCTGATCCAGGATTCCAACGCGTCGGCAACCTGCTCGGGTGAGCCGACCAGGGTGATGTAGCGGCCGCCCAGGGCGTGTTGCTCCAGCAACTTGCGCCGGGTCCAGTCGTTGTTCTGCAGGTTCTTGGTGGCCGACTGGATCGCGTTGCTCTTCACGTACTGGATCGGTTCGTCCAGTGCGTATTGGGCAAAATCGATGGCGGTGGACGCCGAGAAATGTGCCACGCCGGCTTCCGGGCTGGCGTAGCTCAAATATTCAGCGTGCTTGGCCCAGGCCAGCTCCTCGGTGGTGCCCACGATCACGTTGAGGCCCATGAACACCTTGATGTCATCGGGATTACGCCCGGCCTCGACCGCGCTGGCGCGCACCTTATCGACTTGGACCTTGGTCGCCGCCTTGTTCTGCCCGCTGATGAATACACATTCGGCATGCCGCCCGGCGAACAGCAAGCCGCGATCCGAGCTGCCGGCCTGGAATAGCACCGGCGTGCGTTGTGGCGACGGCTCGCACAGGTGATAACCCTCCACTTGATAAAACTCGCCGTGGTGCTCGACCTTGTGCACCTTGCCCGGCTGCGCATACACCCGCGCCTGCGGATCATTGAGCACCGCGCCGTCTTCCCAGCTGCCTTCCCAGAGTTTGTAGAGCACCTCCAGGTATTCATCGGCCTGGTCGTAACGGCGGTCATGTTCGACCTGCTCGGTAAGGCCCATGGCCTTGGCGGCGCTGTCCAGGTAGCCGGTGACGATGTTCCAGCCCACGCGGCCACGGCTCAGGTGGTCGAGCGTGGACATGCGTCGGGCGAACAGATACGGCGGCTCGTAGGTGAGGTTGGCGGTAAGGCCGAAGCCGAGGTTCTTCGTGACAGCCGCCATCGCCGAGACCAGCAGCAACGGGTCATTCACCGGCAGCTGGATGGACTCCTTGAGCGGCACATCGATGGAGTTCTGGTACACGTCGTAGACGCCGACGATATCGGCGATGAACAGGCCATCGAACAGCCCGCGCTCCAGGGTTTGCGCCAGGTCGGTCCAGTATTCAATCGTCTTGTACTGGGTGGACGTGTCCCGTGGATGGGTCCACAGGCCGTGGTTGATGTGCCCGATGCAGTTCATGTTGAAGGCATTGAGCAGGATCTTCTTTTTGCTCATCAGAGGGTCCCCCGCAGCGGCGGGTTTTCATCGTTGAGGTAGTAATTGCCCACCGCGTGGTACTTCCAGCGCACCGGGTCGTGCAGGGTGTGCACGCGGGCGTTGCGCCAGTGGCGGTCGAGGCCGTGCTCGGCCAGGGTCGCCTGGCTGCCGGCGAGTTCGAACAAGGTGCTGCCGGCGGCCAGGGAGATTTCGGTGCTCAAGGCGCGCACTTCCGCGACGGCAATCGAGGCGGCCGCAACCGTCTCGGCATTGCTGTCGGCCTGGGCACGGTCGAGGAATTCGCCCGAGCGCTCCAGCAGCGCTTCGGCAGCGTGCAGGCGGATGCTCAGGTGGCCGAAGCTTTTCAGGGTCAGCGGGTCTTCGGTGGCTTTGTCGCTGCCGGAGTCGATCCATGGGCGGGTCTTGGTGCGTACGAAGTGCAGCGCGTCTTCAAAGGCCGCACGGGCGATGCCGGTGTCGATGGCGGCGTGGAGGATCTGCGCCAGGGGGCCGACCGTGGTCGGGCGCTCGAAGGCGCTCTGGAACGGAATCACGTCCTGAGCGGCGACCCACACGTTGTCGAACACCACCGAACCGCTGCCGGTGGTGCGCTGGCCGAAGCCGCTCCAGTCGTCGATTACGGTCAAGCCGTCGCTGTCGCGCGGCACAAAGGCGAGTTGCTGCACGCCCTGTTCATCCACCACCGAGGTGGGAATGCGTTGAGCGTAGATCGCACCGGTGGAGTAGAACTTGCGGCCGCTGATGCGCAAACCGTCGCCGTCGCGGGTGATTGAAGTGACGCGGTCATGGGCGGTCTTGGTGCCCAGTTCCGCCAGGGCGTTACCGAAGCGTTGACCGGCCAACACTTCGGCGTACAAGCGCTGTTGTTGTGCGGGGCTGCCGTTCACACGCAGCACTTCAAAGGCATAGAAATGATTTTGCGGGATCTGGCCCAGGGACGCATCCGCCTGGGCGATCAAGGCGATGACCTTAGCCAGGGTGACGTTGGACACGCCCGCGCCGCCGTACTCCTTGGGCACGCTGATGCCCCACAGGCCGGAGCGCGAGAACACGTCCAGCTCGGGCAAGGGCAGGCGCCGCTCGCGGTCACGCTGGGCGCTGTCGCGGCGGAAGTCTTCGGCCAGGTCGCTGGCGACAATAAGGGCTTGTTCGTCGCTGGTAATGACCGCGACGGGGTGAGAGAAAGTCATGATGTTCTCCAGATGTCTGGTCGGTCAGATCCAGGAATGGCGAGCCGGCAAGGTACCGTTCAATCGATAGGCGCCAATGGCGTGATACTTCCAGCGCACCGGGTCGTGCAGGGTGTGCACGCGGGCGTTGCGCCAGTGGCGGTCGAGGTTGAATTCGGCAAGGGTGGCGCGGCTGCCGGCCAGTTCGAAGAGCTTTTCGCTGACCAGCAGCGACACTTCGGTGGTCAGCACCTTGGCCTCGGCCACCGCGATGGATGCACGTGCCGCGGATTGCGCGGTGATCGGCGCGGCGCTGACCTGGTCCAGCACCTGGCCGGCCTTGCGCAGCAGTGCTTCGGCGGCGTGCAGTTCGATCTTCAGCTTGCCGATGTCGGCGATCACATACAGGTCATCGCTGGCGCGTTCGACCTTGGCGTCGATCCACGGGCGCGAGCGCTCACGCACGAACGCCACGGTGTCATCCAGTGCACCACGGGCGATGCCGGCGTCGATGGCGGCCTGGATCAGTTGCGAGACGGCACCTTGGATATTCGGGGTTTCGCCGATACGCCAGTTTTCAACGACCAGTTCGGCATCCACCGGCACGTGGTCCAACAGCACCGTGCCGCTGGCGGTGGTGCGTTGGCCGAAGCCGGACCAATCGTCAACGATGCGCAGCCCTTCGGTGCCACGGCGCACAAACGCCATGACCTGCTTACCGTCATCGTTCAGGGCTTTTACCGCGACCCAATGGGCAAACAATGCGCCGGTGGAGTAGAACTTCTGGCCGCTGATCACGTAACCGTCACCTACGGTGGTGAGGCGCGCCTTGAGTTCCAGGGTGTTTTTGGTGCCGCGCTCCGGGCCGCCGTTGCCGATGCGCCAGCCGTCGAGCACACTCTGGAACAGCTGCTTTTTCTGGCGTTCGGTAGCGGCGCCCTGCAACAGGTGCAGGATGCCGAAATGGTTCTGCGGGATCTGCCCGAGGGCCGGGTCTGCCGCGCTGATGATCGCGAACACGTCGGCCAGGGTCACGAACGACACCTGCGGGCCGCCGTATTCACGCGGAATGGAAATACTGCCCAGCCCACTGCGGGTGAACTGCTCGATCTGCGCCCATGGCAGCTTGCGCTGCTGGTCACGCTTGGCGGCTTGCAGGCGCGCAGCCTGGGCCAGCTCATGAGCGGCCGTCAGCGCCTCTGCGTCGTTACGCAGCACGGCGGCCGGCAACAGCAGGGGGGCTACGTCCAGATCACTCTGGGGGGGTGTTAGAGCCAAGTTAGACATCAGCGCCGCTCCTTGGCTGCACGTAATGCCCTGGCGTTATGCACCGGGGTAATTCTGACCATACCGACCTCGCATTCAATGAAATAAAAACAGAAAAATCAGGAATGTCCGGTGGTCCGGTGTATATACCCTAAGCGTGTTAAATATTTAAATAAACTAACTTTTGGGAATATGCATAGAAGGTCTCTCACCCCGGTTCGCAAGGTGACCCCATTGGTCGCGGCTGGTAGATCAGCTCAGCCCCGGCCGTGCGGGTGGGGGCCTCGGCGGCAATGCGCACAGTACGGGCGGGCGCCCAGCGTGAATTGTTGCCGACGCGATCCAGAATGCAGTAGGTCACTTCCAGTCGGCAGTCGTCGCCGGCTTCGATAATCACCGTTGACGGTACCCATACCTGTAACGCCAGGCCGATGTCCTTGGCCTGGACCTGGGGCAGATCCAGGCGCGCATCGCCCCAGCGCAGCGTGATGGCATCGCCGCGGGTCATGTTCAGGTAGGGCTCGATGGTCAGGGGAATGCCGCGTCGCACCTGCCTGGCGTTGACGCCATAGCGGCGGATGGTGTCGGGCAGGCCTACGGGGGCGAGGTTGTGGTTTTCGTCGCGGTACAGGGGCGAGGGCTGGCCGCCTGGGTAGAGGGTCTTTACGCGCACTTGCGCCACCGCCGAACGTGCAGGGCAACGGCCGACTTGCATGACCTGGTAATGCACCCGGGCCGGGCCATCCAGCACGAAACTTTCCGGCACCCGAAGGTGGGTGATCGCGCCGATCCTGCAGGCCGTTACCCGGCGTGAAGCGGCAAAACAGTTGTTCCAGAACAGCTCGATCAGGTCGCCTTCATCCATGCCGGGATACGGCGCAATGTCGACTTGCAGGTGGGTGGCGGCCAGGGCGTTGATGCCATGACCGATGGCCTGGGGCAGCGTCGGGGCGGTGAGCAGGGTGTGCGTCATAAGTAATCTCCTTGATGCAGCCAGCAGCAATCGTTCCGGACCTTTTGGCGCGGGTGCGCGGGGGGCCGAAAAGAACGATTCAGTGAGTAGCCGGGATAGGATCCAATCCTCTGGGCGCTAGATAAGAGGGTTGGCCAAGGAGCGTCAATGGCGGCAAAAGGCTAAACGGCGGGTTTGGAGATATTCAGAAGGGTCTGACTGGGAGGGGGCTTTTATGGCGGCTGCGAAGAGGGCTTTTACCGGGGGGGTACGCGGAATTCCTGTAGGAGCCGCTTGTTGTGGCGAGGACGCTTGCTCCCGCTGGGTTGCGCAGCGGCGCCCAGCTTTTTGGCACTCCAGCGGGAGCAAGCGGCCTCGCCACATTCAAGGGTGTATCAGTGGGCGAGGAATTTACTCAGGAACTGTTTGGTGCGCTCTTCCTTGGGGTTGGCAAACAGCGCCTTGGCTTCCCCTTGCTCCACGATCACACCCTTGTCGAAGAAGATCACCCGGTTGGCCACATCTCGGGCGAAGCTCATTTCGTGGGTGACGATGACCATGGTGCGGTTTTCTTCGGCGAGGCTGCGGATGGTCGCCAGCACTTCACCCACCAGTTCCGGGTCGAGGGCCGAGGTGGGCTCGTCGAACAGGATCACCTCCGGCTCCATGGCCAGCGCACGGGCAATCGCCACGCGCTGCTGCTGGCCACCGGACAGGCGCCGTGGGTAGGCGTCTTCCTTGCCCGCCAGGCCGACCCTGGCCAACAACTGGCGGCCCAACGCGACAGCGGCGTCGTGCGGCATCTTCTTGACCACGGTGGGGCCTTCGATGACGTTTTCCAGCGCGGTGCGGTGGGGGAACAGGTTGAAGCTCTGGAACACAAAGCCCACGTGCTGGCGCAAGCGCCGCACCAGGCTCTGTTGCTGGTTGATCGGCTTGCTGGTGTCGATCTCGATGTCACCCACCTTGATGCGGCCGCTGGTGGGTTGCTCGAGGAAGTTCAGGCAGCGCAGGAAGGTGGTCTTGCCGGAACCGCTGGGGCCGATGATGGCGATGACTTCGCCTTCCTTGACCTCAAGGTCGATGCCGTTGAGTACCACCTGACCGTTGAATTGTTTGGTCAGTTTTTCAACCACGATCATGCTTCAGGACTCCAGGTCATGCCGGTTGACCCGGTCTTCCAGACGATTTTGCAAATGCGCCAGGATGCTCGCCAGGATCCAGTAGATCAGGGCTGCGGACAGGTACATGGTGAAAATTTCGAAGGTTCGCGCAGACACCAGTTGCGCCTGGCGGAACAGCTCGGGCACCTGGATGGTGGCGGCCAGCGCCGTGTCCTTGACCAGCGAAATAAAACTGTTGCCCAGCGGCGGCAGGGCCGTGCGCATCGCCTGCGGCAGGATGGCCCGGCGCAGGGTCTGCGCACGGGTCATGCCGATACTGGCGGCAGCTTCCCACTGGCCACGCTCGATGGAGGCGATGGCGGCGCGCAGGATTTCACAGGCGTAGGCGGCCATGTTCAGCGAAAAGCCGATCATGGCGGCGGGGATCGGATCCAGCTCGATGCCCACTTGCGGCAAGCCGTAGTAGATCAAAAACAGCTGTACCAGCAAGGGCGTGCCGCGAAAGAACGACACGTAGACACGGGCGATCCAACTGACCAACTTGAAGCGCGACAAACGCATCAAGGCCAGGCCGAAGCCCAGCACCAAACCGAAAAACATCCCGCCCAGGCTAAGAATCACCGTGTAATACGCGCCCTTGAGCAGAAAGGGCGCGGAGTCCAGCGCGAGTTGGAAACCTGCTTCCATTATTGAGTGACGTCAGCGTTGAAGTATTTCTCGGACAGCTTTTTCAAGGTGCCGTCGGCGCGCAGCTTGTCCAGAGCCTGGTTCACAGCGGCCAGCAGCTCAGGCTCGCCTTTGCGCAGGGCAATACCGGCTTCCTGACGGGAGAAGGCATCACCGGCGGCAGCGGTGTCCGGGGCTTTCTTGGCGTATTCCAAAGCCGCGAGGCGGTCGATCAGGATGGCGTCGATGCGGCCGATGCGCAGGTCCTGGAACTTGGTCGGGTCGTCGTTATAGGTCTTGATGATGGCTTTGGGTTGGTTGTCCTTGAGCCATTGTTCGTAGTTGGTGCCCAGGCCCACGCCAACTTTCTTGCCGGCCAGGTCGTCGGCGGTCTTGATGGTGTCGACGTTTTTCTTCAGGACCAGCGCCTGGATACCCGAGACAGTGTAAGGCTTGGAGAAGTCGTACTTCTTCTTGCGCTCTTCGGAGATGGTCACTTGGTTGACCACGGCGTCCAGGCGCTTGGACTCAAGGGCTGCGAGGATGCCGTCCCACGGGGTGGCTTGCAGCTTGACCTTGACGCCCAGCTCTTTGGCCAAGGCTTCGGAAAGCTCAACCTCGAACCCGCTGAGCTTGCCGCTTTCATCGACAAAGCTGAACGGTGGATAGGTGCCTTCCAGGCCGATCTTGATCTCGCCGGCTTTCTTGATGTTGCCCAGTTGTTCACCGGCAACCGCCTGCCCCAGCAGGCCCGCCCCGAGAGCCAGGCCCAAAGTGCCAACCAACAACGTGCGACGGAATACAGAAATAGTCATGAAGAGCCCCTGTGTTTTTTATGTTGAGCGAAGCAGGTGACGCAGTAGTCGTATCCTGCCTTAAAGCGCGTAGCGCGTCTTCGCCTACGGCGCGATGATAAAGCCGGTTTTTAAGACTTGAAAATAATATAAATCTAAATTCATATTCTATTTTTGAATATATGTTGAGTCTAATGTGGGAGGGAGCTTGCCCCCGATAGCGGTGGGTCAGTGATACATGCATAAACTGACACTGCCCTATCGGGGGCAAGCCCCCTCCCACATTTAGCCTGCGTTTATTCAGTTGAAAACCGAGTCATAGGCAAACAATGCCGGGGCCCCACCGGTGTGCAGGAAAATAATCGGGCCATCCTCGAACCGCTGACGCCCGATACCGTCCAGCAAGCCGGCCATGGCCTTGCCAGTGTAGACCGGGTCCAGCAGCAGGCCTTCCTGGCTTGCCAATAGCTTGACCGCCGAAAGGGTGCCGGCGTTCGGTTCGCCATAACGCGGGCCGAAATATTCGTCCCACAGGATCACCTTGAAGGCGTCGGGGATCGCCACGCCCAGCAACTCGGCGGTGCGTTCGGCCAGGCCCTGCACTTTCGGGCGCTGGGCTTCGTCGGTACGCGACACGGTGACGCCCATCACCGGCAGGTTCGGCAGCACTTCGCTCAAGGCCAGGGCCAGGCCACTGTGAGTCCCGGCACTGCCGGACGCCAGCACCACGGCGGCAAAGTCGATGCCGCTGTCTTGGATCTGTCCGGCCAGCTCCAGGCCGGCGCGCACATAACCCAGGGCGCCGAGGGCATTGGAGCCGCCGATGGGCACCAGGTACGGCTTCTTGCCGTTGCTGCGCAGACGGTCGGCGAGGGCGTTGAGCTGGTCGTCGACGTTGTCGAGGTTCTCCACCAATTCTACCTTGGCGTCGAACAGGTCCAGCAGCAGGCGGTTGCCGTTGCCCAGGTAGCTAGGGTCTTCGGTGCCGGTGGGGTTTTCCAGCAGGGCGACACAGCCCAGGCCAAGCTTGGCAGCCAGCGCAGCCGTCTGGCGCACATGGTTGGACTGGATGGCGCCGGCGGTCACCAGGGTGTCGGCGCCCTGGGCGATGGCATCGGCGGCGAGGTATTCGAGTTTGCGCAGCTTGTTACCGCCCATGGCCAGCGGCGTGGTGTCGTCGCGTTTGACGTAGATGTCCCGGCCCAGCCAAGTCGACAGCCGCTCGAGTTTTTCCAGGGCAGTGGCGCCGCCCAGCAGGTCCAGGCGATTAAAACGGTCGAGCTGTTGTTTGATCATGGTTACGCACGGTTGCTGAGTGGTGGGGCGACTATAGGCAGGCACTTTTCATCGGGCAACCGACAATCGCTTATGTCGGATGGTTCTTAGCATCGCACCATTGGTTCTTAAGGGCGGCCAGGGTGCATACCGTAAAGTGAGGGCCATTTCGTCAGGAGTGAATACCGTGAGTGAGCGTTCCAGTCATTGGCAATTACAGACCATCGTCAGCCAACTGCGCGGCGCCCGGGACCAGTGGCGAACGCGCAACGGTCGCTTGAGTGGTGAACATGGCGGCCGTGAGCTGCCATCGCGCGAAGCCGTGGCGCAGATCCTTGAAGCCTTGTGCGGTGCGTTGTTCCCGATGCGCCTGGGGCCGGTGGACCTGCGTGAAGAAAGTGAAGACTTTTACGTCGGCCATACCCTCGATGTCGCCCTCAACGCATTGCTGGCCCAGGCGCGCCTGGAACTGCGTTACGCCGCGCGCCAAGGCGGCCAGGATGACAGCGCGGTCGACGCCCTTGCCATCCGCCTGATCCAGGATTTCGCCCTGGCCTTGCCGTCCCTGCGCAGCCTGTTGGACACCGACGTGTTGGCCGCCTATCACGGCGACCCGGCCGCGCGCAGTGTGGATGAAGTGCTGCTGTGCTATCCGGGGATCCTGGCAGTGATTCACCATCGCTTGGCGCACCACCTGTATCGCGCCGGTTTGCCGCTGTTGGCGCGCATCAGTTCGGAGATTGCCCACTCGGCCACCGGTATCGATATCCACCCCGGCGCCCAGATTGGCCCGAGCTTCTTCATCGACCACGGGACGGGCGTGGTGATTGGCGAAACCGCGATCATCGGCGAGCGAGTGCGCATCTACCAAGCGGTGACGCTGGGCGCCAAGCGCTTCCCGGCGGATGAAGATGGGCAGTTGCAGAAAGGGCACCCGCGCCATCCGATCGTCGAGGATGACGTGGTGATCTACGCCGGCGCGACGATCCTGGGGCGCATCACCATCGGCAAGGGCTCGACCATCGGCGGTAATGTGTGGCTGACGCGCAGCGTGCCGGCGGGAGCGAATATTACCCAGGCGAATTTGCAGCATGAGGACGGCGCGCAGAAGTAAAGCACCTGCACAAATACCCTGTGGGAGGGGGCTTGCTCCCGATAGCGGAGTGTCAGTCAATAATGAATTGGCTGAACCACCGCCATCGGGGGCAAGCCCCCTCCCACATTTTGTGTGCATTTCACCTCCAGACCGCTGAACGATTTCCCCTTCTCGCCCGTCATACCAGTCCTTGAGCTAGTGTAGGAATCACCTACCACTCAGCCTTGCGATTAGTCCCAGACCGCCTATCCATGTTTAACTTGAATGCTCGTTCAAGTTAAACCCGGTGGTTCGCTGCCCGCTCACAACAGGAGGCTTACCTTTGCTGAGTCCGTTATTGACAGCCACATCTCACACACCAGGGGTGCATCGTTCATGAGTGCATCGTCCACCCCAGCCAGCGGCATGGTGCGCATGAATGCGCCCGTCTTCTACTTTGCCGCGACCTTCATCCTGCTGTTCGGCATCACGGTCATCGCTATCCCGCAACAGGCCGGTGCCTGGTTGCTGGCGGCGCAAAACTGGGCGGCCAATACGGTCGGCTGGTACTACATGTTGGCGATGACCCTGTATCTGGTCTTCGTGGTGGTCACCGCGCTATCGGGCTACGGCAAGATAAAACTCGGTGCCGACCACGACGAGCCCGAATTCAGTTACCTGTCCTGGGCCGGCATGCTGTTCGCCGCCGGCATCAGCATCACGCTGTTCTTTTTCTGCGTGTCCGAGCCGCTGACGCACCTGGTGCAACCGCCACAGGGCGCGCCGCTCAACGCCGACGCCGCGCGTCAGGCCATGCAGGTGCTGTTTCTGCATTGGGGCTTGCATGGCTGGGGCGTGTTCGCCTTTGTCGGCATGGCTTTGGCGTACTTCGCTTACCGGCATAACCTGCCGCTGGCATTGCGATCGGCGCTGTACCCACTGATCGGCAAGCGCATCAACGGCCCTATCGGTTATGCGGTGGATGGCTTCGGCATCATCGCCACGGTGTTCGGCCTCGGCGCCGATATGGGCTTTGGTGTGCTGCACCTCAACTCCGGGCTCGATTACCTGTTTGGCATCGCCCACACCCAGTGGATCCAGGTCGGCTTGATCACCCTGATGATGGGCGCCGCGATCCTGGTCGCCGTGGCCGGCGTCGATAAAGGCGTGCGGGTGATGTCCGACATCAACATGCTGCTGGCCTGTGCGCTGCTGCTGTTCGTGTTGTTCGCCGGGCCCACCCAGCACTTGCTCAACACCTTGATCCAGAACATCGGTGACTACTTGGGCGCCTTGCCGACCAAGAGCTTCGACGTGTACGCCTACGATAAACCGAGCGACTGGCTGGGCGGTTGGACCGTGTTCTACTGGGCCTGGTGGATCGCATGGTCGCCGTTCGTGGGCCTGTTTATCGCGCGTATTTCCCGTGGTCGTACCATCCGTGAATTCGTCTTCGGCGTACTGCTGATCCCGCTGGGCTTTACCCTGGCGTGGATGTCGATTTTCGGCAACAGCGCCATCGACCAAGTGCTCAACCACGGCATGGCCGCACTCGGCCAGTCGGCCATCGATGACCCGTCGATGAGCCTCTACCTGCTGCTGGAAACCTACCCGTGGAGCAAGACCGTCATCGCGGTCACGGTGTTTATCAGCTTCGTGTTCTTCGTCACCTCGGCGGACTCGGGCACCGTCGTGCTGTCGACGCTGTCGTCCAAGGGCGGCAACGCCGATGAAGACGGGCCGAAGTGGCTGCGGGTGTTCTGGGGGGCGATGACCGCGCTGGTCACCAGTGCCTTGTTGTTCGCCGGCAGTATCGATTCGCTCAAGTCAGCGGTGGTGCTGACCTCGTTGCCGTTCTCGATGATCCTGCTGCTGATGATGTGGGGACTGCACAAAGCCTTCCACCTGGAATCGCAGAAGCAGATCGCCCAGCTGCATTCGCTGGCGCCGATCTCGGCGGCGCGCAAGGGGCGTGGCGGCTGGCGTCAGCGCCTGAGCCAGGCTGTGCACTTCCCGTCGCGTGACGAGGTGTACCGCTTCCTTGAGGCAACGGTGCGTCCGGCCATCGAAGAAGTGACGGCGGTGTTTGTCGAGAAGGGCCTGAATGTGGTGACTCAGCCCGACCCGGCCAACGACAGCGTGAGCCTGGAAATCGGCCATGGCGAAGAGCATCCCTTCGTCTACCAGGTGCAGATGCGCGGTTACTTCACACCGTCCTTCGCCCGTGGTGGCATGGGCTCCAAAGAGCTCAACAACCGTCGCTACTACCGGGCGGAAGTGCACTTGAGCGAGGGCAGCCAGGACTACGACTTGGTGGGCTACACCAAGGAGCAGATCATCAACGACATCCTCGACCAGTACGAACGGCATCTGCAGTTCCTGCACTTGGTACGTTAGTCGCCTGTGGGAGCGGGCTTGCCCGCTCCTTAAAACCCCGCAAAGCCCCGTCCTAGAGGGCTTTCTTAAATTTAATTTCATCCGTCAAACCCTCGGTTTGACGCGCAACTGTCATCTGGCCACTGCGTAATTGTGTGAAGCGTTTGACGCTTTCATTTCAAAACAGTGACGGAGACCGGTGCCGATGAAGACGTTATTAAGCCCCATGGTGGGTGCCGCCATGGCAAGCTTTATGCTGTCCGCCCATGCCGATTTTATCGATGACAGCCACGCTGATGTGACCCTGCTCAATCGCTATCTCAACCAGCAGGGGCGTGATGTGGTGAACAGCAACGCCAAGGCCCACAGCATTCGCGATTGGGGCCAGGGCTTCGAGTTCAACTTCAAGTCCGGCTACACCGACGGGCCGGTGGGGTTTGGCCTGGATCTGCAGGCGTTCTACGGGCTGAAACTGGACTCGGGTGGCGACCTCAACGACAAGGATCACCAGGGCCGTTACCCCGGCAGCATGTTCCCGCTGGACAACGGCAAGTCCGCCGACCAGTTCGGCGTGCTGAGCCCGACGCTCAAGATGCGTTTTGCCAAGGATGAACTGCGCGTCGGTACGCTCTACGGCAACAACCCAGTACTGGCCAACACCGACGGGCGCCTGTACCAGCAGACCAACACGGGTGTGCAGCTGGTGTCCAAGGACCTCAGCGACTTCACCTTCACCGGCGGCGATATCTTCAAGACCAAGATCCGCAACGAAACCGGCGACCAGGGCATGATCACTGCCGGGGGGACCCAAGAGAGTGATCGCTTCCTGTTCGGCGGCGCGGACTACACCGGCCTACAGAACACCACGGTCAGCCTGTGGTACTCCAACCTTGAGGATTACTACCAGCAGTTCTTCCTCGGCGCCAAGCGCCATGACGCTTTGTCCGTGGGCGCCATCGACACCGACGTGCGCGTGTTCCGCAGCCTGGGCGTGGGCGGCAACGCCGATGGCGACAAAGACTTTGCGGCGGCCGGCCTCTACGGTGACGGCACCGGCAAAGGCCGCATCAACCAGACCACCGCCAGCTTGCTCGAGAGCTACAGCCTGGACGGCCACACCGTCGGCCTGGGGATCCAGAAGAACAGCGGCGACAGCGACTTCCCGTACCTGGATTCCGGCCTGAACAGCGGCGACAACCGCCAGGGCCCCGGTTCAGGTGCCGACACCCCGGCGCTGACCAACCTGCAGTTGAATAAATTCCAGCATGCCGGTGAGCGCACCTGGCTGGCGCAGTACAAATATGACTTCGGCAAACTCGGCCTCACCGGCCTGACGTTCTCCGCCGGCTACGCCCACGGCGATGACATCCGCACGGCGCAGGGCACTACGAGTGAATGGGAGCGTGACGTTGCCGTGGCTTATCAAGTACCCACTGGCACCCTCAAAGGCCTCGGTGTGACCTGGAAAAACGCCCACGCCAGCCCGGATATCACCGGCGCCACCGTGCAGGATGAAAACCGCCTCTATGTCAGCTATGTCGTTCCACTCTGGTAGGAAATTGCTGTAAAACGGACAGGCAGACTTAAGCGATTCAGCTGGTTAAAAGGCCTGGGAATATCGTTATTCCCAGGCCTTATTTGCCTACGTCCAAGAGAGGATTCGATGACTTACATTGCTGCCGAAAACCGCTATGAATCTATCCCGTATCGCCGCGTAGGCCGCAGTGGATTGGTGCTGCCGGCACTGTCCCTGGGCCTGTGGCACAACTTTGGCGACAGCACCCCGATCGACACCCAGCGCGCCCTGCTGCGCACCGCGTTCGACCTGGGGATCAACCACTTCGACCTGGCCAACAACTACGGCCCGCCCTATGGCAGCGCCGAGATCAACTTCGGCCGTTTGCTGCGCGAAGACTTCAAGCACTACCGCGATGAACTGATCATCTCCAGCAAGGCCGGTTGGGACATGTGGCCCGGTCCTTACGGCCAGGGCGGCGGTTCGCGCAAATACGTGCTGGCGAGCCTGGACCAGAGCCTGCAGCGCCTGGGCGTTGACTACGTGGATATTTTTTACTCCCACCGTTTTGACGCCGACACCCCGCTGGAAGAAACCGCCAGCGCCCTCGCCACCGCCGTGCAGCAAGGCAAGGCGTTGTACATCGGTATCTCGTCCTATTCGGGGGTAAAAACCCGCGAAATCGCCGCCCTGCTCAATGAGTGGAAAGTGCCGCTGCTGATCCACCAACCGGCTTACAACCTGCTCAACCGCTGGGTGGAAAAAGACCTGCTGGACACCACCGAAGAACTCGGTGCCGGGGTGATTGCCTTCACGCCGCTGGCCCAAGGGCTGCTGACCGACAAATACCTCAACGGCGTGCCGGCCGATGCGCGAGTGAATCGTCCGGGTGGTGGTTCGTTGCAGGCCAAGCACCTGTCCGAAGCCAACATCGCCCACGTGCGGGCGCTGAATGAAATTGCCCAGCGGCGTGGCCAGAGCCTGGCGCAACTGGCATTGGCCTGGACGTTGCGTGATCCACGGGTGACCAGTGCGTTGATTGGTGCGAGCCGGCCGGAGCAGATTATTGAAAACGTCGGGGCGTTGAAGAATTTGAGCTTCAGCGCCGAAGAACTGGCGGAGATTGATCGGTTCGCGCAGGAAGGCGGGATCAACCTGTGGGAAAAACCCTCCACTGCTGAATAACCGGTCAATGTGGGAGGGGGCTTGCTCCCGATAGCGGTAGATCAGTCAGTGATTGGTTGACTGACAAACTGCCATCGGGGGCAAGCCCCCTCCCACATTTGATTTATGCCAGGCTTTAGAAGGGGATGTCCCCCAAAATCGTGGCCCGATGCATCACCCGCCGTTGCGGCCGGTAGTCATCCACCGCGTAATGCTGCGTCACGCGGTTATCCCAAAACGCCACATCGTTTTCCTGCCAACGCCAGCGAATGGTGAACTCCGGGCGTGTCGCGTGGGCGAACAGAAGTTTCAGAATCGCTTCACTTTCGGCCGGTTCCAGTTCGTTGATTTTGGTGGTGAAGCCGTCGCTGACAAACAGTGATTTGCGGCCACTGACGGGATGCGTACGCACCACCGGGTGTGACAGCGGCGGGTTCTTCTTGCGGGTTTCTTCCCAGCGCACCAGGTCTTCGGCGGTGTTGCCAAAGCGCTCCAGCGGGAAGGATTTGGTGAAGTCATGCGTCGCGGTCAGCCCGTCGAGCAACCGTTTGAACGGTTCGGACAATGCCTCATACGCCGCGATCCCGCTGGCCCACAACGTGTCGCCACCAAACGCCGGCAGCAGCTTGGCGCTGAGCACCGCACCGAGCGCCGGGGTGGGCAGGAAGGTCACGTCGGTGTGCCACACGGCGTTGTCGCGCACGTCGGTGACGGCGGTGTCGAGGATCAGCACTTCGGGCTGTTCCGGTACGTTGGGGTAGATCGGGTGGATATGCAGGTCGCCGAAATTCGCCGCAAACCGCGCTTGCTGCTGCGGGTTGATGGCTTGGCCTCGGAAGAACAGTACCGAGTGCGTGAGCAACGCCTGTTCAATGGCGTGGCGCTGCTCGAGGTCCAGCGGCTGGGTGATGTCGACGCCACTGATCTGGGCGCCCAGTGCGGTACTTAAGGGGGTAACGGTCAGGCTGCTCATGCGGTTCTCACTCAATGTGCCTGGCCATGCCAAGGCACCAGTTTGCGTTGCAGTGCACGCAAGCCCATTTCCATGGCGAAGGCGATCAAGGCGATGACCAGGATCCCCAGCACCACCACGTCGGTGACCAGGAACTGCGCCGCTGACTGCACCATGAAGCCCAGGCCGCTGGTGGCGGCGATCAATTCTGCGGCGACCAATGTCGACCAACCCACACCCAGCCCGATGCGTACGCCGGTGAGGATATCGGGCAGGGCGCTCGGCAGGATCACATGACGAATCAACTGCGCACGGCTGGCGCCCAGCGACTGCGCGGCGCGCAGCTTGGCCGGGTCGACCGTGCGCACGCCGGTGGCCGTGGCGATGGCAATGGGCGCAAAGATCGCCAGGTAAATCAGCAGCACCTTGGACAGCTCGCCGATGCCGCACCAGATCACGATCAACGGCAGATAGGCCAGGGGTGGGATCGGTCGGTAGAACTCGATCAGTGGGTCGAGCACACCCCGGGCGATACGATTGGAACCGATGGCAATGCCCACGGGCACGGCGGTCAGCACGGCAAAACCCAGGCCCAGGCCGATACGGCTGAGGCTCGCGCCCAAATGCTGCCACAAGGTGGAATCCATGTAGCCGCTTGTCGCCAACAGCCAGCCTTTTTGCAGCACGGCGGACGGCGGTGGCAGGAATAAGGGTTCGATCAAACCGGTGGCGGTCACGGCCCACCAGAGGGCCAACAAGGTGAACAGGGTCAGCAGGCTGATCCAGCGCGTACTCAAGCTGCGACGCACCGGGATAACCGCGTGCGCCACTGGCTGGGTGGTGGTGGCGGGGAGTTCGTAGCTGCTCATGCGGACACCTGCCGTTGGGAGAACACTTTACTCAGCACGTGTTCGCGGGTTTCGATAAAGCGCGGGTCGGACTTGATCGCCCGCGCCGATTCACCGGCGGCGTAGCGCTGGCCGAAGTCCAGGCTTAGGCGTTCGACGATCTGGCCGGGGTTGGGTGCCAGCAGGATCAGGTCGGTGGCGAGAAATACCGCCTCTTCGATGTCGTGGGTGATCAGGAACACCGGCTTGGCCGTGCGCCGCCAGACTTGCAGCAACAGCTCCTGCATCTGCTCGCGGGTGAAGGCATCGAGGGCGCCGAAGGGTTCGTCCATCAGCAGTACGCGCGGGTCGGCAGCCAACGCGCGGGCCAGGCCGACACGTTGCTTCTGGCCGCCGGAAAGCTGCCAGATACGGCGGCTGTCGAAACCGGCGAGGTCAACCAGCGCGAGCATTTCCCGGGCGCGGACTTCGCGTTGCGCCTTGGGCACACCGGCCAGCTCCAGGCCGAAGCCGACATTGGCCAGTACGTCCTGCCAGGGCAGCAGGGCGTCGTCCTGGAACACCACGCCGCGCTCGGCGCTGGGGCCGTTGACCGGCACACCATCGAGGGTGATGCGCCCGGCAGACGGTTCGACAAAGCCGGCAATCAGGTTCAACAGCGAAGTCTTGCCACTGCCGGACGGGCCGAGGGCCACCAGCAATTGCTGGGGCCCCAGGTCGAGTGAAATGTCTGACAGTACCGGTTCTGTGGCGCCTTGGTACTGTGCGCTGATGCGCTCCAGTTGTAGCAAGGCCATCGCAATGAACTCCTCAATCAGTGAGTGATGAATTTGGCACTGACGTATGGGGCGTAGTCCGGCAGCACCGCGTCGACCTTGCCTTGTTCCTTCAGGAACGCAGCGGTATCGGTGACGGCTCTGGTGGTCGGTGCGCCCAGCAGGGTCACTTGGTCAGCGGCCAGCGGGTAGACGTTGCCTTGCAGCAGCAAGGGGATGTCACTGGCCTTGGCGCCGGAGAGCTTGACCAGTTTGTCGACGTTGCCTTTGTCGGCGAGCCAGGCTTGTGGGTCTTTGCGGTAAGCGGCGTAGGCGTCCAAGGTAACTTTGGCGAACGCGGTGACGATTTCCGGGTGCTTCTCGGCGAAGTCCTTGCGCACGATCCACGCATCGAAGGTCGGCGCGCCGAACTTGGCCAGTTCGCCGGAGGTGATCAGCACCTTGCCGTTCTCTTTGGCGACGCCCAGGGCGGGGTCCCACACGTAGGTCGCGTCGATATCACCACGCTTCCAGGCCGCGATGATTGCCGGTGGCGCGAGGTTGAGGATGGTCACTTTGGACGGGTCGATGTTCCAGTGCTTCAGCGCGGCGAGCAGGCTGTAGTGCCCGGTGGACACGAAGGGCACGGCGACTTTCTTGCCGATCAGGTCCTGCGGGCTGTTGATCCCTGAGCCGTTGCGCGCCACCAGGGCTTCGGCGCCGCCGATCTGGGTGGCGACGAGAAAGGTTTCCACCGGCACTTTGCGGGTGATCGCAGCCGTCAGCGGGCTGGAACCGAGGTAGCCGATCTGTACGTCGCCGGAAGCGATGGCGGCGATGATGTCGGCGCCATTGTCGAATTTGCGCCAGTCGATCTTGGCGTGGGTGGCTTTTTCATAGGCACCGTCGGCCTGGGCGACTTTGGCCGGGTCCACGGTGGTCTGGTAAGCGATGGTCACATCCGCCGCCTGGGCAAACAGGCTGGCACCGGCCAGGGACAACGCGGCCAAGAGGCGCAGAGGGGTTAGCAGTTTCAAGGGGAAGCTCCTCAATCAGGCGGCCGAGGGTCGGCGTGTGAGGAGACTAAATGATCTAAGAATTCGAAAATAAATAACATTTTCGAATTAGCTTATGAGGAGAAAAATGTTGCCCTGTAGTGAGCGGGCTTGCCCCGCGCTGGGTGGCGAAGCCGCCCTAAAATCTGGCGCCGCATGTTAACTGAAGCAATGCGGTTGCCTTATTGGGGCGGCTTCGCCACCCAGCGCGGGGCAAGCCCGCTCACTACAGTAAATTACCCCAACATTTTTTAGTTGCTGATGGCGAGGATGCTGGCTTGGTAGGAGCCGACAAACACATCGAAATCGCCCACTTCGTTCTGCTCCAGCTCCGCCTGCTGTGCCAGCGACGTGCGTGCCAGCTGTTCAAAGCGTGTCTGCTCTTCGGCCGGCAGCGGCTCCTTGCGGAAGTGCTCGGCGTGCAGCTGGCTCTGGTGCAGGGAAAACTGCGCAAAACTTTCCTTACGCTCGGCCATCGCCGCCAGCACCTGGGCCGATGGCGTCAGGGACGGGTCCTTGACCTTGGCCAACTGAGCGTCCAGCGCCTGGCTGTGCTCGGTAATGCCGTGGCTCTCATCCAGCAAGGCGGCCAGCGGTGCGATCTGCTCCAACAGCTCGGCGGCCCATTCCTTCATGTCCACCGCCTGGCCCTGGCGCTGCAGTTGCAGGCCCGGACGGCGACCTTCCTTGACCACGCTGAGGAAGTTGGAGGTGGCGTTGCCGCACTCGTTGTCGGCGAACAGCGGGCTGTCGTTCAGCGCACAGTACAGCAGGAAGGCGTCGAGGAAACGCGATTCCGGCAGGTCAATGCCCATTGGCAGGAACGGGTTGATGTCCAGGCAGCGCACTTCGATGTACTGGATGCCACGCGCCACCAACGCCTGGATCGGCCGCTCGCCGGTGTAGGTCACGCGCTTGGGACGGATGTTGGAGTAGTACTCGTTTTCGATCTGCAGGATGTTGGTGTTGAGCTGCACCCACTCACCATCCTTGTGGGTGCCGACCTCGACGTACGGCGCATAGGGCGTTGCCACCGCTTCGCGCAGGCTGTCGGTATAGCTGGCCAGGTCGTTGTAGCACGGCGTAAGGCCGGCCTGGGCGTTGCTCTGGTAACCCAGGTCGCTCATGCGCAGGCTGGTGGCGTACGGCAGGTACAGGGTGTCGGCGTCCAAGACTTCCAACTGGTGCGAACGACCGCGCAGGAAACCGGCGTCCAGGGCTGGCGAGGCACCGAACAGGTACATCAGCAGCCAGCTATAGCGACGGAAATTACGGATCAGCGCGATGTAGGCGGTGGACTGGTAGTCGCGGTCGGTGCCGACGAACCCTTCAGTCTCCTTGAGCAACGGCCACAACGCTTCCGGCAGGGAAAAGTTGTAGTGGATGCCGGCGATGCATTGCATGGTCTTGCCGTAACGCAGGGCCAGGCCCTTGCGATACACGTACTTGAGCTGGCCGATATTGGAGGTGCCGTAGTAGGCAATCGGAATATCTTCCTCGGCCGGCAACGGGCACGGCATCGAGGGGCTCCACAGGTATTCGCTGCCGAGCTTGGTGTAGGCAAAGCGGTGGATCTTGTCCAGGCTGCTCAGGGTATCGGCCGGGTTGGGCAGCGCGGGAGTGATGAACTCCAGCAGCGATTCCGAGTAGTCGGTGGTGATCAGTTCGTTGGTCAACGCGGCGCCCAAGGCTTCGGGGTGCGGCGTTTGTGCCAGGCGACCCTCACCCGTGACGCGCAGGCATTCGCGCTCGATGCCGTGCAAGCACTGCTCTAGCAGGGAGAGGTGTTCGCGCTTGCCGAGCAAAGCCAGGCGGCGGTTGAGAAGTTCGCTCAAGTTGGATTCCTTCACGCGTCAGTCGCCCCAATATGGGGGTGGGCAGGACGGTCTACAAGGGTGAAGTTAAAACTGGCGTTATCGCCTGGTTTAGAGTCGATTTGACCCGCTGTGAAAATGCCTACTTCACTCCATGAATTTGGCTACAGCGCGGCAAGAAAATTCCGACGCTGTTGTCGCAGCGCCGAAATTAACTCAAATCGAGGGTGAGGAGCTATAGGACAGCGAAGGTGCCCTGCGCTTTTGCGACAAGTCTTTCGTCCTGGTACACATCCGCCTCGACCACCAGCGTGCGGCGGCCGGCATGAATCACCCGGCTGGTGCACAGCACGTCGCCGTCTTCCACGGCGCGGATGTAATTGATCTTGCACTCGATGGTCGCGCTCTGCTGGTCGAAACCATGTGAGCTGGAACAGGCCAGCCCCATCGTAATGTCCACCAGGCTGAAAATCGCCCCACCATGGAGTTTGCCCGCGCGGTTGCGCAAGTGCGGCTCCAGGGTCAGGGCCACCTCGGCAACGCCTTCTTCAAGGCGCTGCAGGCGGCAGCCGATCAGCTCGCTGAATGCGCTCTGGGTCAACCCGGCCGGGATCTCCATCAGCGTTTCTTCAACTGTTTGGCGTTGGCGAACAGCGAGGCCATGGCGTTGTTGCTTGGGGCTGCCGTGGCGGCTTCCTTGCGCGGTGCATTGTTTTGCGACTGGCGCGGCGCCGAGCCTGGGCGTGCGCCACGGGCACCGTCAATTTTTTCGCCGGGGGTGTCACTCATGCGCATCGACAGGCCGACGCGTTTGCGTGGGATGTCGACTTCCATGACCTTGACCTTGACCACATCACCGGCTTTTACCGCTTCGCGTGGATCCTTGATGAATTTCTCCGAAAGCGCGGAGATGTGCACCAAACCGTCCTGATGCACGCCGATGTCCACAAAGGCGCCGAAGTTGGTCACGTTGGTGACCACACCTTCCAGGATCATGCCCAGCTGCAGGTCCTTGAGGTCTTCGACGCCGTCCTGGAACTCGGCAGTCTTGAACTCGGGACGTGGGTCGCGGCCAGGTTTTTCCAGCTCTTGCAGGATGTCGGTGATGGTCGGTACGCCGAAGGTTTCGTCGGTGTACTTCTTTGGGTCCAGGCGCTTGAGGAACGCGGCGTCACCGATCAGCGAACGGATGTCACGGTCGGTCTCGGCGGCGATGCGTTGCACCAGCGGGTAGGCTTCCGGGTGAACCGCCGAAGCGTCCAGCGGGTTGTCACCGTTCATTACGCGGAGGAAGCCGGCGGATTGTTCGAAGGTTTTTTCACCCAGGCGTGCGACTTTTTTCAGTGCCGCACGGGTTTTGAAGGCGCCGTTTTCGTCACGGTGAGTGACGATGTTCTGCGCCAGCGTGGCGTTAAGGCCGGAAATACGCGCCAGCAGTGCCACGGAGGCCGTGTTCACGTCCACGCCCACGGCGTTTACGCAGTCTTCCACGACCGCATCCAGGCCGCGCGCCAGTTTCAGCTGCGACACGTCGTGCTGGTACTGGCCGACGCCGATGGATTTAGGGTCGATCTTCACCAGTTCGGCCAGGGGATCCTGCAGGCGACGGGCGATGGACACCGCGCCACGGATCGACACGTCGAGGTCCGGGAACTCCTTGGACGCCAGTTCCGACGCCGAGTACACCGAAGCACCGGCTTCGGAGACCATGACCTTGGTCATCTTCATGGCTGGGTATTTTTTGATCAGTTCGGCGGCCAGCTTGTCGGTTTCACGGCTGGCGGTGCCGTTGCCGATGGCGATCAGGTCCACCGCGTGCTTGGCGCACAGGGCGGCAAGTATCGCCAGGGTCTGGTCCCATTTATTGTGCGGCACATGCGGATACACAGTGGCGTGGTCCAGCAGCTTGCCGGTGGCGTCGACCACGGCGACCTTGCAGCCGGTACGCAGGCCTGGGTCGAGGCCCAGGGTGGCGCGCGGGCCGGCTGGGGCCGACAGCAGCAGGTCATGCAGGTTGTGGGCGAAGACGTTGATCGCCTCGGTTTCGGCGCCGTCGCGCAGCTCGCCGAGCAGGTCGGTTTCCAGGTGGGTGTAGAGCTTGACCTTCCAGGTCCAGCGCACCACTTCACCGAGCCATTTGTCCGCAGGACGGTTCTGATTCTGGATGCCGAATTGTTGACCGATCATGCCTTCGCACGGGTGCATGGTGCCCGGCAGCTCGTCGCCGACCTTCAGCGCGGAACTGAGAATGCCTTCGTTGCGGCCACGGAAAATGGCGAGCGCACGGTGGGACGGCATGCTCTTGAGCGGTTCGTCGTGCTCGAAGTAATCGCGGAACTTGGCGCCTTCTTCCTCTTTGCCGGCGATGACGCGGGCGCTGAGAATGGCTTCCTGCTTGAGGTAAGTACGCAGTTTCTCCAGCAGGCTGGCGTCTTCGGCGAAGCGCTCCATGAGGATGTACTTGGCGCCTTCCAGGGCGGCCTTGACGTCGGCGACGCCTTTTTCGGCGTCGATGAAACGGGCCGCTTCGGTGTCCGGGGTCAGCGACGGGTCGTTGAACAGGCCGTCAGCCAGCTCGCCCAGGCCGGCTTCCAGGGCGATCTGGCCCTTCGTGCGACGCTTCTGTTTGTACGGCAGGTAGAGGTCTTCGAGACGGGTCTTGGTGTCGGCGAGCTTGATGTCGCGCTCAAGCTGCGGGGTCAACTTGCCCTGTTCCTCGATGCTGGCGAGAATGCTGATACGCCGTTCGTCGAGTTCTCGCAGGTAGCGCAGGCGCTCTTCCAGGTGCCGCAATTGGATGTCGTCGAGGCTGCCGGTCACTTCTTTACGGTAACGGGCGATGAAAGGCACCGTGGAGCCTTCATCCAGTAGAGCGACGGCCGCTTCGACCTGTTGTGGGCGTACACCGAGTTCCTCGGCGATGCGGCTGTTGATGCTGTCCATAAAACCACCTGAAATTCTTAAAAGCAGCTCGCAGGCCCGGAGAACAAGGCCTTGGGAGGCTGGTTGAGCGGCCCGACTGGCGCCGCTGCCTGGGTCAAGAGGCAGCCTATTGACCCTCGAAATCGAAAAAATCACGACAAGCGGGTGAAAAAAGCCTCGGCATCAAACGGTAACGATCTGACGTTGCCCTGCACGACGGCGCCGCATTATAACCAGCGTTCTGCCCTTGGGGGGGATTGCGCCAACGGTTGTAGGGCGCGGGTTCGCTGGCAGTAGAGGAAAAATCTGCTAACAATGCACACGGTGCGTATAACGGCAGCTAGGCCATAATGCGCGCCGAGATAAGAGGAGCATCCAATGAGCAGCACTGCACAAACTGCTGAAGGCGAAAAAATTCTCATCGTTGACGACGATCCAGGGCTGAGCAGCCTGCTGGAGCGTTTCTTCAACTCCAAGGGCTACCGCGCCCGCGCGGTGCCGAACACCGAGCAGATGGACCGTCTGCTGGGGCGTGAGGTATTCAACCTGGTCGTACTCGACCTCATGCTGCCCGGCGAAGACGGCCTGACCGCCTGCAAACGCCTGCGCGGCGCGAACAACCAGATTCCCATCATCATGCTCACCGCCAAGGGTGATGAGCTGAGCCGCATCAAGGGCCTCGAACTGGGCGCCGATGATTACCTGGCCAAGCCGTTCAACCCTGATGAGCTGATGGCCCGGGTCAAAGCCGTACTGCGTCGCCAAGCCCTGCCTGTGCCGGGCGCACCGGGCAGCGAAGACGAAAGCGTGACCTTTGGCGACTACGAACTATCGCTGGCCACGCGTGAGCTCAAGCGTGGCGATGAAGTACATATGCTGACCACCGGCGAATTCGCCGTGCTCAAGGCTCTGGTGATGAACGCTCGCCAGCCCCTGACACGCGATAAGCTGATGAATCTGGCCCGTGGCCGGGAATGGGACGCCCTGGAGCGCTCTATCGACGTGCAGATCTCCCGTCTACGCAGGATGATCGAGCCGGATCCGTCCAAGCCACGGTACATCCAGACGGTGTGGGGCGTGGGTTATGTGTTTGTGCCGGATGGCAATAAAACCAGTTGACCGATGATTTGCGGGGCGGGCCTCTCGGTGTTTGACTCCACCAGAGTCGACGGGATGCCCGGCGTCTGCAATTCTGCGAGCGCCGCTCGTTCCTGCAAGGTATCTAGCTGTCTTCTATGAAAACCCCGCTGTGGTTCCCGCAAAGTTTCTTCTCTCGCACCCTTTGGCTGGTGCTGATCGTCGTTCTGTTTTCCAAGGCACTCACGCTGGTTTATCTGTTGATGAACGAAGACGTGCTGGTGGACCGGCAGTACGCCCACGGTGTTGCCTTGACCTTGCGTGCCTACTGGGCCGTAGATCCTGAGAACCGCGAAAAGGTGGCAAAGGCGTCGACGCTGATTCGGGTCGAAGGGGCCGGTGTGCCCGAAGGCGAGCAGCACTGGCCGTACAGCGAGATCTACCAGCGCCAGATGCGCGACGAACTGGGAGAGGACACTGAAGTGCGCCTTCGCATGCATGTTTCTCCCGCACTGTGGGTAAGAGCGCCGAGCCTTGGCGATGCCTGGATCAAGGTGCCGCTTTACCCGCACCCGTTGCGCGGACAAAAAATCTGGAATGTATTGGGATGGTTCCTCGCCATCGGATTGCTTTCAACGGCGTCCGCGTGGATTTTCGTCCGTCAGCTCAACCAGCCACTTAAACGCCTGGTGTTTGCCGCCCGTCAGCTGGGGCAGGGGCGCAGTGTGCGCCTGCCGGTCAGCGATACCCCCAGTGAGATGACCGAGGTGTACGGCGCGTTCAACCAGATGGCGGAGGACGTCGAGCAGGCGGGTCGCGAACGCGAGCTGATGCTGGCGGGGGTTTCCCATGACTTGCGCACACCGTTGACGCGACTGCGCTTGTCGCTGGAGTTGATGGGCAACCATACCGACCTTACCGACGACATGGTCCGCGACATTGAGGACATGGACGCTATTCTCGACCAGTTCCTGGCGTTTATCCGCGATGGCCGTGATGAGGTGGTAGAAGAGGTCGACCTGACGGACTTGGTGCGTGAGGTCGTCGCGCCCTACAACCAGAACGGTGAGCAGGTACGCATGCGCCTGGAGCCGATCCAACCGTTTGCGTTGCGTCGGGTATCGATGAAGCGCCTGTTGAACAACTTGATTGGCAACGCCTTGCACCACGCAGGCTCCGATGTGGAAGTGGCGGCCTATGTGTCTGGCGACAGTGCCGCGCCCTATGTGGTGTTGAGCGTGATGGACCGGGGGGCAGGTATCGACCCGGACGAATTGGAGGGCATTTTCAACCCGTTCACCCGTGGCGACCGTGCTCGTGGGGGCAAAGGGACTGGCCTGGGGTTGGCGATTGTGCGGCGGATTGCCTCGATGCATGGCGGCAATGTTGAGTTACGCAACCGCGAAGAAGGTGGCCTGGAAGCGCGTGTGCGCTTGCCGCTTGGTTTGATGCTGCCTAGAGACGCAGTCTAAGCAACAACGCACAGCCAATATGGGAGCAGGCTCCCATATTGGTTTGTGGCGTTTCAAAAGCAGGGTTTAATCAGCCCTTGCCTTTGGTCCGAGTCATATTCGGCCCGCCATTCTTCTCCAGATGCTCAATGATGATCCCTGCCACATTTTTCCCCGTGGTGGTCTCGATCCCTTCCAGCCCTGGCGATGAATTCACCTCCATCACCAGGGGGCCGTGGTTGGAGCGCAGGATATCCACACCCGCCACGCTCAACCCCATCACCTTGGCCGCTCGCAGTGCGGTCATGCGCTCTTCGGGGGTTATCTTGATCAGGCTGGCGCTGCCGCCACGGTGCAGGTTGGAGCGGAATTCCCCCGGCTTGGCCTGGCGCTTCATTGCCGCAATCACCTTGTCGCCCACCACGAAACAGCGGATATCGGCCCCGCCGGCTTCCTTGATGTATTCCTGCACCATGATGTTCTGCTTGAGGCCCATGAATGCCTCGATCACGGACTCCGCCGCTGTCGCGGTTTCACACAGCACCACACCGATGCCCTGGGTGCCTTCCAGCACCTTGATCACCAGTGGCGCGCCATTGACCATGTCGATCAGGTCGGGGATGTCGTCGGGAGAGTGGGCAAAGCCGGTCACCGGCAGGCCGATTCCCCGGCGCGACAGCAACTGCAGCGAACGCAACTTGTCCCGTGATCGGGCAATGGCTACGGATTCATTGAGGGGAAACACCCCCATCATTTCAAACTGGCGCAACACCGCGCAGCCATAAAACGTCACCGATGCACCGATCCGGGGGATGACGGCATCAAACCCTTCCAGCGGCTTGCCCCGGTAGTGGATCTGCGGCTTGTGGCTGGCAATGTTCATGTAGGCACGCAACGTATCGATCACCACCATTTCGTGGCCACGTTCGACGCCGGCCTCAACCAGGCGGCGGGTGGAATACAGACGCGGGTTTCGCGACAGCACAGCAATCTTCATGCAGCACCTGGGGCAGAAATAGTGGAGACCGGGAACACCGGCTTGTCTTGAACGTACTTGATGCCGGGATTGACCACCAACTGGCCGTCAATCAAGGCCTTGGAGCCCAGCAACAGGCGGTAGCGCATGGCTTTGCGGCAGGCCAGGGTAAATTCCACCCGCCAGACCCGATCACCCAGCGCCAGCGTAGTGCTGATGACATAGCGCACCTGCGCATGACCGTTGGAGCTCTTGATGGTTTTCATCGTCACCAGGGGCGCTTCGCAGCGACGGTGACGCAGTTGCACCACGCTGCCCAGGTGCGCGGTAAAGCGCACCCAGTTTTCACCATCGCGCTCAAACGGCTCGATATCGGTGGCGTGCAGGCTGGAGGTGCTGGCACCGGTGTCGATCTTCGCACGCAGGCCTGCCACTCCCAGGTCGGGAAGTGCCACCCACTCACGCAGACCCACAACGGTCAAATGGTCAAATGTCTTCAATATGGGTAACCGGTCAATTCGCCCAGGCCTGGGGTGAAACCTCGGCCAGGGCGTTGAATGCAGGCTTGGCGAACCAATAACCCTGCATCAGAAAAATTCCGCAGTCGGACAGGAAGTCGCGCTCGCCGGCACTTTCGATGCCTTCGGCGATGACAGTAACCCCCAACTGCTCACAGATTGTGACAATCCCCTGGACGATGACCTGACGGACACGATCCTGGTCAACATCGCGGATAAGCGCCATGTCGAGTTTGATCAGGTCAGGTTGGAAATCGGCCAGCAGGTTCAGCCCCGAATAGCCCGCGCCGAAATCGTCGATGGCGGTCTTGAAGCCGAATTCGCGGTATTCACGCAGAATATTGGTCAAATGGCGATAGTTATCTACATGCTCGCTTTCCAGTGTCTCGAAAATCAGTTGGTTCAGTGGAAAATTGTGTGCGCGAGCCGCTTCCAGGGTGCTACGGATACACAATTCCGGACGGTACACGGCATTGGGCATGAAGTTGATCGAAAGGTGGGTTTGCATCCCCAGGGCCGCCGCCCCGGCTATCGCCTGGGTTCGGCAACGTTGGTCGAAGCGGTAGCGGTTGCTTTCGTTGACCTGGTCCAGCACCGACAGCGCCCCTTCGCCGTGGGTGCCGCGCACCAAGGCTTCGTGGGCGAAGATCGAATGGTCCCGAAGGTCTACGATAGGCTGGTAGGCGAACGCAAAATCGAACCCCAAGGGCTCGCTTTGCTGGCAACCCACGCAGCGCTGGTTGGGCGAGGTGAGTGAAAGGGGGAAGTCGGTCACAGCGTATCCTCGCGAAAACAGGGTGCTACCTGGCGTATCTTAGGTGAGCCTTGGGGTTTATGCGTCGAAGGGTTTCAACGGTAAGGTTGCGACATTTTTCAGAGCGAGGAATTCAAGTGGCTCAAAAGCAGGAAGAGGAAGAAAAGGTCCGTCTGGACAAGTGGCTGTGGGCAGCGCGATTCTATAAAACCCGTGCCTTGGCGAAGGCCGCTATCGAGAGTGGCAAGGTGCATCATCGGGGTGAGCGCTGCAAGCCGGGCAAGGAGCCGCGCGTCGGAGATGAGTTCCAGATTCGTACTGGATTTGATGAAAAGACGGTCGTCGTCCAGGCGCTTTCCATCGTGCGCCGTGGTGCGCCCGAAGCGCAGGCGCTCTACACCGAGACCGAAGCCAGTATCGCCAAGCGCGAAAACGCGGCGGCCATGCGCAAGGCGGGCGCCACAGGCATGACCACCGATGGCAAGCCGAGCAAGAAACAACGTCGCGATCTCTTCAAGTTTCGCGGCAGTGGCAACGATGACTAGCCTCAATCGAACGGGCTTTTGTAGTGAGCGGGCTTGCCCCGCGCTGGAGTACGCAGCGCTCCCTTTTTTGGGGCCGCTCCGCAGCCCAGCGCGAGCAAGCTCGCTCACCACAAATTATTGCGCAGTTCTAACGACGCTCATTCGCCTCACTACTGGTAGACGAGCAGCCAGCCCAAACAGCGGCGCCGATACCCGCGACAACCCACTCGATACCTTTGCCGCAAACGGCGTGTAATACCCCCAGCCTAACGCCAACAGCGCCAGCAACACCCCGCCGATGTAATCGTCCTGCCCCCAATGCGCCCCCGCTACCAGCCGAGGCATCATGAATAGCAGTGCCAGCCCCCAGATCACCAGAAGTTGCCCGAAGCGCCTGGCGAATACCGTCATGAACATCGCCCAGATCAACAACACCGAAGCATGATCTCCCGGGAAGCTCTGGCTCGAACGGTCCTTCAATTCCCAGGTCTTCTCCAGCCCAGGGAAATAGTCACTCATCTGCACCGCTCCGCTGATCACCATCGACGGGCTGCTGTGTTGCCAGCCCATTTGCGCGGCGAGTTTGGAAAACAGCATGCGGATAAACAACAACAGCAGCAGAACACCGACAAAACCTAACACTGCCTGGCGCACCTGCACGGCCTTGAACACCCAGTCACCGCGAATCAGCAGCGCCAGCAGAATCACCCCGACCACCGCATCAAAAGGCCGCAAACTGGCCACAGCCCATATGTGCAGCCACGTGGAGTGGGTTGCCAGCGGGTCATTAAGCAGATGAAACAGCCACTCGTCGAAAATCACACACAGCATCTGCCCCGTGGGCCACAGCCAAAAACACAGCAGTCCGATAGCGAGTAGATTGCAAAGAGCCCATCGCCGGAGGTTCCACTTGGCTTGGAACAAACCCGGATTGTTCATAAACTGTCCCTCTTCGCTCTATGAAGCTCTCTGTTTCCAGGAGAAAGCCGCACCAAGATGGTGCTAAAGCGTTTAATTTTATAAACCTTGTAATCATTTTGTCATCAATTCAGATACCCAGACCTATGACTGATCTACCGGATACCGACTTCACCCAACGCTTCATCTTCGACGAGAACGACGCCCGCGGCGAACTGGTCTCGCTGGAGCGCAGCTATGCCGAAGTCCTCGCCAAGCACCCCTATCCGGAGCCGGTCGCGCAACTGCTCGGCGAGCTGATGGCGGCCGCTTCGCTGCTGGTAGGCACCATGAAATTCGACGGTCTGCTGATTCTGCAGGCACGCTCCGAAGGCCCGGTTCCGATGCTGATGATCGAATGTTCCAGCGAGCGGGAAATCCGCGGCCTGGCCCGTTACGAAGCGGACCAGATTGCCCCGGATGCGACCTTGTCCGACTTGATGGCCAACGGCGTGCTGGCGATCACCGTGGACCCGACCGAAGGCCAGCGCTACCAGGGCATTGTCGATCTGGACGGCGAAACCCTGTCGGACTGCTTCACCAACTATTTCGTGATGTCCCAGCAAGTCGGCACCAAGTTCTGGCTCAATGCCGATGGCAAGCGGGCCCGTGGCCTGTTGTTGCAGCAATTGCCGGCTGACCGCATCAAGGACGACGATGAGCGCACCGACAGCTGGCGCAAGCTGACCGCCCTGGCCGGCACCCTGACGGCTGAAGAGCTGTTGGGCCTGGACAACGAAACCATCCTGCACCGCCTGTACCACGAAGAGGCCGTGCGCCTGTTCGAAGAGCAGTCCCTGCGCTTCAACTGCAGTTGCTCGCGCGAGCGTTCGGCCAATGCGTTGGTCAGCCTGGGCCTTGAAGATGCGCAAAATCTGGTGGTTGAGCACGGTGGAAATATCGAGATTGACTGCCAGTTCTGCAACGAGCGTTACCTGTTCGATGCCGCCGATGTTGCCCAATTATTCGCGGGCGCAGGCATCGACAGCCCTTCCGATACCCGCCACTAAAACGTTTAAGCACAGGTAAATCACCTGACAAATGCCGGATTAGCGCTGTTCTGACGGGAGGGCCCTACTCTTTTTGGGCTTTTCTGGCATAATCCGGCCCACTTTTTTCGCGGTAGTAGTGCGCAACTTTCTACTACAAAACGTTTGGAGCACTCGGCCATAGGCCGACGGGGAACCTCATGACGCAAGCCAATAACGCCGTATACACCGATCTGAGTGTTGACGATCTGGTCAAAGAAGCCCTGCAGCGCGGTGAAGGCGTGCTTGCCGATACTGGCGCGCTGGTTGTCGAAACCGGTCACCGTACCGGCCGTTCGCCAGTCGATCGTTTCATCGTTGAAGAGCCTTCCACCCAGGACGCTATCGCCTGGGGCCCGATCAACCGCAAGTTCCCGGCCGACAAGTTCGATGCCCTGTGGGCTCGTGTCGAAGCGTTCAACAACGCGCAAGAGCACTTCGTTTCCCACGTGCATGTAGGGTCCGCCGAAGACCACTACCTGGCTGTGAAGATGACCACCCAGACTGCCTGGCAGAACCTGTTCGGTCGTTGCCTGTTCATCAACCCGGCGAAATACAACCCGGCCGGTCGTGATGAGTGGCAAGTGCTCAACGTCGCCAACTTCGAATGCGTGCCAGAGCGTGACGGCACCAACTCCGATGGTTGCGTGATCCTCAACTTCGCGCAGAAAAAAGTCCTGATCGCCGGCATGCGTTACGCCGGTGAAATGAAAAAAGCCATGTTCTCGGTGCAGAACTTCCTGCTGCCGGCTTCCGACGTACTGCCGATGCACTGCGCCGCCAACATCGGCGAAGCAGGCGACGTGACCCTGTTCTTCGGTCTGTCCGGCACCGGCAAAACCACCCTGTCCGCCGACGAAAGCCGTTACCTGATCGGTGACGACGAACACGGCTGGGGCGAGGGCGTAGTGTTCAACATCGAAGGCGGTTGCTATGCCAAGTGCATCGACTTGTCCGAGAAGAACGAGCCGGTCATCTGGAAAGCCATCAAGCACGGCGCTGTGTTGGAAAACGTCGTCATCGACGACGCCAAGCACGCCGACTACACCAACGTCAGCCTCACTCAGAACAGCCGCGCGGCGTACCCGCTGGAGCACGTCGCCAAGCGTTCCGAGAAGAACCTGGGCGGCGAGCCAAACGCGGTGATCTTCCTGACCTGCGACCTGACCGGCGTACTGCCGCCCGTGTCGATCCTCAGCGAAGAACAAGCGGCCTACCACTTCTTGTCCGGCTACACCGCACTGGTGGGCTCGACCGAAATGGGTTCCGGCGGCGGCATCAAGTCGACCTTCTCCACCTGCTTCGGCGCACCGTTCTTCCCGCGTCCGGCTGGCGAATACGCTGAGCTGCTGATCAAGCGCATCCGCGGTTTCGGCTCCAAGGTCTACCTGGTCAACACCGGCTGGACCGGCGGCGGCTACGGCGTCGGCAAACGCTTCAACATTCCGACCACTCGCGGTGTGATCGCAGCGATCCAGAGCGGCGCGTTGATCGGTGCTGAAACCGAACACCTCGACACCATCAACCTCGACGTGCCACTGGCAGTGCCGGGCGTTGAGACTGGCCTGTTGAACCCACGTAACACCTGGGCTGACAAGGCCGCTTACGACGAAGCGGCGAAGGCGCTGGCCGGTCTGTTCATCGAGAACTTCAAGAAGTTTGAAGTGAGCGATGCGATCAAGGCTGCGGGTCCTAAGTTGTAAGAGTCCATCGTTGTGAAAAAGCCGCCTCTTGTGGGCGGCTTTTTTGTGGGTGCAATGTTAGCCGGCGATGTGCAAAACCACAGCGCCGACCAGCAGGCCCCCAGCAGGCCCATTGTTACGTCCATATGTTTGCAACACAGCTCGCCAACTTAGCGGAGATCCAATGTGGGGGGCTTGCTCCCGATGGCGGTGTATCAGCCGCACATCTGCTGACTGACACTCTGCTATCGGGGGCAAGTCCCCTCCCACATTTGAGTTCCGGTGTGCCTGGAATTCGTGTTTCCTCAGCTCAGGTTTTCCAGCGTCTGCGTATCCCAGCTATGGGTCTTGATGGCCAGGTAGAGCATGCCGATGGTCAGCGGCACTTTTTCGCCGCGCCCCTTGGCCCTGCGTTTGAGGAACACATCAAACACCGGCGGGTTGAAGTAACGATAAGTGTCGTAGTCACCCAGGTCGAGGGCAAATTCCTGCTCCAGCGCTTCCATCAGTTGCTTGGCCTCGCCGCCATCGCAACCGAGGTCGAAATTGAGTGAAGTTTGCAGGCGGATCGTCTTGTGTTTCGGCAGGCCGATTTCTTCGTGCAGCAGTTGCAGGAGTTGCTGCATGACGGGGTCTTCGGGGAAGTTGGGGGCGAGGTTCATGGTGGGGGCACGCAGGAG